>NZ_JAWOUS010000012.1:0-160961 GCF_033339495.1 Vibrio sp. 2134-1
CGCTGGACTAAACAAAGGCCCCCTTTTAGGGGGCTCACACAAAGCCACCTTCTTTAGAAGGTGGTAATTTACTATTAAATATATATTCCTGATGAATGTGTGTCTTAAATGTAATATCTCGTAAGAACCTATCTCAATAGGTGTTGCCTGAGTTAAATCAACACCTATTGAAAACACTGTAAATGAGTTCAACACAATACCTAATCTTCGATGCGCTCTGGGAAAAAATAGAGCCATTGTTGCCCGCTCACAAGACTAACCATCCTCTCGGTACGCATTGAAAACGAGTCGATAATCGTGATGCGATGAATGGCATTCTTTTTGTTCTCAGAACTAGTTGTCAATGGAATGCGCTTAACACAACGGGTATTTGTACCTCTAGCTCTGCGCATCGTAGCTTTCAATAGTGGTGAGATGCAGGCGTTTTTGAGCTATTTTGGCAAAATGGTCTGATTTACGAGGGTGTTGATTGGCGTTCTAGATCAATGGCTGCCAAACTAAAGCACCTTTTGCTGGCTATGAGCGACAATCCTTTTGATTCTTAGCACTGTTCATACCGACCACAAACCAGAATGAAACTGCTCAACTCTTTCGCTGGCTCTGTTTCGCTGATTTAACATCACCGCCTTGCCACTATTTTCTGTTATAGTGCTGATACCATAAACAACAATTACACCAGTTAATGAGAAAAATTATCTTACCGCTTGTCATGGTTGGATTTTTTGCACTTCCCACTGCGCTTAAAGCCAATACGGAAAACAATGCATGCAACGATACAACCACTGCTAAAACGCGAGCACTATTTTTAAAGCATTATCAGAAAAAAGATTACACAGCAGCCTACTACGCAGCTTATCTTTATGCTGATAGTTGCCCAGCTTTGTTTTCGGCGCATTCACCGTCAGTAGAAACACTATGGCTGCTTAGCGACTATTCTCTCGCGGCATCACGGAGCGATAATCAAAAAGCATGTGACGACATAGCCTCCCTTGTTAAGGCCGATACGTTACAGAAACATTCCCGTATCGCCCAAGCAATACAAACCAACCTTGGCCTATGTTCACTTAAGCAAACCGAATCACGGATTGATACACGGCTTACTCGCTCAAGTTGTGCTTTTGACAAAAACTTCCTTTCCGTGCCGGCATCTTGGCAAGGCAAAGTCGCAAATCATGACTCGATAGAATGTATTGGCCCCAAAACATTAACACAAGGGACATCACTAACCTTACTAAAGGCGGACACCGAAAATAAAGCAATTCGCATTCCCTTCGACGGTGTTATACCCAACGATGGCAAGACCCGTCTTCTCTTCCTTGGCGACGAACGCTCTATGATGGTTGCCTATGTCTTTAACACAGAAGGCCCCCTGCAACCCCAATCCGTTAACAAACGTACCGAATACTATTCATTACGCGCTTATCAAACCAACGAAACAACGCAACAGCAAGTCGCACAGCTCAATACCGGTATGGTACAGAGCAAAAGCGACAATGATTACTCACCGGAACACCTTACTGAGCTAGAAAAAACAATAACGACAGATTTTACCGTCGACCCATACAACTGGTGGGGACATAAAGCGCTCATCGACATCAATGAAATGGCTAGTGAGGAAAACTTCCTTGTCGCTCAATATAAGGACCGTATTGAGCTAATTTATAATCTTGGCAATGATATAAAGACGCTTGATTTGCTAACGGGTAACAAAAAGACCGTATTCACAGCACCTGAACAGGTCTATGTCCATAGTATCGAAGAATCACTGCTGTATATAAAAAACAAACAGGATGATTATTTTGAGCTAGATCTCACTGCAGCATCCCCCTCTCTGGTACAGGTTCCCTATGTGCCACCTCCGCACAAAGGACGCTATTCGTCCGTACCGCTAGTATCAGCCGACCAACAAAGTCAAATAAGCAGCGATGACGGCCAATTACTCGTTGAAAGCCCCTACCATAAAAGCATTCTGATTAATGATCACTACGAAAACTGGGTGATCAATAACCTTTCTTGGGGGGGCGATAGTTATGAAATCTATTTTGATAACTCATCAGCCTATGCCTGCATCTGGCGAGTTGATTTACTCAACCGTAAAATCGAACGAGTTATTCCGATAGAAGCTGCCGTTGAGCCCTATGGATTTCGTGTTGGCAATGTCCCTTATGTGGTGTATGTCGATCGAGACAAAGACAAACTCTATTTAGCGACCCCCATGTAATAATCAATCGTCGACTTCCCAAGTGATATCGCAGCCCTCGAGCTAAGAACCTATCTCAATAGGTGTTGCCTGAGCTAAATCAACACCTATTGAAAATACTGTAAATGAGTTCAACATAATACCTGATCTTTAATGTGCTCTGGGAAAAATTGAGCCATTGTTGCCCGTTCATAAGACTAACCATCCTTCGGTACGCATCGAAAACGAGTCGATAATAGTGATGCGATGAACGGCATTCTTTTTGTCTTTAGAACTGGTTGTCAGTGGAATGCGCTTAACGCAACGGGCATTTGTACCTCTAGCTTCGCACATCGTCGCTTTCAAGAGTGGCGAGATGCAGGCGTTTTTGAGCGATTTTGGCAAAATGGCATGATTTACGTTGGTGTTGATTGGCGCTCTATATCAATGGATGGCTGCCAAACTAAAGTGCCTTTATCTGGCTCAAAAAAACAGCAAAGAACCCAAAAACAAGGCATAAAACGCAGTTTGTTGACGGATGCGAATGGATTGCCACTTGCTGTAGTCAGCGTGGTGCCAACGTTCACGATATCAAATGGGTACTTCAAACTTTAGATGCATTAGAAAGCTATCGACCACCTTTACAAGCGCCACTGTATCTCGACAGAGGTTACATGATGAACTGGTTACTTTGAACTACATCCCTCATGTTCAATCACGAGAAGAAGAGGCAGCTAGCTTAAAACAATCGGATGATTTTAAGGCTCATAGTTGGGTAGTGGAGCGAACCCATAGCTGGTTAAACCATTATCGTAGATTGCTTGTTCGTTGGGATAAGAAATAGAAAACTACGAGGCCATGTCGCATTTTGCTTGTGGCCTCATTGTTTGGAATAAACCCCTTTTGGGATAGGATCTAAATATTTTCTAATGCTCAGCGTAAGTTTTTCTAGCTCGTTGAATATTCGGTAGGTTTGTAAAGTGGTGACAAAGCACGGTTGTGTGCGTCACTTCTACAAAGGATACCCGATGACACATCATTCATATTGGTTCAAGCAGGCAATTGAAGCTGAGCAACCAGAAACGCCACAACCGTTACAGCAGAACATTAATACTGACGTTGCGATTGTTGGTGGCGGATACACCGGACTTTGGACCGCGATTATGATTAAGCAGCAATCTCCGGAAAAAAAGGTAGTCGTGATTGAAAAAGGCCTTTGTGGCAGTGGTGCATCGGGCGCAAACGGCGGTTGTATGCTGACTTGGTCGACAAAGTTTCCGACATTGAAACGGTTATTCGGTGAAGAACATGCTGCTTGGTTGGTAAAAGAGTCGGAACAAGCAGTGCTAGAGATTGACGACTTTTGTCAGTAGCACAACATCGATGCGCAATTATCGTTGAAAGGGGTTTATTACACTGCAACCAATCAGGCTCAAACTGGGGGAATGCAGCCAGTTGTGGACGAGTTAAAGCGATTAGAAGTGAACAGTTGGCGTCGTTGCTCGGTGGAGGAACTGCGTGCCAATGCGGGATCGCCGCGCAATATAGAAGGCTTTCACTCTCCAGATGCAGCCAGCGTTCAACCTGCTTTATTGGCGAGAGGATTAAGACGCGTCGCAATGGAGTTGGGTGTTGAAATCTATGAGAATACGCCGATGACGCGTCTAGATTATGGAAAACCTGCCATTGTCTGTACACCTAAAGGAAACATTCAAGCGCAGCAGGTGGTATTGGCATTAAATGCATGGATGGTGGAGCAGTTTAAACAGTTCAAAAACAGTATCGTGGTGGTTTCTTCCGACATGGTGATCACCAAGCCGCTTGGTGATTCACTACCTCTATCTGGTTGGCAGGCAGGTTTTAGCGTGTTGGATTCACGTATCTTCGTCCACTATTACCGAGATACGCCAGATGGCCGTTTGATGTTGGGGAAAGGCGGCAATCAGTTTTCTTTCAATAACCAAGTTGACGCAATGTTTAACAAGCCAACACGCTACCAAGGTCTACTGCGCAAGTCGTTCGATAAGTTGTTTCCTCATTTGAGAGGAGAGGAGTTTGCTTATTCATGGACGGGGGGCTCTGATCGTTCTGCTACTGGTTTCCCTTTTTTCGGCGAGCTAGATAAACAGAGCAATATCTTTTACGGATTTGGTTATTCAGGCAATGGTGTAGCGCAGACTCGAATGGGCGGAAAAATCTTATCTTCGTTGGCATTGGGAATCGATAATGAATGGACGAAAAGCGGTTTAGCCAAAGGGCCGTTGGGGCATTTCCCACCAGAACCGCTTCGCTGGACCGGGGCTATGATAGTGCGCAACGCGGTACGTCGAAAAGAGGAAGCAGAAGATAACGAGAAAACGCCGTTTATCTGGGATAAGTGGCTAGCAAAACTTGCAGGACCAGCAGGCAAAGCGGATAAGCTTGACTAAACTGAAGACTTTAGCCACAAACGAGACAGTTTGCAGTGAAAGTCATTGGGGCGCGATGAAGCCTTGTGTTAGCCTCTGTCTTTCAAGCTCAGATTTAAAAGGTGAGTCATAAAATGAAAGTATTCAGCAACTTCGATAGCGGCAGCATTCACGTAGTGAAAGCGGACGACAAAAACGACATCCAACTCAAAATTCCTAACGACAATATGTCGGAATTCTACCAGTGGTTCCACTTCCGTCTTGAGACAGAAGCTGAGCAATCGCACACCATCAAATTGCTTGATTTGGCTAAATCGGCTTATCCAGAAGGATGGCAAGGTTACGATGTGGTTGCGTCTTACGATCGTGAAGAATGGTTCCGAGTACCGGCAGAGTTCGATGGCGACACGCTGACTTTCACTGTAATCCCTGAGCGCAGCTCAATTTACTTCGCGTACTTTGCGCCATACACGTACGATCGTCATTTAGACTTGTTACACATGGCACAAAGCGCGCACCACTGCCAACTTGAAACACTAGGCCACACATTAGACGGCAACGACATGAGCTTGCTTACTTTCGGTGAGCCAGAAGAAGGCAAAAAGAAAATCTGGATGATTGCACGTCAGCACCCAGGTGAGACCATGGCGGAATGGTTCATGGAAGGTATGATCCAACGTCTGTTAGATGAAAACGACACGGTTGCGCGTGCATTGCTTGAAAAAGCGGTGCTTTACGTCGTACCAAACATGAACCCAGACGGTGGTATTCGCGGTCACTTGCGTACCAACGCAGTAGGCGTAAACCTAAATCGTGAATGGCAAACGCCATCAATGGAAAAGAGCCCAGAAGTCTACCTTGTGCGTCAGCGCATGCTGGAAACGGGTGTTGACATGTTTTTAGATATTCATGGCGATGAAGCGATTCCGTATAACTTCGTCGCTGGCTCAGAAGGTATTCCTTCTTACGATGAAAATCTTGCCGCTTTAGAGACATCATTTAAGCAAGCGTTACTGACTATTACGCCAGAGTTCCAAGATGAGATTGGTTACGATAAAGATGAGCCTGGTAAAGCGAATTTGACGGTCGGTTCAAATTGGGTTGCAGAGCAGTTCAAATGCTTGTCTTACACAATCGAAATGCCATTTAAAGATAACAACAATCACCCAGATCCACTTTACGGTTGGTCTCCTGAGCGTAGTGTCTTGTTTGGACAAGATGTATTAGCTGCAACGTTAACCGTAGCGGATAAAATTTAGCGCGGCGAGTTAACGCTTTTTCATTATTTCGAAAACAGCTCATTTTAAATGAGCTGTTTTTTTGCGCTCTCCATATCCACGCTCCCCTGTAAAAATTTGTTGCCATTCACAAGCTTAAATGATGATTCTTAAATTTGAGAAAGTGGCTTTTTATGGTGATTTGCGTCACAGAAAGTTGGCTTCTTTGTGATATTCTCCGCAACGAATTGACTATGGCTAAACCAACGCAACGAACTTTATTTTTCGGTTGGGTATGCGGATGAAGCTCATGAATAGATGGTCTTGAGGTTACCTTTTTCCGTTTTACGTCATTGGCGTTTGAATATCATTTTTGATTCTTTCCTACGCTATTTAGCTATTTCTATTCGAAGAAAAGAGAAAGTTACGGCTTCATATTTTACGGCAGTATGCTGCCGCGGTGTGTTGCTTTGTGTACAAGAAAAAGGAAAAGAATAATGAAAAAAATCGCTATAGCAGTGGCTACTGTACTTGCTGGTGGTGTGATCTCAAACGTTGCACTTGCTGACACTTACATGGGCGGTAAAGTAGGTTACAACTCTCTAAACGATGCGTGTTACCTAAACGAACCTTGTGACGACGACAGTTTTGCAGCATCTATGCACTTAGGCTACAGCTTCAACAAGTACGTTGCAGCAGAGTATGGTGTTGATTACCTTGGTGACTTCACTGCAAACTTCAAAAAGCCTGGCCTAAACACCGTTGATGGTGATCTTTGGGCGTTGACGCTTGCTCCTAAATTTAACCTACCGCTAACGGATTCTTGGAATCTATTCGCGAAAGTTGGTGCTGCATACATGATGGCTGGTGACGAGAAAGATTTCGTACCAACTGGCTCTCTGGGTGCTGAATACCAAATCAACTACAACTGGAGCCTACGTGCTGAATACCAACGCTACCAAGATATGTCTGATGATGTAATTGAAGACATGGATTCAGATTTCTTCGGTATCGGTTTCAACTACAAGTTTGGCTCTGAGCCTGTCGTTCAAGAAAAAGCCGTTGAAGAGGTGGTAGAAGCACGTCCTGCAACACGCATTGTAGATCACGTTTACCCTGCTCAAACAACAGCGACAGTACAATTCGACTTAGAAAGTGCAGAAGTGAAAGACGCGTCGAACCTTTCTGGTACCGTTGATTTGATGAATACTTACCCACAAGCTCAAGTTGAGATCACGGGTTACAGCGATACGACAGGTTCTGCTGCTTACAACAAGCAACTCACAGAAAAACGTGCGAAAGCCGTTGCTGACGAGTTCCAAGCAAAAGGTATTGCGGCTGAGCGTATGACAGTGAAAGGCATGGGTGAAGCTAACCCAGTGGCAAGCAACGAGACACGTCAAGGTCGTCAAATGAACCGTCGTGTTGAAGTGGTTGTTCCTACGTTTGAATACCAAACAACTGAAAAAGCAGAATAATTCCTGCTTAAGATAAAGTTCCAAAAGCCAGCGTGTATCACGCTGGCTTTTTTGATCCCGCTTAACTAACTAAGTAGTTGTGTAGAAACATAGTTATATCGGGACGCTTTGACATGTGCTCAACATACGTAAACTCAGCACCTTCATCTATTTGTCATCACCAGTTCATAGCATGACAGCCAAGTGTTTGGGAGAATGATATGCAAAGTTTACCGCCGCTCAATTTGCTCCGAGCTTTTGAAGCCACGGCGCGACTACAGAGTTTTACAAAAGCCGCAGAGGAGCTAAATGTGACTCGTGCGGCCGTCAGCCAACAGGTGAAATCGCTAGAGTCACAGCTCGATGCGACGTTATTCGAGCGTAAGGGCACTTACCTTACGCTGACCTGCTCCGCACAAGAATACTGGCCTGTGGTTAATCATGTGCTTCAAACATTATCGACCACGACGCAGCATTTATTTACTCGTCCCAAGAATACGCAAGTTAACTTACATGTCGCTCACAGCTTTTGCTCTCAGTGGTTAATGCCAAGATTGGCTGATTTTCAGCGACAATTCCCAGACATTTCCTTTAAAGTCTCGACAACTGCTAATACAGTTCCAAACGCCAGTGCGATTGCGGATATCGAAATTATTAACGGAGATGGAGATTGGCAAGAGCAAGAAGCCATACGATTAACCCAAGAAAACTGGATAGTTGTCGCAAGCCCGGGCTTTATGCATTTAAACCCGATAAATGACCTCTTGCAGTTAGCTAAAGTGCCTAAAATCTGTACTAGCGGTTATCATGAATCTTGGCAAGACTGGCTTGCGCACCAAGGTTATCAAGGGAAGGTGAGCAAAGTCGTCGCCGAGTTTGAGCATTCATTGCTTGCTATTCATGCTGCGATTAATCAACTTGGCGTGTTGCTGGTAAGAGACTTTCTTGTTGAGGATGAGCTGCAACAGGGCGTATTAGTCCAGGTTGGAAATTGGCATATGCCAAGTTCTGGTGCACATTATATGATGGTTCGAGCATCCGAAAAATCACACGTAAACACCTTTGCTCAATGGTTAATACAGAGTCTTTAATGTTCGTTCAGCGAGTGAGTAGAGCGCATGTGTGGTTTGGCTCTTATTAGCAATGGCAAGTCATCAGTCTAGGACTGAGCGACATGCTTAATGACATCTAATAACCACTGATTTACCGGAGCTTGCTGTTGAGAGCGACGGCAGCTCATCACGTAGCGAACATCAAGCTCTAGCCCAGCAGGAAGCGCGATACTTCGGCAACCCTTAGGAACATGTCCACTCATCGTTATGCCAAAATGATTCGTTTGCAGAAGCACTTTTTGAATCATCGCTGGATGCTCAATTTCCACTTTAGGTGTGGTTCTAAAACCCATATGTTTGAGCCTTTCCAACACAGGGTATCGGTAGTCGTTCCATCCCGGCGTTTTAAAAAGTATAAAAGGGTATTCTTCTAGTTCTTGGGAGTTTTGAGCGGGATGATCTTCTCGAACAAAAAATACCGCTTTTCCTCGCCCTAGTTCGGTCTGAACAATTGACTGTGGCAGATCTTCATCAAAGTAATGAATCGCAATGGCGTTTTCACCGTTAATTAATCGTTTTTTTGCTTCTCTACCCCAGCGCAAACATGAGAATTTTGCGTTTGGGGCGTGCTTTAGTAACTCCAAGTAAAACTTGTCACCGAAGTACTCCCAAAACAATGTGTTGGCATAAATAGTGATTGAGCCGTCAAAATGAGCTGGTGAAAAATGCTGTGGTTTGATGGAATCAATGCTGTTGAGTATTTGCTCAAAATGCGTAATGTTCGCTTCCACAAAAGCTGTTGGTTCAAAGCCATTTTTAGTCTGAACGAATAGCGGATCATTGAGCTGAGTTTTCATCTTAGTCAGATTTTTGCTGATTGCTCCTGACGTTTTACCGAGTGATTCTGCGACTAACCGGACGTTACGTAGCTCATACATCCGTTTTAATACCAAAATATTTTGAATATCCAGATTAACGCTCATACATTCTCTCGCTTGGCTTTTGTCGACAAATCATATCGCTGAATTTCTTAAGAAAAGACAACGCTCGGTCAATTTAAGTCGCTGCCTTATCCCTGATTTATTGAAGGTAACGATAAGTTATTCTTGGTTACATCAGTTTATTAGCATGGATTTCCATTTGGTAAATAATGGCTTTCCTCGTATGAGCGCGTTTCTGTTGTTACAGTTTTTCCACCGAAAGAAAGTAAGAACGATAATAGAGGTGATGTATGAAAAAACTAATCGCACTTGTTTTGATGGTTTGCTCAACAAACGTAGCATTTGCTGGCGATGGGTCATACACGGGCACGATTGATATGACGATGGCAACGAAAAATCAGGTTGACGTAGAGCGTGCAGATTCTCAATTGACGCTGAAGGGTCGCAATGAAATGGCCTATGGCGGTGTAACAATCCATTCGGATGCTGCAACTCAAAAAATTGAACTTCGTGGTCGACGTGATTAATTGAATAGTTTCTTGTTAAGAAAATGCCGCGAAGAACGCGGCATTTCTATATGTAATATCATCAGATCATAATTACCAGATAAGCGTATGGTGAGAAGCTAAGCGCAATGACCACCTGCCATTATTCGCATGGCGGTGCCATATGAATGACAGCTAAGCCCCCCAAAGAGGTTTCACGGTATTTTTTATTCATATCTTTACCAGTCTGATACATGGTTTCGATAACTTTATCTAACGAAATTAAACATTTACTTGTGCGCTTTAATGCCATACGCGATGCATTAATCGCTTTCATTGCTCCCATGGCATTTCTTTCAATACAAGGTACTTGAACCAAGCCGCCAATCGGGTCACAAGTCATACCCAATGAATGCTCCATCGCAATTTCCGCAGCAATACAAATCTGCTCGTTACTGCCCCCTCTTAGCGCTGTTAAGCCAGCGGCAGCCATGGATGAAGAAACCCCAACTTCTCCCTGACACCCCACTTCTGCACCAGAAATTGACGCGTTAGTTTTATATAAGATGCCGATAGCGCCGGCGACTGCGAGAAAGTCTTTTAGCTGTTTAACATCGAGCTCTTTGATGAAGCGATGGTAATACATCAATACCGCCGGAATCACCCCTGCTGCACCATTCGTTGGAGAAGTAACGACTTGCCCTCCTGCTGCATTTTCTTCACTAACCGCAAAGGCGAAGAGATTGATCCAATCCATGATCTCCATCGGATCGTTTTCAACTGCAGCGTTGGCTTCGAGCTTTTTCAAAAGGTTTGGTGCTCGACGAGTGACATTTAGACCACCTTCCAAAATCCCTTCCGTATCGAAGCCACGTTGCATGCAGAGCGACATCACTTTCCAAATTTGCTCTGCTCTTTGGTTAATTTCTTCGTCTGAGCGAAATGCGAGTTCGTTTTGGAGGATCATGCCTCCCAAGCTGAAACCGTTCGTCTCGGCTTTTTCCAGCATCTCATCTGCGGATGTAAACGGAAATGGTACTGCGACCTCATTTTGTTGCGTGCCGTTCTCTAGTTCGTCGGCGGTGGCGATGAATCCGCCCCCAATGGAGTAATAAATTTCAAACGCTACTTGATCTCCAGCTGCGTCTAATGCCGTAATCGTCATACCATTTTCATGCAGGGGAAGGTTGTCGCTATGAAAGACGATGTCATGGTCGTAGCTAAACTCAATCTGGTGTGTACCGGCGAGCATGAGCGTATTATTGTCTATGGTATTTTGTAGCGCACTTTTGGCACTGCTCATTTTGATGGTATCAGGTTTATTTCCCATCAAACCAAGGACCGTGGCTCGGTCTGTATGGTGCCCTCGACCTGTCAGTGACAATGAGCCATAAAGGTCCACTTGCACCCGATGCACTTTCGCCATAGAGTCGCTAACTAGCTGAGTGAAATGGAATCCGGCAAGCATAGGACCATTAGTGTGGGAGCTGGATGGCCCGACACCAATTTTAAATATATCGAAAATCGACAGCATAATTGACTTCCTTTAGCAGTGAACCTTTATAAAGGTCTCTAGAACAGTGTTGTTAACTAGATGTTAAAGCTTGTGGGTCGGGAGTGAAAGAAGATTTTTGTAACACTGCCAACTAAGCGCGAGATTTTAAAATGAAGTTAGACAACATCGTCATCGTTTTAGGTAAACGCCTCGTCAATAACAGGTTGACCTCTGAGGGCATAACCAGAGTCGAAGCTTTGTCTTGTAGGACTGTATCACTACCGACAGAGCGAACGGCGATTATTTTTTGTGGCGGAGTAACGCAAGGACAAAGTGTTTCTGAAGCAGAGGCGATGTACGCGTATTTTAGAACCCTAAACGCAGACTCTGTGAATCCGTTCCCTGAACGTCATATACTCTTAGAAACGGAGTCGTTGAACACGTTTCAAAACATGCGTTATGTTTCCCAAGTTTTGTGCAAAAGTGGGTTGTTCGAGTTATGGTCGGGGCATCTGGTTGAGGTTATCTTGCTATCTAATGACTACCACCTCGAACGAATCATTGATATCCAGAATTTGATGGATGAGCAAGGCTTATTACGAGTACTTAAATCCGATTGCGAATCCATGGGGGTGACTCTCAATATTCCACTGGATATCAGCAAACATATTAGCGTGCCATACCCACATAAAGGGCTTATGGCGGAGACATTCTTGCTACTCGATGAACTCACAACCTACCGAGTTTATTTAGAAGGGGTCAAGCATGGCGCATTTTTCCGAGATTTATCAATTGTCCGAAAAAAGCCACTTTTGATCGCAAGAGATGCTATTCACAAATTGCTCTCTTTACCGCTCGATAAAGAGGCTTTGCAACATATTGAAGAAATGAAAAAGGCCGTCGAAATGACGGCCTTGGATGAATCTGTAGGTGCTGCGGAAAAGGCATTAAGTATCTTCCATCCGATACTGACTGCATTGAACCGTCGCTTTGACCCAGAGTCTATTCATTAAGCTCGCGTTTTGTGCGGACGGCGCTTAATGCTATCAAACAGTAGCAAAGCAGTTCTATACCTTCTTCTGAGATATTTTTAACATCACGGATGTAATTTTCGTCCATCACTTGTTGCCAAAAACTACCCATACCATACAAACGAGAGAAGACTAATAATAGCATTACAGCACCAACTAATAGCTTCATATGTGGCACCGTTAAAATGGTCGCCATTTCGTTCATGGTACCTTTACCACCTTGGTAAGCTTTGGCGCAAGCCAGTGCGGTGACAGCAAGTGCTGGGAAAACCCAAGAGCCATGATGAATCATGTCTGTCCAATAGTCCGTTTCGCGAATAATCAGTACTGCAAAAAATCCTGCAATCAAAATAGCCGCATGCTTTAGCTGAGGCTGTTGTTTCGATAAGCTGAAAAACGACCATGATGCAATAGCAAGCATCACAAGCTGGAGCGTTTCTGTAACGGAAAGCTCGCCAAGGCTTGATCCCAACACGACATAATCAAGACGAAGACTAAGGTTAACGAGAATACTTATAGCGACAATCATCAAGGCGTTTAAACTCGATTTATAAATAATGCGCTTTGATTTTTCAGTAACAACGTTGCTTGGGGCTGACTCGGCTTCTTTTACTATTTGTGTTTTCATCTTGCTCACCTGTCCCAGAAAATGTGGAAGAAATGTGAATTAGTGTGATCTGTGTTTGGAATTTTATTGTCCAAGTGGAAAGTTATGTCAGGGGAATGTCAAGAATAGAACGCTGTTCGATATAGGGTCGATGTGCGGTAAAGTCAGAGATATGTAAAAACAACGTAAGAACACTTTGATAAATCAAATAAAAAAGGAGCCCAAAAGCTCCTAAGTGATAGAGGGAAGGTGACGTATCGATAAAAATAATTAGTAGTTGTCACCCTCATTTTCTTTGTGATTCTCGCGATAGTATTCCCATTGCTCAACGCGTTCATTGTCCGACAGCATACAGTAAGTGACACGTTCGCCGTTTTCCGACACGGTATCCAGCTCACCACCTTGCTGAACACAGTATACGGCTGCGGGATTTGCAACGGAGGTATACTCAGTTGATCGGGTCGCTCCCTCGTAAGTTGAACAACCAGCCAGTACCAATGTTGCAGCCATAGCCATCATTAAATTTGTCTTTTTCATTCTTTATCTCCGCATGGGGTGGGCGAGTATTGTATTGATTATAGGCAACTTTAAGAGATTATTGTCTTATCGATGTTAAAAGTAAGAGGGACGTATAAGAATTTAGATATTCTCATTTATTGCTGATTAGCACGTCACACTTCTGTTCTTGGCGTATTGTTGTGACGGTCATATCAATCACTTCCTGACAAGCGCTCGAACGTACCTGGCCTACAACAATGATTTAAAGTGTGAAATTCGGTAATATGCGCACAAAACATTGACCGTGGTATTTTCGATGAGACATTTAAAATCGACCGTTCATCCAGACATAGAGCATTTGGATGACAAAATTGTTTTTCAGCGCAATGCAGCGCGAGCCATTGTACTTGATGGTGAAGATGTGCTGTTGCTCTATACAGAACGTTACCATGACTACACGCTACCAGGCGGTGGTATTGATGATGGTGAAGATGTCATTGCTGGATTAGTCCGTGAATTAGAGGAAGAAACGGGCGCCCAAAATATACATGGT
This sequence comes from Vibrio sp. 2134-1, assembly GCF_033339495.1. NCBI lineage: Bacteria > Pseudomonadati > Pseudomonadota > Gammaproteobacteria > Vibrionales > Vibrionaceae > Vibrio > Vibrio sp. 2134-1. Next base: position 13,924 of record NZ_JAWOUS010000012.1, read on the forward strand.
ATTAAGCCTTTCGGAATCTTTGAGGAGTTTCGTCCGTGGTACAAGGATGACGCTGACGTGATGCACATGGTGTCGTATTGTTATACATGTAAAATCGAACGTGAGCTAGGCGAAACGGCGTATGAAGATTACGAAGTTAAAAATGGAATGCGCCCGGTATGGATGAACATACACGAAGCAATTGCACACAATGAAAAAACGATGGCAGAAAGCCCGAAAAAAGGCATGAGCATTGAGCGCGAAACGTTTTTACTTCAGTTGATTTCTAAAGAATTACTATAAACAGCTAGTTTGCATCATTACGACTTAGCTTCTGTTGGCGCTATTGTGGGCAAAGATTTTAGAGCAATAAAAAAGTCCGGACTCCCCCCCGGAACCCGGACTTATTCCAGACGCGCAAGCGAAGCGTCATCTTGATATGTTAGATTTGTTTCGAACTATGAAAACAATAGCTGTTTTACATTTAGTGTGTAAATAATTATTAGGTCTGACCATTGGTTTTCATGTTTTTTTGCAAACGCAATGTGACGCATATCTACCCAATTGCCAAGCGCAATTGGGGTGCTTTTTAGTAAACCACTACTCTTTCTTATCTTTGAGATACCTTACCTCAACTTTTTTGCACACGTTTGCATAGAGATCACGAGTTTTCAAATTCGCCGAACAGGATCTTGTGATTTTACGTTTCTCTGACATTGAGCTCTGTCGTAGCTTTTATCACAAATTAACTAGCGGAGGCAGTCGGCTAAAGTCGACCAGCGGTTGTGAAATCATAGGAGCGTCTGGAGCAAATAAGAGTAAAGGTTGAAATGATGAGGATTGTAACTGACCGATATCTATCAACTTTTCCAATGCATAGAAGCGGCTGACATATTGGCGAGTCTCGTTAGGCAGCGTGAGTTGTTGGAAATCTCGACTTCCTGCTCGCTGAATAGCACGTGCAACACGTCCTTCTCCGGCATTGTATGCAGCTAAAGTGAGAGCCATATTTTGATCGAATTTGTTGTATAAAAACGCCAGGTACTTGAGCGCGGCCGTTGTGCTAGCTTCTGTGTCAAAGCGATCGTCTTGTTTTGTATTTATCGTTAATCCGAAACGTTTCGCTGTGGCTGGTATCAGTTGCCAAAGTCCGGCGGCGTTAGCGTGAGAAACGGCTTTGGGGTTGTAAGAAGATTCTAACATTGGCACTAAGGCTAGGCTATTTGGTAATGAGTGGTTTTGAAGCTGTTTGAAAATGTGGTTAATTACCGGTTTGGATGAATCGAGACGCTTGGCAATTTGTGGCTTGTATGGGGCTAATACTTGATACTGCGTTTGAATATCGACAGCATTTGGTTTTGCCTGGCATGTGAATGGAAGGTAGGACAGAAAGGCAATAAAAATAAAAAGGCCTACAGTACTCAGCCGAGATGGCGACTGAATCTGTAGGCAAGACGAACATCGTTTAGAACGATTTATCTTCATAAGTGTGTTGCACAGGTTGTTTGAGTTGACTGACCAACTCATGGAACGCCGCAGAGCTGTGGCCATTGCTCTGATTGTATTGTTGGCACTGACTTACCAACGTTTCCAATAGCGCCCATTGTTTTCTAGCTTGCATACCTATTTGGGCAGGCAAAGCGTTGAAAATTCGTTTTACGCTGGCGTCATTACACGCTAACCCCAGCGCTCGCATACACTGGCTTCTGTCATTGGCGGAGCGGCTGAGTTTATTGAGTATCGGCATTTGTTTCTGAACATTGTCGTTCAGTGCCTCTCCATCAAACTTTAAGTACAATACCTTTTGCTGCTGAAGCAAAGGAAGCAGTTGTTGATAAAGCTTAATATCCTCAGATATAGAGCGAACAAATTGTTGAATTCGCTGCGATACTGCGCTTGCCATGATGTCTTCCTAGCGTTTTATTACTCGTGACCTGTATGGAACTGCATGATTGCCTTGGATAGCACTTTTGTATCTAGGCTAAGTTCACCACGCGCTAATGCGTTGCGTACTTGTTCTACTTTTTCCATATCAACATCAGGTAGTGATGCCATTTCAGCTTGAGCGCGATCTATCGCTACGGTATTCGCTTGAAATGCAGGCTCGTGTACTTTGCTCTGTTCGACGACGTCGACAGGCTGTTTGCTTGCTTGCTGTAATTTTGTTTGTGGGACATGACCGCCCGCGACTTTGTCGATTTTCATGCTGTGGTCCTCATCATCATGTTCTAAATTAAGTAGGCGGTTAGAATGTGATAAACATTAAATATTTTTTTGTACTCGAAGTTCAGTGTTACTGACGAGAGCCAAAATTAAAAAATGTTACCCCGAGTCAAAAAATCAAAATTGAGTATGAACCTGGTTTAATCCAGTTACGACTGCTCTTATGACCTTGCCCGAACTTGGGTTTTCCACGTCAATTTGTTGCCCTTTCGCTCCATCTTCTAAGGCGACTCCTTTTGTGCTGGCACTAAATCCATTCTTGCTCGCAATGACTATGACTTCATTGCCTTTCTCGATTAGAGGTGGGGCCGACAAATTGGATGGATTAACCACTTGTCCAGCCCGCAAACGACGAGAGGTTTCTAAGCCTACTGCTTGCTCGGGGCGAGTATAAAAATCGTCTTGGCGAGAGATGGTTCGGGTTTCAAGCTTTATGTGTTTAGCCGTTACGACTTCATTTCGGCCAACCGTGGTTGTCGCGACTAAAACAGGCAGAGTCAGCGAAGACTTTATCGTAACGTTAATTCGCCATGGTGATGCGATATTGTCGCAGCTGACTGAGCGCTTGAGGTTACCGACTGGCAACGTGTTGTTGTCACGACCTGTGATAACTAAAGGCGATTGACATTCTGGCAAGTGATTGGCAGAACCGGGCACCCACATGTCGAAGTCCAGTTTGTACTCCCCCCACTGATTGGAGAGCGCTACGCGATCCACCTCTTGTTCGAAATCCGTTGCTACAACGGATTTTATCTCTTCAACGCTGAGGGTTTTGTCATTGGTGTTGGCGAATGCTTGTTCTGATGTCAAAGCGAGTAACGTCAGCATTATTGTTGAGGAAGTGGACACTTTCCTCTTGTTTTTAATGCTTTCCGAGAACCGGAAGTTTGGCTTCCATCCTTGTTTATAAGTCATTGATATATATAGATATTTTTTATGGCACGTATCTTGTTTGTATGTTGGCGTATTCGAGCCAACTGTAAGGAAGATGCATGGCGATCACATTTGAAAATGCTTTAGGAGTACATCCAGAGGCACTTAATTTTCGCGTTCAGCGTACCAAAGTCCTCGCCAGTAACCTAGCAAATGTTGACACCCCTGGGTATTTGGCGAAAGACCTAAGTTTCACCACCGTAATGAACCAAGTAACGGCAGGTGGTGTGAACAAACCGGTGCCAAAGTTCCAGGTTCAGGCCCAATACTCGGTGCCTTACCAGAATAGCAAAAATGGCAACACCGTAGAGCTTGGTGTTGAACAAGCAAAATTCACGCAAAACAACATGGACTTTCAAACTAGCCTGACGTTTCTCAACATGAAATTTAATGGCTTAGCGAAAGCGATTGAGGGACGTTAATTATGTCATTCACTGATATTTACTCGATCACTGGTTCCGCGATGACAGCACAAACTGTGCGTCTGAATACGGTAGCCAGTAACTTAGCAAACGCAGATGCAGTATCTGCAAATCCAGAAGATGCTTATAAAGCGCTTAAGCCAGTATTTGCGACTGTGTACCAAAAAACGCAAATGACAACAGAAAATGGAGCTTATCCCAATGCAGAAGTTCGCATTGTTGACGTTGTTAAAAATGCTGGAGATGCAGAGAAGCGTTTTGAGCCGAACAACCCACTGGCTAATGATGAAGGCTATGTGTTTTACCCAGATATTGATGTAGTTGCTGAAATGGCAGACATGATGTCCGCAACACGCAGCTTCGAAACGAATGTTGAAGTATTAGCCAATGTAAAAAGTATGCAGCAAGGTCTGCTTAGATTAGGGCAGGGCAGCTAATGAGTATTGCACAATACACCCCTTTATCGTCTGACGCTCCAGTAAATACAAAAGCAAAAGACAGCAACGGTATCTCACCAAACCCTAAAGACATGAACAGCGCTTCTTCATTGGAGAATGAGTTTATTTCTTTGATGGTGGCTCAAATTCAAAACCAAGACCCACTTAATCCCCTTGATGGTACGGAATACGTTGGTCAATTGGCTCAGTTCTCGCAGGTACAAAGTACCGAGAATATGTCTAAGACAATGCAACAGAGCATGGTGTTACTGGACAACATGCAAGTGCTGTCAACAGCGGGCCTTGTTGGGCAAACGGTTTACGTCAATGCGGATGAATTTCAGCTTGGTGAAGACGTACAAAACGGAAAAATCGAACTCGCTCATAGCTCAAACCAAGTCACGTTAGTTGTTAAAGATGAATTTGGTCAATCAACTAAAGTGCCACTAGGTGCTCACGGCAAAGGTGACGTCGACTTTTCAATTAATCCTGAAGAACTTGGTCTTAAACCAGGCAAATACTCAGTGGCCGTAGAAGTGCAAGAAGGGCAAGCAAGTCCAAATGTGCTGATGGCAGGCACTGTTGAGCAAGTGCGCATTCCTAATACCGGTGGCGCAGCATTAGTCAATGTCCATGGCGTTGGCAACGTTCCTTTCTATCAAATCACTCAGTTTGGTGCTTAACCAAATACGGAAATCAGAGGTCTATTTATGAGTTTTAACATCGCACTAAGTGGTCTGGACGCGACCAACACAGAGCTAAACACAATCAGCCACAACATTGCCAACGCATCAACGTATGGTTTTAAAGGTGGCCGCACAGAATTCTCCGCTGTATATAACGGCATGCAACCTGGTGGTGTGGAAGTCGCGTCAATTTCACAGAACTTCGACAAAGACGGCAGTATCACAGGAACTGGCCGTGCGATGGACCTAGCTATTAATGGCGGTGGCTTTTTTGTTACTAAAGATAATATGGGCCAAATGTTGTACACACGTTCAGGTGTGTTCTCAACGGATAAGAACAACTTTGTTACGGCTAACAGCGGTGCAAAGCTTCAAGGTTACAGTGTCGATAGCAACAACAACCTAATGACAGGTTCTGTGGGTAATATTCAGGTATCGACTTCCTCACTGAATGCTAAAGCAACAGATAGCTTAGATTTTGTTGCGAACTTCGACGCAAGCGCGTCTGTTATTGATAAAGCCGTAACGCCATTCAATCCAAAAGATCCAAGCTCATTTAACTCGTCTTACACAACAAAAGTTTACGACTCATTGGGTAACTCGCACACGGTAACTCAGTACTTTACTAAGACTGCTTCTAACTCGTGGGAAGTGAACGTTCAAGTAGATGGCGGTACAACGCCAGTAGCAACTGTGCCTGTAACGTTTGGTAAAGATGGCTCGCTTTCAACACCGACTGCGCCGTTTAATGTTTCATTCCCTGCAGCAGGCGCGAACGCGATGAGTGTAGATATTAACCTGAAAGGCAGCACACAATTTGGTGCAGCTTTTGGCGTAAGTACTAATAGCCCTAACGGTTACACGTCAGGTGAACTTGCAGGTGTACGCGTTGAAGGTAACGGCATGGTTTACGCGACTTACACTAACGGCCAATCACAGCTACAAGGTCAGGTTGTTCTTGCTGATTTTGCAAACACACAAGGCTTAGCGAAAGTGAGTGGAACATCATGGACTCAAAGCTTTAGCTCAGGTGCTCCAATTATGGGTGTTCCGGGGTCAGGTACGATGGGTGACCTAACTCCGGGTGCATTAGAAGGTTCTAACGTTGACTTAACCAGCGAGCTTGTTGCTCTAATGACTGCACAACGCAACTACCAAGCAAACGCAAAGACAATTTCTACCAGCGACAAGCTTACTCAAGCTTTGTTTAACGCGGTGTAATGGGAGTTTTGCATGGATAGTTTGTTATTTACGGCAACGTCGGGTGCCAGCCGAGTTCTTAAAGCGCAGCACGTTCGTTCAAACAACTTATCAAATGCTGATACTGCGGGTTTTCGAGCGGATATGGAGCGTGTGCGTAGTGTAGAGATGCAAGGCCCAGGTTTTGATGGTCGCACTATGGTTGTGACCAACTCTGCCTCAACACGTTTCGACGCTGGCGATATTGTGAAAACAGGACGTCCGTTGGACGTTGCGGTTATGGGTGAGGGGTATCTCTCTGTAGAAACCCCAGCGGGTAACGAAGCTTACACCCGTGCAGGCAATATTCAGGTCGATACTTTTGGCGCTCTAACAATCAATGGGTTCCCTGTCCTCGGTGACAATGGTCCTTTGGTTGTGCCGGATTATCAAAAGATTGAAATCAGCGAGCGTGGTCAAGTCTCAGTGATCCCACCAGGTGGCGGTGCAGAAATTGTGGCAGGCACTTTGAAGTTGGTTAAACCGGAAATTAATCAACTGCAAAAAGAGAGCGATAGCTTGCTGCACAGCGTAGATGGCGTGCCATTCGCGGCAGATGAAACCGTGCAACTCTCTCCTGAGCACATTGAGGGCAGTAACGTATCTGCTATTGATGAATTGGTTAGTGTGATGTCGCTGACGCGCAACTTTGAAATGCAAGTTCGCATGATGAAAACGGCGGAAACTCTAGCAAAAGCTGGTAACAAATTAATGGCGGCGAGCTAAGTCTCGCCCCGCAAGGAGTAAAAAATGCATTCAGCATTATGGGTAAGTAAAACAGGCATGGCAGCGCAAGACACGAAGATGACTGCCATTTCTAACAACCTAGCAAACGTAAACACGGTTGGCTTTAAGCGTGACCGAGTCGTATTTGAAGACCTTTTCTACAGCATTCAGCGTCAACCAGGCGCTCAAGTAGACCAAGTTAACGAACTACCAAGTGGTATTCAGCTAGGTAGCGGTGTTCGCGTTGTTGGCACACAAAAAGTGTTCACGCAAGGTAATACCCAAAACACAACGCAAGAGTTGGATCTTGCTGTAATGGGTCAGGGTTTCTTCCAAATAGAAAACTCGGACGGACAGATCATGTATACACGTAATGGTCAGTTCCATCGAAACTCAGAAGGCTTAATGGTGAACAGTCAGGGCCTGCCTTTAGAGCCTCAAATCCAGATCCCTGACAATGCGGTCTCTTTCTCTGTGGGTGTTGATGGCACCGTGACTACAACAACAGCAGACGATCCAACACCTCAGCAGCTTGGTCAAATTACACTTGCAAAATTCATCAATCCAGCAGGCTTAGAGGCCATGGGTGGCAACTTATTCCGTGAAACGGAAGCTAGCGGTCCAGCTGATGAGCTGATTGCAGGAGCTGATGGTGCCGGCATTATCAAGCAAGGTGCACTGGAAGGGTCAAACGTACAAGTAGTAGAAGAGATGGTCGACATGATCACCACTCAACGTGCGTATGAGATGAATGCGAAAGTGGTCTCTGCTGCAGATGACATGCTGAAGTTTGTTTCGCAATCAATGTAAGTATGAAATTGGTGATGATGAAGGAAAAAGCAATGAAATGGCTTTCTAAGAGTTGGGCAGTAGCCGCCGTGTTGCTGGTGGGATGTGCTGGCCGTCAGGAATTTATTCCGCCTGAGCCGAATGCTGAGGAATATGCACCACCAACGCTCGATTACACGCTGCCGGAAACCCAATCTGGTAGCCTTTATCGTCACCAATACACGATGACTCTGTTCCAGGATCGTCGTGCTTACCGAGTTGGCGATGTATTAACGGTTCAATTATCAGAAGAAACCTCATCGAGTAAAAATGCGGGTACTAAGTTCGGTAAAAGTTCAGCAATTAACTTTGTGGCGCCGACCATAGGCACGAAAACTATCGATGAGTTAGGGGTTAGCGTGGATGGCAAACGTAACTTCGATGGCAGTGCATCAAGTTCACAAGGCAACAAGCTTCAAGGTGCCATTACGGTAACGGTACACGAAGTATTACCTAATGGCGTATTGCGTATCAGCGGTGAAAAATGGCTTCGTCTGAATCAAGGCGACGAGTTTATTCGTCTAACCGGTATCGTCCGTGTGGATGATATTAACCGCAGTAACCAAGTTTCTTCTCAACGAATTGCTGATGCAAGAATTACCTACGCAGGTCGCGGAGCGCTAGCTGACAGCAACGCAGCCGGGTGGCTAACTCAGTTCTTCAACAGCCCATGGGTACCTTTCTAATGAAGACAATGCAATCTTTCTTTATGTCTCTCCTATTGGTGTTGACCTTGGGACTACCAGGCACTTCACGTGCTGAAGCGGAAATTCCGATCATGGACTTGGTCGATGTTCGCGGCATTCGAGAAAACCAACTGGTTGGTTATGGTTTGGTAGTTGGCTTAGCCGGCCAAGGTGACCGAAACCAAGTGAAATTTACCTCTCAATCTATTACCAACATGCTACGTCAGTTTGGGGTTCAAATTGATGACAGTATGAACCCTAAGCTACGAAATGTGGCTTCTGTGAGTGTGACAGCGTCCGTTGACCCAATGGCAGGCCCAGGACAAACGTTGGATGTGGTTGTGTCTTCAATCGGTGATGCAAAGAGCCTTCGCGGTGGTACGTTATTGCTAACGCCTTTACGTGGTATTGATGGCGAAGTGTACGCGATTGCGCAAGGTAACGTGGTTGTGGGCGGCTTATCTGCAGAGGGGCGAAGTGGCTCCAAAGTAGAAGTAAACACACCAACGGCGGGTCGCGTTCCGAATGGTGCGACTTTAGAGAGAGAAATCAAAACTGATTTCAACCAACGTGATGAAATCACCCTAAACCTGCGCAAGCCTAGCTTCACTACAGCAAAAAATATTGCGCGTGAAATTAACAACACTTTTGGGCCTAACGTTGCAGTTGCGATCAATAAAGCGCGCATTGATATGCGTGCACCAAAAGATACACAGCAGCGTGTCGTCATGATGTCGATGCTTGAAGAAATGAGCGTCGTTGAAGGCCGTAAACCTGCTCGTATTGTCTTTAACTCTCGCACTGGCACCGTAGTGATCGGTAAGAGTGTCAAAGTGAGTGAAGCAGCAGTAAGTCACGGTAACTTGACCGTGCGAATTTCTGAATCACAACAAGTTAGTCAGCCTAATGCGTTTGCAAATGGCGATACGAAAGTCGTTAACCAAACGGACCTTGATGTGAATGAAGATCTCGCTCAGATGGTGATTTGGCCTCCAGGCACGGAACTTAACACCATAGTTAATGCGGTAAATAGTTTAGGTGCCACGCCTACAGACTTGATGTCTATCCTGCAAGCTTTGAGTGAAGCGGGTGCATTGAACGCTGAATTGGTCGTGATATAAGGAGTTAAGGATGAAGCTAGACAGTACCAATGAACAAACTCAGTTAAATTCGATGCTTTATCACGACAACAGTGCATTGGCTAACATCAAGCATAGTCGTGATCAAGAAGGCGCACTTGAAGTCGTCGCAGGTCAATTTGAGGCAATGTTCCTACAAATGGTGTTACGCCAAATGCGTAGCAGTAGTGACGCTCTTGCTGATAAAGACAGCCCGTTTGCCAGTCAGCAACAAGGGGTATTCCGTGATATGTATGACGGTCAGCTGGCGATGGAACTAGCAAAGAAACAGAGCTCAGGCATTGCCAATATGCTCATCCAGCAGCTGAGCCCGTCTATGCGTGAGGTTGCTTTCGATGCTGCGCGCAACATCTCATCCGCTAACGATGGTAAAGGTTCGAATTCTGAATCTATCTCACAAGTAGATTCTAAAGAGGTGGAGAAGAATTCAAGCCTATTTAATACCGCTTCTCAAGCCGTCGCCTCTGTTAAACAGGTATTCGGTGAGGCCGGTATGACTACCGCGTTTTCTCAGCCGTTGATCAGAAAAATGGAGCTGTAAATGAACCTAGTTAATATTGCCCTTTCAGGTTTAGGCGCGAACCGTGTGGCCCTAGACGTAACCGCGCAAAACGTGGCAAACGTGAATACCGTGGGTTACAGTCGTCAACAAGCGTTGATGGCGTCTGTCGATGATGGTAAAGCCAATCGCTTAAGTCCAGGTTTAGGGGTAGAAGTCACTAGCATTCGCCGCGTTACTGATCAATTTCTGATTAAGCAAACGTGGTCGACTAACAGTATGGCGGCATACGCATCTGGATACACCAGTAACATGAGTCAGCTGGAGAATACGCTTGGTGCCGATGGTTTCAGTATATCGGCTGGCTTGGACTCGCTAAACGCTGCGCTTAACGATGCGACCGTTAAGCCGGAATCCATACCTTACCGCCAGCAGATCATTAACGAATCTGAAGCTTTGGCCCGCCGTTTTAATACGCTTACCGAATCTTTATACAATCAACATAAAGACATGAGCGATCAACGTAATGCAGCGCTTAACCACGCGAATAGCCTTATGGACAATATCGCGAAGGTGAACAAGCAACTGGTAGAGATGCAAGGTACAGGTGGTAACCCATCACAGTTAATGGATGAACGAGATAGGTTAATCGGTGAGTTATCTCAAACCATTGAAATCAAAACAACACAGCAGCATGACGGCAGTGTTCAGGTCACACTAACCTCTGGTCAACCGCTTGTGATGGGTACGGACCATGGCAAACTGGAAGCCATTCCTGACCCGAGTGATCCTTACTTGGCGGACTTACACGTCACGTTCTCGAATCAAAGTTTTGCGATTGGTGACTCGCTTGGTGGCAAATTAGGTGCGATTAATGACTATCAAACCGAAGTGTTGAAACCAAACCAATTGGCTCTGAATGACATGGCGAAAGCTCTCGCGGATGAATACAACGCCGTGCTTGCGACTGGCAAAGACTTAAATGGCAACCCAGGTAAACCTTTGTTCAGCTATGACCCAGCAAACCCTGCAGCCAGTTTGGATATTACCAAGCTAACTCCAGATGAGCTTGCGTTCTCAAGTGATGGAACACCTGGTAACGCAGATGCGTTGCAATCATTGATCGAGTTAAGCAACAAGCCAGTGGCGGTATCAGGTTACGGCTCAGTAAGCTTGAACGATGCCTTTAGTTCAATGGTGGGTCAAACCGCAATTAAAGCACGCCAAGCTAATGCTGATTATCAAGCGAAGTTAGCCATGAACAAGCAAGCGCACGCAGCTCGCGATAATGTTAGTTCCGTAAACAGCGATGAAGAAGCGGCTAACCTAATGATGTTTGCTAATGCGCACAATGCCAACATGAAAGTGATCAGCACAGCAAATCAACTGCTCGATTCTATTCTGCAGTTATTCTAAGAGGAAAGTTTAGATGCGAATTAGTGACAATCAATTTAGTCAAATGATGTTGCACAGCTTGCAGAGCAATAGCGCGGGATTAGGCGAAGCTCTGCAACAGATGTCTACTGGCAAGCGCTTGACCAAGCTGTCTGACGATCCAATGGCTTCGATCAAGTTGCTTAACTTAGACCGAGAAACCAGTGCGATTGCTCAGTACAAAAACAACATTGAAAACGTAAAAACGACGCTATCGAGTCAAGAAACCCATTTAGATTCGATCAAAGAAAGCTTAAAAAGCATGCGAGACATCGCGCTTTGGGGTGCGAACGGCTCTCTTACTGACGAAAGTCGTGGCGGTATGATTACAGAGCTTAAGAGTTACCGTGACTCTATTGAGTCGTCTTTTAACGCGCAGGATGAAGAAGGGCACTACCTTTTCTCTGGTACTAAAACGGATACTGCGGCTGTAAGTAAAGCGAGCGGCAGCTACGTAATTGAAGGTAATAGTGACAAGCGCGTAGTAACAATTGCTAAAGGTGTCACGATGGATTCCAATATGACTGCAAAAGAAATATTGGACCTTGGGGGAGGCCATAACGTGCTTAACCAAATTGATGCGCTGATCAAAGAGTTTGAGAGCCCTACCGCCAACTTCAGAGCTGAAGTTGAGGCGAGTATCAGCGCTATCGACGATACTTTTTCAAACGTACTAGGGACCATGACTGAGATTGGTGGTCGACACAACAACTTAGATCTTGTTGGTGGCGCGCACAGTGAAAACAAGCTGTTCGTTGACAAAGTATCTGGAGACCTCTCTGCTCTGGACTATGGTGAAGCGTCGGTACGATTGAGTAATTACATGGCCGCTTTGCAAGCAACGCAAGCAAGCTATGTGAAGATCGATGGTTTGTCGCTGTTTGACCGTTTATAAGGTTAGGAAGTTCTTTTTATGGTAATGAGTACAGTAGAGGTTAGACCCCATAGCATACGCTTAGGTGGACAAGAACAAGCCTCTATCATGCCGACCCGTTCTGCAGACTCAAGTACGGCAATTAAACCGCGCCCGGCGCAAATTCAGGCTGACACTGCGTCAGCCTACTCTGTATCTGGTATTCAGCTTACGCAGGGTCAGCAGCAAGCCACGGCGGTTCAGATCGCGTCCAAATCGCTGCAGGTGATTGGCAAAGAGCTCACGCAAATTAAACGTGGTTTGACGCAAGCTATTAATCAAGGCGTACAAAATGTTCCTGGTTTGCAGGATACATTGGTTCGATCTAAAGCCACCATCCAAAAAGTCGTTGAGCAAGCACGTTTCGATGGCCAGAAAGTCCTAAATAACGAACTGCACTTAAAACTGGATAAAGCGGACATTCGTCGCTTTTCTATTCCAGGTTTGAATGTTCATCGCTTAAGCGACAAGGCCGAGCAAATCCGTTTGGATTTTCCTCAAGGTCAAGCGGTGATGATTCAGTTTGATGGACAATCAGACGGTGAGCGAACGGTCAAAATGCTGGATCGCAGCTTGATTGCGTTAGGAATGCGAGCCTCATTAGCCGATGATGGCAGCATTTTATTTGAAGCCAGAGACAACGCTTATCAACAAATGCAACAAAAGGTGATGGTAACGGGGGAAGGGCACCGCTTCCCTGCGGGACAGCCTAACGTTTTGAACTTAAAGTCTGAGCCAGATGGTATTGCGGAGCTCGGGTTTGATCTAGGCTCACGCGACGGCATCAAGCAGACGATTGCCAAAGTAAATCAGCATCTGAAACAAGTTCAAACGAGCTTGCAGGAAGCGAAAGCTTTTCATGGTGAACTGAATACTCAAATGCGTTCTATCCAAACCAAAACCGCACAGCTTTCAGTCAATGAAGTGAATGCAAAACTGGATGGATTCATGCAAAAGTCTGGCGAGTTTACTTCAACTTTTCAGGCATTGAATGCGCAAGCAAACGTGCGTCGTCATACCGTGGTCGCTTTACTGAAGTAACGAACACTCCAATGATTCCCGGCTTTACACTGTTATCGTCCCCCAATAACGAAAACAGCGCACTGTCGGGAATCTCTCTTTGGCTCGTCTAGGGCTCGAGTGCTTTTGCCACCGAACGATTCAATTTCTGGAATAGCCATCCAAGTGCTATCAAAGACGCACCTAAGCCTAAGAAGCTTATTGCTCGCCAGAACCCATCGAGAGAGCTCACATCCCATAAGAATACTTTCAGTGCGACACAGGCAAGGACCACTAGACCGACACGCTGCATCATCAGCCCCTGTTGGGTCACGCCGCGCCAAGTAAGCAATCCACCTACGAGCAAGCCAGCCACTGAATAACTGAACAACTCTGCCATGCTGGTTGGCTGATACAGCATCATCGATGTGGTTTGCCAGAATTGACGGATAGACATCCCCAACCAAATGGCTGCAAGTAAAAAGCCTAGACTAGCAATCGCAAATCGATGAACTTGCAACGTATTCCAGCGCTTAAACGTTGCGATAAGCAGGATGCAAGCTGGTAACAGCCAGCCGATACTCAGCATGTTAAAGATGGGAAGTGCTTGTGCCGAGACGTTATCAGTCACCAACGGCGATTCTGCCGTATTAAGCAAAATAATCAATATAGCGAACGCGCACCAAAGCAAGTAACTATAGATTTCGTAGATACGGCTTAAGCGTTGAGCAAATTGGCTGCGGTAGCTGTATACCAAACCCATAACTAATGCTTGATTGGCAAAGACTGCCGCACTTGTGAAGTCGATGTGCCCCAAGTAACCATATTGCCCCGTTAACCAGTAGTTAGTTTGGGTGAACAATGCCATTAAGAATACATGTAAAAACGCCCCTTCAAACCAGTTGGTCAGTTCTCGGTCCACTTGTTTTAGTGTTGAACGAGCATAAGACAAGATGAAGAGAGAAGGCATATAACTCACCAGAACCCAAGCCCAATGCCCAGCTTCTACCGGTTGCCATTCGGGGATGAAAGGTAGCAGCGTGAGTCGGATAACCAGTATTCCCATTGTCACTTTAATCGCCCAACTCGCAGGTCGAAATAACCCGACTTGAGCCTGTAAGGCCATTATCGCAACTTGTATTGAGATTGCTGTTGTTAACCAAGTATCGCTCAACCAAACAAAAGCAATACCTATGATTAAAGCATGCATAACGGCAGAGCATTCTAATGCCAACGAACGTGCACGCTGACCAAGCACAACGTAGTAAGTGGCCATCAATGCGCAGAATGCAGTCCAATACCACAGGTAGCCCTGCATAAATTCGTCAATATAAAACAACGTAATTAAGCTCATCGCGGGAGCCAGTACCAGCAGAAGCAGCCCACTGAGTTGCGAACGGTCACTAAGTGATTGGCAATATGTTCGATAGCAGATCAGCGCAATACTCACCGCCAATGCGAATAGGATGCTAGCTTCTCGCTCTACCATATACAGCGCATCAAAAGCGATGGTAAGAACTATCAGCGCGGTTGCTGAGACGAGTATGGATGGCAAAAATACACGTAATGACCAGCCTGTACGAAGTGCTGGTAGCCAGATGCTCGCAACAAGCAGCGTATAACAGTACGCCATTTGTAGAGTGTTCAGCTCCGGCATTCTGGTGACGGCAGAAAAGGTCAATAAAGCAGTTGCGAGAGCGGTAGCGGTCGGCGAGTTTGTCCACTTGCTTTGATAGTGACGAAAGCGAGGATTGAGCATCCAACCCATTCTCGGAACCGCGAAAATGAGATACAAAGTGATGGAGAGATAAATCGCGAGCCACGAGAACAACAGTTCTGTTGGTGTACTCTCAATTAACAGCAACATCCAAATGACATGTGGAATCGCGATACTTGGCGTAATCCATGACCTACGCACTTTTTGCATCAATAAGGTCGCCGCGAACGAAATTGCGCAGATGTATCCGGCTAACAAAAAGTAGTTGGGTTCATTACCCCCAATCCACAGTGGTGCTGTGTAGCCACCAATTAAGCCAAGCACGGCCATTAACGGCCCTTGTCGCAATGATAATGCTAAACTGAAAAATGCCGCTGAAGCCAAGATGATCAACGAGATACTCGGCGTTAGCATTTGATAAACCACAAAGGCAAAAATGACGGTGCAGTAAATGCCCGTTAATCCCGTACCGGTAACAGCAGCAGGAACATACGTAAAGCCTTGGGCTCGTGCTGCCCGTTGCGGATTCTGTTGTTCTTTACGGTGAAACCACTCGCCAACAAGCACCATAAGTAATGAGATCACAAAGGCAAAGGACACTCGCATAAATGGCGAAAACTGGATGTGACTACCAATCACCTGTACGAGATAACCTCCACCGATCAGCATGGCCAATGCGCCTACCCAAACCAACCAATTTTCTTGAATGTTGCTAAGCAGGCTCTGAACTTTACTCTGAAGGAATGACTCATTTTCTTGACTAAAAACATCCAGTTGCACTTCTCTTGTCTGGGCGTACCCTTGATTCGCAGCGCTCTGGTCCAAGTCTAGGTTGGCAGCTGGATCATGTTCCCCAGAGGATGAGACATTTTTCTGTGGTGATTCTATGTGAGGTGACGTCGCTACAGATGGTGTGTCTTTTTCGATGCTGGATTGTTGGTGCGCTTGTGGGTTTGAGCCCCCATGGACACTGGCTCGTAGTGATGTGACTTCCTCACGAAGTTTGGTTAGTTCTTTTTCTAAAAGTGCAGCTCGGTTGGCGGCTTTCACTCCGATGAGGATGGCGAGACACGCCATGAACAGTGCTAGTATTACGTACAATCCATTTCTCCTTGCGTACGTCGCGTGACCCACGATTCTTAACTTTGAGCACTTACGCTAAAGCTTAGTTCATGCTCTATGCCTTAGCCTCATATAGTGCTAGGTTCCGCGCTTTCTTCAGAAATCATTCTACATAATGAAACTCAATGCGTAATGATGAATTCGACAAAGTCGCACACTTGTGTGCCACTTTAAGACCTGATGAACAAAAATGAGTCGTTAAGTCATTGGGGGTCAACTATATTCATAGTTCTGATGCGATCGCCAAAGGACTTCAAACATGTGCGTTTCGTAGCGATGTCATCGAAGGTCAGTCGTTTGATTTGCACGTTCGGTTGTTTCTATTTGACCGTAAGGCTGAATGTATTCGGGTATAGCGCATTCACGCGAAAAAAGACAAAAACAGGTAATTATTGATGCAAGTGGGTAATGAAGCGCTGGTGCTGTCAGCGGTTGGGGTTATTGGTTTAGGTTGCCAATGGTTAGCTTGGCGATTGCGTTTGCCAGCGATTTTATTTTTGTTGTTGGCAGGGCTGATCGTCGGGCCATTTATGCAGTGGTTAAATCCTGATGAGATATTAGGTAATTTGCTCTTTCCGTTGGTCTCTTTGGCGGTGGCAGTGATTTTATTTGAAGGCAGTTTGACCTTAAATTTTAAAGAAATTCGTGGCGTGAGTGGTTCGGTATGGAGCATTGTTTCCATCGGGGCGATCATTTCGTGGGCGGCGACCAGTATCGCAACACACTATTTCCTCGGCTTTACTTGGGAGCTTGCCATGTTGTTCGGCAGCTTAACCGTAGTAACAGGGCCGACGGTCATCGTGCCACTTCTACGAACCGTAAGACCTAACAGTACGCTTGCTAACATTTTGCGATGGGAAGGGATTTTGATTGACCCGCTCGGTGCGCTTTTTGTTGTGATGGTTTACGAGTTTATCGTATCTCACAGCGCGATAAATAGCGTCGAAGTGTTTGGGACGATCATTGCTGTCGGTGTCATGCTAGGTGCGGCCTCAGGCTATGCAGTTGCGACGATCATGCGTCGCTCTTGGCTACCGGAATATTTGCAGCCATTTGCGGTTTTGATGGTGGTTCTAGGTGTATTTTCGGTCTCTAACCACATTGAGTCTGAAGCTGGGTTACTAACCGTCACCGTAATGGGTATGTGGCTCGCAAACGCTAAAGACATCAATATTCAGCAAATTCTGCACTTTAAAGAGCATTTAACCATTTTACTGATCACCGGATTGTTCATCTTCCTTGCGGCTCGAATCAGTCTGGATGATTTTGCTGCGCTAGGTAGCGGTGCGTTATTGTTGTTTGTATTTATGCAGTTAGTGTCGCGTCCGTTATCGATTTTTCTTTCAACCTTCCGCAGCAACTTGCGTCTTAAAGATAAGCTGTTTTTGTCTTGGGTTGCACCGCGCGGTATTGTTGCTGCTTCGATTTCGTCTCTTTTCGCGATCAAATTGACCGAATACGGCATTGATGAAGCGATTTTACTGGTCCCTATGACCTTCATGGTGATTATAGGAACGGTCGTGTTACAAAGTGCGACGGCACGTCCTGTAGCGCTGACGTTGGGCGTTGCAGAGCCAGCACCACGCGGCTTCTTGTTGATTGGTGCTAACCGAGTAGCAAGAGAAATAGGGCAGGCGCTGGCGCGTTATGACCGCCGCGTATTAATGACTGACTCAAACTGGGAGTACATCAGTCAGGTTCGTATGTTGGGGTTGGATTACTATTACGGCAACCCTATTTCTAGTCACGCGGACGACAACTTGAACTTGATAGGAGTTGGACAAGTGGTTGCATTAACGCCCGATCAGCATTTCAACATTATGGCTTGCATGCAATTCGTCGACGAGTTTGGGGAAGATAAAGTTCACTGCTTACAAAAAGTGAAAACCAACGGCAATGGCAGCGAGAAGCACTCCGTGGCTCAGGAGTACCATGGTAAATTGCTGATGGGCGGCAATGTAAGCTATACCCAGCTAGCCAGTATGTTAAGTCGTGGTGCAGAGGTTAAACACACGAAATTGAGCGATAACTTCACGTATCAAGATTATTTAGCGCATCACAAAGGTAGTTCAGTTGTACCGCTGTTCCATGTAGAAGAAAAAGGAAAAATTCAATTCTGTGATGATCCCGAACAGTTTGAACCAACGACGACAAGCACTGTTGTGTCGCTAATTCTGTCGGACAGCGTAAAGTAAACTACAGAGCAATGTGATCCATTTTCATCATGGGTATCGTACGCTGATTATCTCAATTTGAAGAGAAACTTGCCGGCTTGTTTAAAACGGAAAGCGAGTTTCTTTTCTTATAATGTCAGGGGCAGTCGAGATTCATTACTCGTTTCGGAAAAGTAATCCGGCAAATTCACAAAATTCGCATTGACGTTACTGATAAGGATCGCAATACTGCGCGACTGTTTTACTTTAGGGTGACATTATGGCTCCGCAAACTAACCGAAAAGATTTACACCTAGATGCTGTTTTACATCATGATATGAGCATGAAGCATAAAACGGCGGGTTTTGAGTCTGTCGAGTTTGAACACTGTGCGCTGCCAGAATGTGACTTTCACGCGATCGATTTATCGACAGAGTTTCTTGGTCATCAATTAGCGCTACCGTTTTTGATTAGCTCGATGACTGGCGGAGCAAAAGACGCAGAAACGATCAATTGTCGTTTAGCTGAAGCCGCAAGTGAATTAGGTATTGCCATGGGTGTGGGCTCGCAACGGATTAGCTTAGAAGAAAGTCAGCATTCGGGCTTGGGTAAAACCATTCGTGAGTTGGCGAAAGAAGTACCGTTGTATTCCAATCTTGGAGCCGCTCAATTGCTCGATAAAGGTAAACTCGATAATGCGCAACGTGCGGTTGAGGCGATTCAAGCAGATGCCTTGTTTGTGCACGTTAATCCAATGCAGGAAGCGTTTCAGAAAAATGGCGACCACAATTGGGTTGGTGTTTTCCAGGCAATTGAGATGCTTAAATCTCGCGTGAAGGTTCCTATCATTATCAAAGAAGTCGGTTTTGGTATTAGCGGACACGTTGCGCAGCGATTAATTGATGCTGGTGTGGATGCAATTGACGTTGCGGGCGCGGGTGGCACAAGCTGGAGTGCGGTTGAAGGGTATTGCCAAGATAATCCGAAAATGCAGCGTGCAGCCGAGCTTTTCCGCGATTGGGGTGTCCCTACAGCAACATGTTTGGCTCAAATCCGCGCACTGCATCCTACATTACCCTTGATCGCCTCGGGAGGTGTTCGTAATGGGCTTGAAGCGGCGAAAGCCATTCATCTGGGTGCTAATCTCATTGGGCAAGCCGGTGCGGTATTAAAAGCTGCGACGATCAGCACGCAGTCTGTCGTCGATCACTTTGAACAAATGGCATTAGAGCTGCGTTTAGCGTGCTTTGGTACTGGCTCTTCTAAGGTTGGTGAGCTAACGAAAGCGCGCTGCCTATAGCTTTTAGAATGGCGCGCTTTACACAGAGTCGCTCAATAATTTTTCGGTGTCTTAACACGTAGACTGATAATTTCGTTATAGTTGATACAAAAGTCACTTCAGCTAGTGACGCCTTTATTCAGACACTTGAATGGGCACGTGTTGAAGAGATTGAGTTTAATTTTACTATTGTTTGCAACTGGAACCTTAAATTTATGAAAAAACTAGTCATGCTGATGTTGGCGGCTTCTGCTTTGACCGCTTGTAGTGATGAAGTGGGCACTGAAGGCTGGTGTAACGACATGCGCGATAAGCCAAAAACAGAATGGACAGCAGACAACGCGGTAGACTTTGCAAAGCATTGTGTTCTGCAAGATGGTGTCGGCAGCGAGCAATGGTGTGAAAACCTGAAAGATAAGCCGAAAGGTGACTGGACTGCAAACGAAGCGACCAGCTTTACTAAACACTGCATTTTTTAAGCACAGCGGAAAGCGCCTTTTCTGAGGCGACATTCTGTGAGGTAAACACCAAGCGTTATTGCTTGGTGTTTTTGTATCTAAAATAGCTCGATTTTTCACGTGTCAGCGCACCTCCCTCTGAATGGAATGTTTTACATTTTCGTTTCATTTTTGAAAACCTGTATTGCCTGTCTTTAATTTTTCGTATTGCAGTGGCATGGTGTCGAGATAGCCATCTAGTTCAATTAGATTCATAACAAAAAGGAATTCAAATGGAAGTACTAAAAGGCTCATGTCTGTGCGGCAAGGTAAAGTTGGAAGTGGCAGATGAATTCAAGTACATGGGAAATTGCCATTGCTCTGAATGCCGCAAGTTCACAGGTTCTGACTATTCATCTGCCGGTGGTATTGCGTTGGATAAACTACTTATTATCCAAGGGAAAGAAGATATTCAAAATTATCAGAAAAGCGAAAATACCATGCTATGCTTTTGTCGCCACTGCGGATCAAGTCTGTATTCGAAAAAGAACAATGGGATCGTCAATATTCGCCTTGGTATCTTGGATGACACACCTTCTCACAAGCCTGATTTCCATATTTTTGTCGCGTCTAAAGCGCCGTGGCTCGAGATATCGGATAACCTGACTCAATTTGATGCTGGGCCAAAATAGAATTGTTGTAGATAAGTATTTAGAAACAGAGCGCGTTACAATACGCTTGCGACACGCTCTGTGCTTTTACTTTGTATATTAGAACGGAGACGACTATTTGGCGTCTTGTAGTTCTTCTAAGCCACCTGCATTGTGCAGATTCATAAAGCCTTGCGATTGTAAGTATTGATACGCTTTGCCAGAGCGGTTACCACTGCGACAGTACAACACGATAGCTTGATCTTTATCGACGTCTTGAAAATGTTTATCAAGTTCAGATAAAGGGAAGTTGACGGCATTATCCAAATGCCCTTCAGAAAACTCTTGCGGCGTACGCACATCGACAATCATCGCGCCCTTGTCAATCAATTGCCACCCTTGTTCAGCGCGTTCAGAAGCCGACACGTTGGGGGAGAGGAAGCCAACGCACAACGTTGCAAGAAATAGAGATACGGCCTTTTTCATTGTTTGATTATCCTTTTTAAGAGTACGTAACCACTCTAGATTTGATTGAGCATATTTTCCATCATAAAGAGATGCTAAGTAGTTGTGAATGCGATAATTCGATAGAAAATTTTATTTAATTTAATAAAAAATTTTTATCAAATTCACCTCTTGAACTCTCATTTTTCGACCTTATTATTTTCATCGAAAGCGAGCTGTCGACTCGCAAATCCATCTTGATGTTTATTTTGTCTTTTATTTTTGGTTCCAAGTAGGAGGCACTTAAAAATGAAAATTCGTCCTTTAAATGACAAGCTAATTGTTGAAAGACAAGAGGTGGAAAATAAATCTGAAGGGGGAATCGTTTTAACTTCTCAGTCGGTGAAAAAATCAAACCGCGGGAAAGTCATTGCTGTTGGTTTAGGTAAACGTCTTGAAAATGGCGAACGCGCTGCGATGGAAGTCAAAGTGGGCGACCAAATCATTTTCAATGACGGTTACGGCGTGAAAACCGAGAAAATTGACGGCGCAGAATACTTAATTCTGTCCGAATCTGATGTGTTAGCAATCGTTGAGTAATTATTTTTGTAGTAGTTTTTTGAGGAGATAACCATGGCTGCAAAAGACGTATTATTTGCTAATGACGCACGTCAAAAAATGCTGAAAGGTGTGAACTTACTGGCGGACGCAGTAAAAGTGACACTAGGTCCGAAAGGCCGCAACGTTGTGCTTGATAAATCTTACGGCGCGCCAACCATCACCAAAGATGGCGTGTCTGTAGCGAAAGAAATCGAACTGAAAGATAAGTTCGAAAACATGGGCGCACAAATGGTGAAACAAGTGGCGTCCAAAGCGAATGATGAAGCGGGGGACGGTACAACGACGGCTACCGTACTGGCGCAATCTTTCATCAATGAAGGTCTTAAAGCGGTAGCCTCTGGCATGAACCCAATGGACCTAAAACGTGGTATCGACAAAGCCACTGAAGCGGCGGTTGAGAAACTACGTGAAATGTCTAAGCCATGCAGCGACAAAGAATCCATTACCCAAGTGGGTAGCATTTCTGCAAACAGCGATCGCGCGATCGGTGAAATCATTGCAGAAGCGATGGAAAAAGTGGGTCGCAATGGCGTGATTACGGTTGAAGAAGGCCAAGGTCTAAACAACGAATTGTCTGTGGTTGAAGGTATGCAATTCGACCGCGGTTATTTGTCGCCATACTTCATCACTAACCAAGAAAATGGCAGCGTAGAGCTAGACAACCCTTACATCCTATTGGTGGACAAAAAAGTCAGCAGCATCCGCGAGATATTGCCTGTACTAGAAGAAGTGGCGAAATCTTCTCGCTCGCTATTGATCATTGCTGAAGACATCGAAGGTGAAGCGCTAGCGACATTGGTTGTGAACAACATGCGCGGCATCGTGCGTGCGACCGCGGTGAAAGCGCCTGGCTTTGGTGACAACCGTAAAGCGATGATGGAAGACATTGCGGTACTAACTGCTGGTACGGTCATCTCTGAAGAAATCGGCCTAGAGCTCGAAAAAGCAACGTTAGAGCAACTAGGTAGTGCGAAGAAAGTGACCATCACCAAAGACACAACAACCATTGTGGGTGGTGCAGCAGAAGCAAGTGCGATTGCTGATCGTGTGGCTTCGATTGAAAAACAAATCGAAACAACCACCTCTCAATACGATAAAGACAAGCTTCAACAACGTGTTGCGAAGCTTTCTGGCGGCGTAGCGGTGATCAAGATCGGCGCTGCAACCGAAGTTGAGATGAAAGAGAAGAAAGACCGCGTGGACGATGCGCTACACGCTACCCGCGCAGCGGTTGAAGAAGGTATTGTTGCTGGTGGTGGTGTTGCCCTAACTAAGATCGCGAAAGAATTGGCGGATCTAAAAGGCGACAATGATGACCAAAACGTGGGTATCCGAGTTGCGCTACGTGCAATGGAAGAGCCTCTTCGTCAAATCGCAACTAACGCAGGTGACGAAGCTTCTGTTGTGGCGAACGCTGTCAAAGCGGGTGATGCCGATTACGGTTACAACGCTGCAACAGGTGAATACGGCAACATGATCGAAATGGGCATCTTGGACCCTGCGAAAGTAACACGTTCAGCGCTTCAATTCGCAGCGTCTGTTGCTGGCTTGATGATCACCACTGAAGCGATGATCACCAACCACGTTGAAGACAAAGAACTTGATATCTAACGTCATCAATCGTTAGTGATTAAGTAAGCGTTAAAATAACAATAACATTGCAAAACCTAAGCGGGCTCGCTTGAGCCCGCTAATCAGTCATTTGAGGTAAGTGTTATGACCCGTTTACCTGCGTTTTCTTTCTCAATATCTGAGCCGGGCGGTAATGAAGCTTCGTCAACGTGGCCGACTGCTATTCACTTCCCCCTCGTTCCAGCTGGGCCAGAGTTTTCGATCGAAAATGCTCTGCCTAAACGTCCGACAGTGACGATATTCACTATCGATCTGTCTCAGTTATTTAAAGGGGACGCTCGGGTCATCCATTAACTGTATCGAAACAGCCAGCGCACGTTGGCTGTTTTTTTCTAATTTAAAGTATTGATAATGTAGATTTTTAATTGATTACTGCCACTTGTTCAATGATCAATTTGAACTGGGGTAATCGGACCGCAAGCGCACTACACCTTTAAGCCCAGCATTGCGCCGAAAATGATCAATCCCGCCCCACATACTTGATTGAGTCGATGCTTAATCTTCAACAAGAAAGCTTGTAGCTGGGATGACGTGAATAAAACAGCAACGATAGAAAACCAAATACCATGCAGCGCAATCATATAAATCCCGTAAAAAAAGGCGATGTGTTGCTGATTAGAGTCGGGAGAAATCACTTGGCTAAAAATACTCAGAAAAAACAGCATCGTCTTGGGATTGAGTAAATTACACAGAAATCCCTGCATGAAAAATCGCCACATTGAATACTCGCTCTGTTGAATGGTTTCTGAGTTTGACGCAGGCTGCGAGGAGAATATTCCTTTAATCCCAAGGTAGACAAGATAAGCGGCCCCAAGATAGCGCACGAGATTAAACAACCATTCATTTTGTGAAATTAAGTAACTGATCCCCAGCATGGAGTAAGCGATGTGGATGCTGATCGCCATGCTGATACCAATCGCACTGTATACGCCTGCTTTTCGTCCTTGATTTAAGCTATTTCTTAATACCAAAACAAAGTCTGCGCCAGGGCTAATGACAATAAGCACACCTAATAACGCAAGAGTTACAAATTCCATATCGATTTCCTGTTTGAATGATGAAGTCTGGGATGTAGCGAAATTGTAGGCGTCTTTATTACTGACTATAATCGAAAAACATTCCCATATTGGTGAGAAAAACTCACAGATGCGTCACCTGAAATCTTTTTATGTCTTCCACGTTGCGGCGAGTTCTTCAAGCTACACTGAAGCGGCTGACAAACTGAACATTACCCACGGAGCCGTGAGTAAGCAGATCAAGCAACTTGAGCAATATCTGTCTCAACCTTTGTTCTTCAAAGAGGGCAGGAAAGTCGTGTTGACGGCAGAAGGCGAATTACTCAAGACATACACAGAAACGGCATTCCAAACGCTAGAAACAGGCGTGAATACGCTTATTCAAGAGAAGCATCAGCATCTTGAAGTGTCTTGTGAACCGACATTAACCATGCGCTGGTTGATGCCAAGGTTGGCCGCGTTTAATGATGAACACCGTGCTGATGTTCGTTTGTCGACGGCTGGTGGCCCGGTAACATTAGGATCGACAGGGCTTTCGATGGCGATTCGTCGAGACGATTTTGCGCAGCATCACGATTACGACAAAACCATTCTTGTGGAAGAGTGGGTGGGGCCGGTATTTTCTCCTGAGTATTGGCAATCCATTAAAGACAATTTGAAAGCAGCTCGATTGTTGAATAGCCAAACCAGACCGAATGCTTGGGCGGATTGGCAGCAATCAACACGTTGTGAAACTTTCAACGGCAACACTCAGCAATCATTCGCGCATTTTTATTTTTGCATACAAGCCGCAGTGGATGGCTTAGGCGTCGCAATGGGATCGTATCCTTTTGTCATGGACGATATTAAGCGTGGTAATTTGGTCGCACCATTTGGGTTTTCTCCATCAAGTTGCAATTACGTTTTATTGAGTCAAGATAAAAAGCGTACAGAACTCGAACATAAATTTATCACGTGGTTACAAACGCAAATGGCAGAGTGTGTGCCACTGTCATCACAGCAGATTACGCAAGGCGAATAGAAGGCATAGAGCGAGATTACGTCAGTCAGCTTTATGGAAAAAGGCTTAGGAAATTGGAAATGGAAAACCTCAATATTGTTGAAATCAAATCATTTGTTCCGGCGAAAGATTACGCGCTATCAAAACGCTTTTATGAGGCGATTGGCTTTGAAATGGCATCGGACTTCGGTGATGTAGCATACTTCTCTCAAGGTAGCTGCGCGTTTCTTTTACAGAATTTTTATGAGCCAGAACACGGCAATAACCTCATGATGCATTTGCTCGTAGAAGACGCAGAAAGCTGGCATCAGCACTTATCCAAAGTGGGTCATGAAGAATTTGGTTCGCGTTTGACTGAGCTGGTCGAGCAACCTTGGGGCATGCGCGAATGTTGTTTGTTTGACCCTAGTGGCGTTTTATGGCGAATTGGTCAGAACATGAATACTGACTAACGCCAGTCTTATTTTCACCACATCTACGCGCAGGCATTGAGATCTCGATATCTGCGCGTTTTCTTTTTTACTTAGCCTTGCCAACGTTTGTAGCGCACTCACGCCTTTTTCGAGGTGGTGTGCGATGGGCTAACGCCAAAAAACTCCTCAAGCAGCATGGCTTTGAGTTCTGCTCTGACTTCTGCGCCACCGATTAACGCCAAAAGTGCGAGTCCTCCTGGAATAAGGATGACCATTAATATCGGTCTTAAAATATACGAAAAGCAGAAGATGGTCGGGAAGAAAATCAATCCTTGGCCTAGTTTGTTTAATACGTACATGAGCGATTCCTTTTGTTTTTACATAAAATGAGCATGCTCATTTTTATAAATGAGTGCGCTCAATTTGTCAATCTCAACCACGCAAGGTATGATCCTTTCAAGCTCATTAAGCAGACACATCAATGACGAAGCGACAACAAACCAGAGATAAAATTCTAAAAGCCGCATGGGCATCTTTTGCTCAAAATGGCTATGACATGACGACCACAAGGCAGATAGCGAGAGAAGCAGGAGTAGCCGATGGCACAGTGTTCAGCCATTTCCCGACTAAACTGTCGATTTTGCGCGAAGGGATGCTGGCGCAACTGCAACAGATCAGCCAAGAAACGCTAGTCAGTGTGGAAGGTAAAACCGATATCGACATTGGTTTGGCGCTGACGGAGAAATACTATCGCTACTATTTTGCGAACGTTGAGCTGAGCCGAGCTTTGTTGAAAGAGGTGATTTGGGATTTGGATTATTATCAGTCGTTTAACCAAGCTTTGTTTCAATCTGTAAACGGAAGCTCCGTCCTTGAGGGAAAAATACCGCTGATTTTTGACTGCTATTTTATGACGTTAATCTCGCACTTGAGCCGTGCAGAACCGGATGTTGAAGCGGCACTTGAAGAGCTTCATGCTAAGTTTCAGCAAATCATTGCGACTGCATAACATGGCCCCAACGCAGGATCTGAAAGAATATACTGCCTGTCATTTTATTTGCTGGGCTCCCATTTTCTCGTTTCAGTTGGCGTCTCACCAAATAGCCGCTTGTAGCTTTGACTGAACTGCCCGAGATGGAAAAAACCAAAGTCAAAAGCGATTTCTGCAATTGTTCGATTATCTTCAGGGCTTTGTAGCACTCTACGTACTTGATTCAGGCGCATTCGATGTATGAACTGCTTTGGGGAAGTATTACAGCAATGTTCAAAGGTGTACTGTAGTGTGCGACGACTGACGTGTACTGCGTCACACAGTTCACTGACGGTTATCGGTGTACGGTAGTCTAGATCCTGTAGCTGTTGTTTTATACGGTGCATCACGTGTTGACGATGAGAGATTGATATCGGATGGCTCGTGTGCAGTGAACTGAGTGAGAACAACTCCAGCACAATATCTTTTAAGATTGCTTGATGTGTGGTTTCAGACCATCTTGGCTCGGCGGAACCAAGTAACGTGCCTAAGTAGTATTTAAGTTGTTGAATGTGTTTTTCCGTCAAACCCGTTAAGTGTAATGTGTTGTTTTGGATACTCCCAAGCTCAAGTTGATTTTCTATGATGTGAACGAAGTTTTTGTCGAGCACTATTCCATAGATAGAAAACTGCTCCGGTGTCATTAACTCAAAATCAGCGCCACCTTGCCTAAGCAAAAGTTGGCTTGAATTAAACTGACTGTGATTTAGGTGTAGCGGCTTATTTTCCGCACTCAAACCCAACCAAATACCTCCCTCTTCAACCCTGCATTGCTGTCTTAGCGAGCGGTTACTGTCTTCACGAAATACATGGAAATTGGGAAATCGTCGTTCTCGAATTTGACCTAAAAATCGACCATCGCTGAGTTGGTCATATTCCTGTTGCCAGTTTATCAGACTCGCAGCTTGTTGGTTTGCATCCTTAGTGTGATGGATGCACAGCATTGGTGCAGTTTGGGGCATTTGGTTACTCATCCTTGTGATGCTCATTCCTTTTTTGTGAGTCATGTTGGAGCAGTATTTATATAACTCATTGTTTATTATTGGTTTATAAATGTTGCCAGTTTTTGATAACGCTACGGAACACATTTGGCAATACTTTCTTAAAGCTTATTGATAGTTCAGCAAAAAGCGAACCGAATAGTGAAGAGGAAGAGCAATGACGACAACTTATCGTCGGCAACAAGGAAGTAAAGTCTATACCTTTAAGTCATTAGCTGACTTGATGGCGAAAGCGACACCGGAGCGCTCAGGCGATGCGTTAGCCGGGGTTTGTGCTCAGTCAGCGGCAGAACGTGTAGTCGCACAAATGGCGCTGTCTGAGTTACCACTTAAAACGTTTCTTAACGAGGCGGTTATTCCATACGAAAGCGACGATATCACTCGCCTAATTATCGATACGCATGACCTTGAAGCCTTTAAGCCGATTGAGCACTTGACGGTCGGAGATTTTCGAAATTGGCTGCTGAGTGAAGAAGCCGATGGTGAAACGTTGGCTAAAATTCGTCAAGGTTTAACACCAGAAATGGTGGCCGCAGTCAGTAAGATTATGCGCAACCAGGATTTGATTCTCGTTGCTAAAAAATGCCAAGTTGTCACGGCTTTTCGGAATACGATTGGTTTGCCGAGTCGCCTGTCTACTCGCTTACAGCCGAATCATCCCACTGATTCTCTCAACGGTATCGCAGCGACCATTTTTGATGGTCTGATGTACGGAAATGGCGATGCGGTTATCGGTATCAATCCGGCAACAGATAATGTACCTCAAGCTATTAAGTTAATGAACTTAATGGATGAGGTGATTCAACACTATCAAATACCGACTCAGTCTTGTGTGTTAACTCATGTCACGAACACGATCGAAGCCATTGAAATGGGTGCACCAGTCGATCTCGTTTTTCAGTCGATAGGCGGCACGCAAGGGACGAATGATACCTTCGGAATCGACTTGTCGATTTTGAAAGAGGCCCATGAAGCCGCGTTGTCTTTGAATCGAGGTAGTGTAGGAAACAATGTGATGTATTTTGAAACCGGACAAGGTACAGCGCTGTCTGCGAATGCATTTCATGGGGTCGATCAACAGACTTGTGAAGCCCGCGCTTATGCTGTCGCGAAACAGTTCGATCCTTTGTTGGTTAATACTGTCGTTGGGTTTATTGGCCCTGAGTATCTGTTTGATGGCAAACAGATCATTCGTGCTGGGCTTGAAGATCATTTCTGTGGGAAGTTGCTTGGTTTACCTATGGGTTGCGATATCTGTTACACCAATCATGCCTATGCCGATCAGAATGACATGGATAACTTGCTGACACTATTAGGTGTGGCCGAGTGCTCTTTCATCATGGGTATTCCAGGGTCTGATGACATCATGCTCAACTATCAAACTACCTCATTTCACGATGCCCTTTACGCAAGAAAAGTACTCGGTTTGAAGCCAGCACCAGAGTTTGAACAATGGTTAATGGAGATGCAGATTTTCGAGAGCGTGCAAGACGTTCGGTTAAGTGAGCAAATCTCTCGCTCGTTTTCGGGAGCAATTAACCAACTGAATAAGGGGTATTCTCATGGGTAAAGTAATCACCATTGCTCAGTCCCCACAAGATGAGTCTGAAGTTGTCACACACAACCCGTGGGGCAAGTTACGCGACTTCACCTCTGCTCGGATCGCTCTGGGTCGTAGCGGGAACAGTGTACCAACCAACGAGTTACTCTCATTTCAGCTGGATCACGCCCAAGCTATGGATGCAGTGCATTGCAGTTTGAATATTGAGTCTCTCGTTGCTGGTTTGTCGGACTCTTACTCGATTCTTGAAAATACCTTAGAGCCTCCAGTGGTAGTGAGCAGCCAAGTGAGTGATCGGCTTATGTACCTGCAAAGGCCCGATTTAGGAAGGCAACTCGATGAATCTTCTTGGCAAACGCTCAACTCGATAGCAAATGAGCATAACACTGACATTGATCTTGCGATTGTTATTGCTGATGGACTTTCTTCCGTCGCAATTCAAAACCATGCCGTGCCTGTTGTTACTCGATTGATTTCTCTTTTAAGCGCTGATGATGAACATCAATGGAAATTCGCACCTATCACAATCGTAAAGCAAGGAAGAGTAGCGGTAGGGGATGATGTTGGTGAATGTTTTAACGCCAAGGCCGTGCTGGTTTTAATTGGAGAGAGGCCCGGCCTAACTTCTCCGGATAGCATGGGTATGTATCTCACTTGGGGGGCTAAACGAGGCTCTAAAGATTCCCAAAGAAACTGCATTTCCAATGTGCGCCCTCAGGGGCTCAACTATGACGATGCCTGTGAACGCGCATTTTACTTGCTCAAGGAAGCTCGAAAATTACAACTGTCAGGAGTGAATCTGAAAGATCGCTCAGATATCAATGAGCCAAGTGGCGCAAGCGTTGAAGATAAACACAGCGACAACTTTTTAATTTCATCAAAGTAGAAGGATTTACTATGTCTAAACATCAGGAGTACTTGGCCAAAAGGCAGCTAAAAAGAGGCACCGCAGGTTGGATTTTACTTGCTGGCTTAGGTGTCTCGTATGTTATATCTGGTGACTTTGCCGGTTGGAACTTTGGCATCGCTCAAGCAGGATGGGGAGGCTTTCTTATTGCTGCTATCGCGATGGCAGTAATGTATTTCACGCTAGTATTGTCTTTAGCTGAAATGTCTGCGGCTATTCCTGCTGCGGGTGGTGGTTACAGCTTCGCAAGACAGGCGATGGGGCCGACAGGTGGCTTTTTCACTGGCTTATCAGTTTTGATTGAATATGCGCTCGCGCCTGCTGCGATAGTGATTTTTATTGGCTCAGCAGTGAATGAATTGGTTGGTATCGATGGCCCTGTTGTTTACGCACTTTTCTACGCCGTCTTTATCGCTATTCATATGGCAGGGGTTGGCGAAGCTCTCAAAGTAATGATGGTCATCAGTGGTTTGGCTGTGCTAGCTATTCTCATTACTGCTGCTGTGCTTATTGGTCACTTTGACGTTAATAACTTATTCGATATTGCTCCGGCGACGGCTCAGGCAACAGAAATCTTGCCGTTTGGGTGGTATGGCGTATGGGCTGCGTTGCCATTTGCAATGTGGTTGTTTCTTGCGGTTGAAGGTGTGCCTTTAGCGGCAGAGGAGGCAAAAAATCCGGCAAAAGATGTTCCCAAAGGCATCATTGGTGCGATGCTGTTTTTATTGCTAACCGCAACTCTCGTAGTCGTCCTTTTGGCTGGTGCGGTTGGCTCAAAGGTCATAGGCGATAGCGCGGTGCCATTAGTTGACGCCCTAAAGCTTACGGGCAATTCAACGGTAGCAATGGCCGTGAACTTACTTGGATTGGCTGGCCTTATCGCTTCTTTCTTTTCAATCATTTATGGTTACAGTCGCTTGGTGTTTGCGCTTTCCCGCGCGGGTTATTTACCGCAGACTTTGTCATTAACCAGTGACAAAAAAGTGCCTTCTCGTGCGCTTTTGGTTCCGGGCGTTTTTGGGTTCTTGGTTTCACTTACGGGTGAGGGGGACTTAATCTTGGCGATGGCTGTTGTCGGTGCGACTGTATCGTACGCATTAATGTCCTTGAGCCATATTTTATTGCGAATTAAACAGCCGGAATTAACTCGTCCATATAAAACGCCTGGTGGGATAATTACGTCGAGTATTTCTCTGGTGCTTTCTTTGATCGCAATGACAGGTGTTTATGCTTTTGATCCCTCAGCCTTTTTCATGACAATGGGATTGTTTCTTATCGGTGGTGTTTATTATGGGTTATACAGCCGCAACAAACTGGTGGCAGCAACCGCCGAGGAAGAGTTTGCCATGCTGTCTGTAGCAGAGCTAGAGCTTGAATCAGATGTCGTACGATAGTCACTTTGATTCTTGTTATTCAGCATATTAAGGGAGCCATAGGCTCCCTTTGTCATTTCTATCAAAAGTGCATAGCGCACAAATGCATCACTTTAACTTTATAAGCGGTTAATCATGTGAAAGTCTAGTCTGGATAACGATGGCGCAGATCCATCACAGGTAAAGGTTAAGTTTTCAAGGAAAGAGCATGATAAACAAGGTATTTAATACACTTTTGGGAACAGAGTTACCGATTATTCAAGCGCCAATGGCCGGTGTGCAAGACAGCCAAATGACCATAGCCGTCAGTAATGTTGGCGGGCTTGGCTCGTTACCTTGTGGAATGCTGAACAAAGGCGCCATCGTAAAAGAACTTCAACTTATCAAGCAGGCAACTAACCGACCGTTTAACCTCAATTTCTTTTGCCATGAAATGCCGGAGTATGACGCCAACAAGCACGAAAAGTGGCAAAAAACGCTGCAACCGTATTTTTCCGAGGTTGATACAACCGTTCAGGCTCAGCCAAACGCTCCGACAAGGATGCCTTTCAATCATGATATTGCTGACGCGATTGAACCATTTGCACCGCCAGTGATCAGTTTCCACTTTGGTTTGCCAGACGATGATCTGTTAGCTCGAATTAGAGGGTGGGGAGGGAAGATCCTTTCGTCAGCGACTACGGTGGACGAAGCACTTTGGCTAGAAGCAAAAGGCGTTGACGGCATTATTGCTCAAGGCTTGGAGGCTGGTGGACACCGAGGCATGTTTTTATCGGATGATTTAACTACTCAATTAAGTCTGATGGCGTTATTACCACAAATCGCCAAACGGGTGAATTTGCCTGTTATTGCAGCAGGAGGAATTGCCGATAGAAACGGTGTACAAGCCGCGCTAAAGTTAGGAGCAAGTGCCGTGCAGGTTGGCAGCGCCTATTTGTTGTGTGATGAGGCGAAAACATCGTCTTTACATCGATATGCCATTGCCAGTGAACGCGCGCAACATACCGCTGTGACCAATGTTTTCTCGGGCCGACCAGCGAGAGGCATTGTGAATCGCGCGATGTCGGAGCTAGGCTACATCAGTGAGTTTGCGCCGAAATTCCCATACGCCTCCATTGAAATGGCTCAACTAAGAGCGCTTATGGAAAAGCAAAACCGAGATGAATTCACACCGTTGTGGTGCGGACAAAACTCGTCGGGTTGTAAGGAAATATCGGCGGCAGAAATGACATTGTCATTAGTGGAAGGCATCGATTTAAACTGATGTGCGTCTTACCTTTTAAAGCGATGCCGACTGAACGGTTACGAGTTATCCCTGTATTTATGTAGTAAATCTAATGGGATGTGGCAGTAATCATTCGGAAAGTTTGTGAGTCTGTCTTGGTGCTCATCATCACTTGGTACATAATTCGTGAGTGGCAGTACTTCTACGGCGATCTTGTCGGCGTCCGGTCGTGCTGCGATAAACGCTTTCGCGATGGTGAGATGCTGTTCGTTTTGGCTATAAACACCAGTACGGTACTTCTCACCTACGTCTTCACCTTGCTTGTTAACGCTGTAAGGGTCGATTATCTCAAACAAATACCCCATTAAAGTTTCAACCGAAACTTGCTCAGGGTCGAACTGGGTTTTCACGCACTCTGCGTAGCCATCGTATTCGGATTGAGTGTTATCCGTTGTGCCATTTGCTCGCCCGGCTTCTGTGTTGATTACGCCCGGAAGGTGGCGCATAAATTCTTGCACGCCCCAAAGGCAACCGCCTGCGAAGTAAATTTCTTCCATTACTTTTATCCTAGTCTTTACCTTTGTTGGTATGTAGGGATCTAAACCCTCTTCTTCCATCCCATTTTCGTTGCCCTATTATCTGTTGATGGGAGCGATATTCGCAAGGTGCAGCTTGGCTAATCAGACCACGCGTTTTTTCCTTTTTACTTTCAAGTTCTTTTCATATGAAACATCAGGTGAGTATACTGTAAGCTCATCAATAAGGAGCGAATCTGTGAACCCAAGACAAAATGAAATCCTGCAATTAGTGAACGACCGTAAACGCGTTCAAGTCACGGAGCTTTCTGACATCATTGGCGTGTCGGGTGTGACCATCAGACAGGATTTGAACTTTCTGGAGCAACAGGGCTACC
Source organism: Vibrio sp. 2134-1 (assembly GCF_033339495.1). Taxonomy (NCBI): domain Bacteria; kingdom Pseudomonadati; phylum Pseudomonadota; class Gammaproteobacteria; order Vibrionales; family Vibrionaceae; genus Vibrio; species Vibrio sp. 2134-1. The sequence continues at coordinate 47,561 of NZ_JAWOUS010000012.1, forward strand.
TAAAGCGCGTTCACGGCGCAGCTACCGCGTTGCAAAGTGATGACATTGATGCCCGCCTAGAAGTGCGTTTCGATATTAAACAATCGCTCGCAAACCAAGCTGCGGATTTGGTCGCACCGAATGAGACAGTGCTGATTGAAGGGGGCAGTGCCAATGCGTTGTTGGCTCGGACTTTGGCTGAGCGCGGCGATGTGACCATCATTACGCCATCGGCGTATATCGCCCATCTCATCCGTAACACTTCTGCCAACATTATCTTGCTTGGTGGCGTATATCAGCACCAAGGCGAGAGTTTGGTCGGACCGCTGACTAAGTTGTGTATTGAGAACATTCATTTCAGCACAGCCTTCTTGGGTATTGACGGCTTCCATCAAGACACTGGCTTTACTAGCCGCGACATGATGCGTGCTGAGATCGCAGAAACCATCATTGCGAAAAAAAGGCGCAATATTGTTCTAACGGATTCTAGTAAATTTGGGCAAATTTATCCCTCATCAATTGGTAAGACTGACGAAATATCAGTGCTGCTGACTGACAAAGCCGCTCCGAAAAGCGACCTTGAACAAATCAAAAAGCGAGGTGTGGAAGTTATATTAGGCTGATTAAGCAACGCTTTGTTTTCGCTTCGCGAGCATTGCTGTTGGGGAGAAACCGGTGACTAGCATAGTGCCGCTAAGCACTAGAATTGTTCCTATGATGGTGTTAGAGCCGACGGGCTCATCTAGCACCAAGTAGCCCCATAAGATACCAAAAACAGGAACAAGAAAAGTGACAGTCAGTGCTGACGCTGGGCCGATATCAGAAACTAAGCGGAAATAGAGCAAATAAGCGAACCCTGTGCATACAACGCCGAGCGTGACAACAGAGCTCCATTCGAAATGACTTGGTTCTGCACGCATTGGTAAGAATGGTAGCAGCGGCAGTACCCAAATAACCGCCGCCCACATGCTGCCGTGAGCATTGTCAAAAGCTGGTACTTGTGGCGCATTTTTAGTGTAGTTGGTAGCAATGCCATAGCTGAAAGAAGCCATCAAACTGGCGGCAATAGGGAGCATGGCTTCTTCACCTATGGTTGAAGTATCTAAGCCGACCAAGACTGCAACGCCTCCAATGCCTATTAGCATACCGAGAACAGATTTCGCTGTGAGTGGGCTGTGGTACCAAACAAAGCCAACTAGTGCTCCCCATATTGGGGCGGTTGAGTTCAATATTGCTAAAGTTGATGCATTCAGTGTCTGGGCTGCGTACGCAAAGAGTAAAAATGGAACTGCGCTATTGAATAAGCCAATAATAAAGAAGTGTTTAGTATGCGCAGTTAACGTGAGTTTCTTCTTCAAATATACGGCGATCAATAACAAAGCGACGGCGGCAAATGTAACTCGAAATTCGATTAAGTAAGCCGGCCCGAATGTGTTGGCGGCGACTCGCATAAACAGAAACGAGCCACCCCAAATAGCAGCGAGGCAGAGTAAGCGAAAAAAACTGACGGCAGTCATTTGACATCCTTGGTCGAGGTCTAGCGCCTCATCGATTAATTGTTGCGCTAACAGTGAATTAAACCAAGGATGAGGTCAACCAGAAATGTAATGCCAGTTCCGGATCTGGCTAGCTTGGGATCACGTTGATAGTGTGTTGTTGATTTGTGATGACTTAATGGCTCTCTGACCATACTGCGAATTCATTTCCACTCGGTTCAGTGAAGTGGAATCGACAGCCGCCGGGGAATTCGAAAATAGGGCGGATAATTTTTCCACCATGCTGCTCTACTTTTGTCTGAGTGGCCTGAATGTCTGAGCTATAAAATACTAAAAGTGCGCCACCATTTGCGGTTTGGTTTATAAACTCAGATTTGAAGAATCCGCCATCCAATCCTTGTCCTGAAAATGCAGAATATTCTGGACCATAATCGGTAAAGCTCCAGTCAAAAGCACGCTCAAAAAATTGTTTGGTCGCACTGACATTAGTGGAACCAAATTCAACGTAATTCAATTTTTCATGTTGATGCATGGTGAAATCCTTCTCGGTTACTATCGTTTCTAGGCGAACTTTTCTACGATGATGTCGTCCGCTTTTTCGACAAATAATGCGCCATTATCTCTGAGTTCTGTCAGCACATTCTCTACATTATCAGGCAGCACCGCACGAGTTGAAGCAAGATTAACTACCACATTGTAGCCAAGTTCCAGCGCTTGCATGACGGATTTTTTCACACAAAAGTCTAAGGCAAGGCCACCGATAACTAAGGTATCAATCCCGTTGAACTTTAGAAATTCATGCGCGCCTGTCGTTTTGGTGTCGGCAATATCATGGAAAAAAATACCGTAAGGGTGCGCGTCAGGATCCATACCTTTATTAACTTGAAAATCATAGTCCAACACGGGTGGTAAGCCATCTAGCAGCTCAGAACCTGTTGTGCCAAGCACACAGTGACGGTTCCACTTTATATCCACATTCGGTAAACCAACGGGCTCAAGCATATTGGCTGGCGATTCTGCATCCCATTTTGCTTTCGGTGGGTGCAAGTCACGACTGACCAGTTTTAATCGGCCTTTGGCATGATTGTTCAAAAGCTCCGGTACGATTTCCAACGCACCTGCAACGGGCAGTTCATCTGGACATAACTCACTAAAGCCTTTCTCTGGATCAACGTCGATCACTGCTGTAGTTTGATAGTTTACTCGAACAGTCATGGCAGACTCCTTGTCTGTCTGATTGTCTGCGTTTATCCACGCAAACAGTTTTGAAAAAAGGTTACTTCGTCGCTAGTCAGCGTATATACCATTGCGGGTTTTCCACCTTTGCCTTTGTTGGTTGAAGCGACTTTATTAGTGGGTTTTAGTACGCCTGAATCTATCAAGCGGCGCTTAATCGTCATTCGGCTGATATCAATACCAAACTCTTGATAAGCAGAAATGATGTCCGCAACCAAAAACTCTTTGTCTAATGCAAACAAAAGAACCGATGTGTATTCAATGGATGCACGAAGCTTTTGCCACGCTTTTTCAATGGTTTTTTGATGATCAAATGCGAGGGTTTCTTCTCCATTGAGAATAGCCTGTAGCGAAAACCATTTAAGTTGGCATTCCGGTACACCTGCATTATTTATTTGCTCTACATTGTTACGATCAACTAAGGCGTAGTGCGTAATGTTTAAGCTCCAGTCTTCTGGATCGCGCTTTGGATCACCGTCGATAAATGCTTCGCTAAAATGGCGAGGGTAGGTATGGATTTTCTCACGGCAAATTCGGCGACGCGCCGCTTCAAAGTTTTCATCGGCCGGGCGTCCGCCTTCACTGGTTAAGTCTTTATCAAAGACAAATCCGCCCGGTAGTGCCCAGACTCCATGGTATGGCCGATTTGGATTTGAACGTTTAATCAACAACACTTCCAATCCCTTATCGGCACAGCCAGATAGCCTGAATGGAATAATGTCGACAGATACGATCATGGTTGGGTCCTAATATTGATTTGTAAGTAATCTAGCGCATAACAAGTGGTCAATCAATGGGTAAGTAACGAGTTGTTAGAAACGTTTTTGGTAGTGTTCGTAATACGGTTTGAGCATAAATTTACGGATGACTCTGACTTATTCACAATGCTTGCTCGAATTCTAGACAAAAAAACCTTATAAAAATGAGTGGTTAGTAACAAAAGTTGACAAACTATAGATGGGTGTTTATTGTTTACGCAAATTAGTTAGTAACAAAAAGTTATATACCCAGGAAGGGCATGTAGAAGGGCACCTAATGACCACCAAACTATTTTCTTCCCGCATCATTCAAAGTGCTTTGGATTTCGATGTCTACAAAGTCAATATGATGAGCGCTGTAACAGCGCTTTACCCTGATGCGATGGTGTCATATAAGTTTATCGTGCGCAGTGAGGAAGACCTCTCTGAGCTTTTGCCCGAGGTAAAAGCCGAAGTCCTTAAACTGCAAGATATTCAATTTACGCAAGAAGAAATTGAATATATTAAGCGTGTCGCGCCTTACCTGAATCCTGACTTTGTTGATGCACTGCGCCATTTCCGTTTCAACCCACAAAGCGATGTCTCTTTCCATAACAAAGCCATGGCTGATGGCTCAAGCCAGTTAAGAATTACCATTAACGGTTTGTGGCGAGACACCATCTTGTACGAAACGATCATCATGAGCATCGTGTCTGAAGTTCGTAGCCGTCAGCGTTGGTCAGATATCCCTGTTGCGCAATTTACCACTGTTTTAGAAGAGAAAGTTCGACACCTAAAGTCGGAACTAAAACGTCGTAACATTACTAACTTTAAATTTTCTGACATGTCGACGCGTCGACGTTTTTCCTTTCAAGCTCAGCGCACTATGCTGGAATATTTGTGCCAGGAAGTGCCGGAATGTTTGACAGGAACAAGCAACTATCACTTAGCAAAAGAGCTGAATTTGACGCCTATCGGCACCGTTGCTCATGAATGGTTTATGGGACACCAAGCTCTGGTGAATGTGCGAGATTCGCAAAAAGTGGCGTTGCAACGTTGGCAAAAAATGTTTGATGGTGCACTAGGTATTGCGTTAACCGATACGATTGGTATCGATGCTTTCCTTAAAGACTTTGATGAAGAACTAAGTAACGCGTACTTCGGTGTACGTCACGATAGTGGTTGCCCTTATAGCTGGGGTGAAAAAATCATTGCACACTACCAGTCGCTGAATATAGACCCATTAACAAAAACACTGGTGTTTACCGACGGACTTAACTTCGAACAAGCGTTAGATATTTGCGAGTATTTCCAAGGACGTATTCAGGTGAGTTTTGGTATCGGTACTTTTCTTGCCAATGATATGGGTGATTATGTCAATAAAGATGGTGAAGCCTACCAGCCACTTTCTATCGTGATAAAAATGGTCACGTGCAATGGTTCACCGGTCGCCAAAATCAGTGACGAACCTGAGAAAGCCATGTGTGAAGATATCTTCTTTTTGATGAATCTCAAGCGCCGCTTTGAACAACCTCTTGATTTAAATGAGTGTCGTAAAATGATTGATCGTTTAGAAACTGAAGGTCAAAATTATCTCATCGACGCGTAGGCGTTATCTTCTCTCCATGATAAGCACCCTCTATCGTTACGACAAATTTATATAGGTAAACGTGGAGGGTGATTTCGTTATAGTAATATACAGAAGTAACCAGATACAGCGCAGGAAAGCACTCAAAAGTTGATGTGTTATCTGCCTTTGATAGGTGTAAATCGATACGTTACAGCATCGTGGACGGTGTATCTCATCCGACACTAAACTCAGTCTAATCACGTAGTTTATTCCCACGTACCATGAGCTCTCTCGGGTATAGACGTCTATCTGCTTTTATGACTTTGGGCTTCACGTAGTTGCTTGAATCAGGAGTCAAAATGAACCTAGTAGTACATTTGCAAAAGAAAGCGATCCGAAAATATGGCTATGAGATGGCCACTCGCCAAGCATGGAAGTGTGGTATCAAGGCAAATCTTGTAAAGCGCGTGATTGGCCTTTTTAAAGGACAAATTGTTTGTGTGGTTGAAGGTTGCCGAGCAGAGTTTTCTTCTCCTCTTAATAACCCCCTTCACGAAGATGACAAGCAGGGGCGATATGTGTTTGTTGGCGGTGTATGCTGGGAACCAAATAACATTATAGCGCCTGGTTTCCCTGATTTTATGTTTATGCACGTGCGTAATCTAAGCCACCGTCATAAGTATTTAACGGATGACGAACTATTTTTGAGCTTGGCTTAAAAATAAATCTCATAGACTAGTCCAGCCCAATCATAATCAGTAGTGATACAGTTTTAGCTCTGTTGACACGCTGCTGAGTGTTTCTTGACGTATCTTTTATAAAACAGTGTTTCTTTACTTGTTAATGACAGAGGGTTTGTTTTCGTCTGATGTGATTTCCCTTTTGCGATTTACCATAACGCTCATCAAAGCAAACCATACTGGGATGTAAATCATGAATATGAAATCTATCGCAATTGCAACGGCAGTTGTTGCTGTACTAGCAGGCTGTAAAGACAAAACGCCACCAGCTCCAACTCAAGCAAACATTACTTTGGTTGAAGCAGTGACTGAAACGGTGAAAAAGCCGCACCAAGTATGTAAAGACGTGGTAGTAACCGAGCAAGTTGCCCCTGCGGATGACAATAAAATTATTGGTACGGTTGGTGGCGCAGCAGCTGGAGCAGCGCTGGGCAACCAAATCGGTGGTGGCTCAGGTAAAGTGATTGCAACTGCAGCTGGTACGATTGCTGGTGCACTGACAGGTCGTAAGATCCAGGAGAATGTGCAAAAAGGTGATGTAGTAACAACGACGAAAAAACAGTGTCATACAGAATATACGACATCTGATAAAGTAGTGGGTTACGACGTCACTTACGAAGTTTCAGGTGCACCAACGACGGTTCGTTTGGCGAGCAAACCAGCGACAAAAACGTTCCCAATTCAAGATGGTAACGTTGTTCTACCACAATAGTTAGCGACTTAACCGAAGCGATTAACAAGCCCTTTTATCTTTGAGATGAAAGGGCTTTTTCACATAAGCGGCGTTTTCATCTGTTTTCCCATTGGAATGTGCGGCCAGAAATACCCGTTAATTTCCGCGTTCGATACAATCACTTTTCTAAAAGTACGAACGGAAAAAACATGGAAGATTTTTACCTGACCGAGCACGGTCTGGCTGGTTATTTCGAAGCTCAATGGTTCGACAAGTTCATTGAGGATCAACAGATTGAGATGATAACCAGTCGCTCAAAACAAGTCCCACTTTCTTTTTTGTCATCACCTCACTGCTCCCAAGTTGCTGATTTTATTGCGCAGGCGGTAATCGAAATCAGCGTTCAGCCGTGTTCCCTACTTGAGGTTGGGGCGGCGCTGGGAAGAAATTATTATGAGTTAGTGCAACGCTTACCTAACCTTAAAGAAGCGACGCTTGTGGAGCCTTCAAATAGGTTAATGGATGGCTTGAAGCAACTATTAATAGAAGAACAACGCGTCGAGCTTACTTACCTTCACGATGTGAACACCTTAAAGACTTTAGAGGTAGAGAATAGAGATATCGTACAGAAATGTGCTCATGTTGATTTGACGCTAATTAACCAGCCTTTTGAGCTCGATACTCTCCAATCTCGCTTTGATTTAGTCGTATGTTTAAATGTGATTGATCAATGTGAGTCGCCACTTAGCGTGATCAATGCTCTAAAAAAAACCACCAAGGTGGGGGGGCTGATCGTTGTCTCTTGCACTTATCAGTGGAACGTGAAACACATCAAAAATAAAGAAGAGGCGGTTGATGATATCAAAGAATACTTTGCTGAAGGCTGGCGTCTAGTGTCGGAAGCCGAGCATGAATATCGCATCCGGTTTAATGATCGCTTTGCAAGGCAGTTTTTATCTCACGTAGTCGCTTACGTAAAAACCGATTAGAGCCACATAAAAAAACCGAGCACTTACGGCTCGGTTTTTTAGTCTTTGGGTTAGAGCACAACTTTAAGTAACGTGCGCTTCTTGTTGCTCTTGCAACTTTTTCTTGCGACGCTCTCGTTTAGAAAGCCAAACCAGAGGCACAACAATCATAATGGTTCCTATTGCCATAAATATATCTGGCACTTCTCCAAACCAAATCAATCCCACAAACACGGCACCAATTAAGCCACTGTATTCAGCGCTAGCAATTTTGTTGCTATCGATCGAGCGGTAAGCGATGACACATGTTGCTGCATAAATCATGATGAACAAACTTGAGCCAGCAGCAACAGGGAAAGCACTCCAGTCCCAAGGTTCTGCTTCGATCAGAACAAGCAAGAAGGCTACTGGAATACCTGCCAAGTTTGTCATCAATAACGTTTGCATCACAGACTGATTTTTTGGCAGTTTTCGAATGAGCAAGTTATTGATTGCTAAAGTAATTGCAACAACTAAAGCTGAAATGGCTGCCCAATCGATTTGGTCTGGACGAATGATGACCAATACACCGGCAAAGCCCATTATCGCTGCGGCGACCGATTGCTTAGACAACTGTTCTCCAAAAAAGATTGCTGCAAGCGGCAACATGATCAATGGCGCGGCGTAAAAGATCGCATTCGCAGTTGCGAGCGGTAAAGATGAGATCGCCAAAACCATGAATATTGCACCAAGTAACCATACGTGAGCGCGAACAGCATGCCACTTAAACCCTTCAAGAAAAGGCGCATTTTTTGTTAGCAGGTAGACTGGCAGCAGGAAAAGCACCGCTGATATTTGTCGGAAAAAGACAAATTGAAAAATAGGCACTTCATTTCCGACACTTTTAATTAAAGAGTCCGAAAGCACCGCAATGAGATTTCCAACAATTAATAGCAGCATCGCTGCTCCGACCGATGTAACTTTCACTTTTTCCTCTCCTCTTTCTTTGCCAAAGAGTAGGTGATGTCATAGGATGAAGTGAAGTGATATTTATTAGTTTAAGTATGAGATTTTTAGATAATGAAATTGCCACCACTCAGAGCGGTTCACTGTTTTGAATCTGTTGCCAGAAACTCTAGCTTTTCGCTTGCTGCTGAAGAACTCAATGTGACGCAAAGTGCCGTTAGTCACCAGATACGACTATTAGAAGATTATTTGGGTGAATCATTATTTATCCGTCAAGGCAGAAAGCTCTCTTTGTCCGATACGGGCACCCGCTATTTAGAGGATATTAGCCCAGCAATTAGCTCAATTGCGATGGCCAGCCAAAAGGTGCGAGAAGGGGACAAAGGCAGCATACGGTTGGCGATTTATAGCTCGCTTGCCGTAAAGTGGCTTATTCCTCGTTTGTCTGATTTTAAGCGCTTACATCCAGAAATCGATCTGACACTCAATATGGTCGTTGGTGATCCTGAACAGACAGACAGCGTTGGCGATTGTTTTATCACGGTAGAAAAGCCAAAGCGAAACTACATGTCGGTAAAGTTATACGCGGAGACGCTGTATCCGGTCTGCAGCCATAAAATTTGGAAAGAGTTGCAAGATCAACCGATTCCAGAAGCGCTTTGGCGATACCCTATTTTGTCGACAGACTCAATTTATCGTGAGAGAGGAAAAGACTGGGCTGAGTGGTGCAGAGCGGGCGGTTACACCTTGCCGAAAGATGTCGATGTTCAACATTTTAGTCATATGTTGTTGGCAATAGAGGCGGCGCGTTATGACCAAGGCATCGCATTTGCGAATGATTTTATGCTTAATGAAAGAGATAAAGCGCACGATTTGGTGTATATCCCTTCTCATGGATTGGAAACCGGCGACAGCTTTTATTTTATTCATAAAAAGAGTCGAGCCAAGCAAGCGGAAATCATCAAGCTCACTAACTGGTTGAAGCAGCAATGCTTGTGAAATGACTAAATTGTCAAAATTAAGAAAGAAAGTGGCAAAGTTGTGTCTAAATATTTCATGTTTTATTGAGTTTTTATTCATTAACATCCACTTGGTTTTGAAACCAAGTGAAATGGACAGCATGGCATGCTTAAGGATGGGCAAAACACAACCTCAATAATTAACAGGCAGTGAAATACAATGTTTAAAAAAACATGGCTAATGACAGCCCTTCTAGCAACATGTTCTGTTGCAAACGCAGCTCCTTACGTTGGTGCATCTGTAGGTCAAGCATCGTTTGGTGATGTTAATGGCTCTATCAATGGTGGTGGTACTAACGCTAGCACTAAACTTAAACTTGAAGATGACTCAAGCCTTTCAGGCAAAGTATTCGGTGGTTACAAATTCAACGAATACATTTCTCTAGAAGCAGCCATTGGTGGCTACGATGCTTTAGACGGCAAAGTTGTTACTGTTGGTGACATGAAGTATCTATCGATTCAGCCAAAAGCGACTCTACCGATTGGCGATCGTTTCAACCTTTTTGCTAAAGCTGGTCTTTCTTACTTCAATGCTGAATTCAAAATTAGCAACTCTGTGATTGACGGTAGCGCAGGCCATACCACCATTTCTGACAGCACTGTAACAGGCATGTACGGTTTAGGCGCAGAGTTCGCTATTACTGAAAACTTTGCTCTACAAGTTGAATGGGAATACATGATGCCTGAGCTAGACATTGCGAAATTTGGCAATGAAAAAGTAACGGTTGATGCAGACATCAATGTGTTCTCTGTAGGTATGAGCTACCGTTTCTAAGAATACTTATTCAAGTTACCTCTTGGCTTAGTAAACGTTTTTGACTTCTGTTGGTCGAGCTGAGTCCAAGCTTTGAATTTGTTTAGATATAGCACAGGAAGTTTAGTTGCTAAGCGTCCTGTGCTATTTTTTTGCTTTGGAATAACTCTTAGGAATCTTTGTGAACGATGTCAATCTTAGGTATCTGGATCTACTGTTAAAGCACTTTGAACCTCACCAGTATCACCTTGTTACGCTTTCTGAGCTAGAAGCGGTGATTTGCACGTCGAGGCGCAATGTTTCTATTGTGATGAAAAAGCTTGCCACTTACGATTGGGTCGATTGGCAACCTGCGATTGGCCGAAGTAACGCTAGCCGTCTCAGTATTAATATTTCCCTCCAGCAAGCGATGACCGAGTTTTTGGTTGAGGAGCTTGGCAGAGGAAGAATGAACTCAATAACGAAACTTATTGATTGGTTCGGTCAAACCGCGGTTAGAGCACTGACTATCGCTTCTGAAAAAGTGAATCGATTGAACGAATCAAATAACGCTATTTTGATTTCTTCTTACCCTTGGGTATCCAAAATCGACCCTGCGAATACTTACCGTCACACTGAATTACACGTCGCGAAAAGCGTTTATGACGTATTGCTGACCCAAAATTCCAATGGTGGTATCGAGCCATCGTTAGCACACGAATGGAAAATGGAAGGCAAGGTAATTACGTTATGGTTGCGGCCAGGCATATATCGCCATGATGGCGAGCCCCTTAATATACAGGATGTGGTTTGGAGTATAGAAAGACTCAGGGAGATAAAAGGACCAGTTCACGAGCTCTGGCAATGCATTGATAGCGTGGTTGCAGAAACATCTAACTGCTTAAAAATCATATTGAAGTATCCGAACAAGTTGTTTCCATACATGCTAGCAACTCCTCATGCGTCTATTCTGTGTCGAGATGTCGTCTCTTTCGGTTCTAGTTATTCCTACCACATAGGGACTGGGCCATTTAAAATCAGCGGCTGGAACCAGGAGAGTATGACTCTTGAAGCGCACAAAGAGTATTTTTCAGCACGCGCATTGTTAGATCAAATAACGCTGTCTCATGGTGATGTTAAAACCTTAAATATGTTGAGCTTTAACCAAAGCTCCGATCACGTTGAAGTGGAAAAAATTAGCGCATTTTCATATTTGACCTACCGCGAACGCGCGGAATCCCAACTCACAAAAGAGACTTGGTATCAACTCGCTGATTACATCCATGTGCAAAAGCGAATTTATGATGCGCCAAGTGCCGTTGACAGCATTCAGTTAGAGACTCATGAGCAAGATTTATCAATAACAGATGGTGTTGTGATACCTAAACTGAAAGGTAAAGTGGTATTAGCTGAACCTGTCTGGACGATACCGAGTCTAATTCGCCATTCCGAATGGTTGCACAGTGTGATTCGTGCAACGGGATTAGAGTTGGAGATCGTCGTTATTGATGACATTAGTTTTCCTGAGGTAGTGTCTCACCAAGCAGACTTGCTCTTCATTGAGGAAGTCATGGAAGCACCATTTGAATATGGCATCTTCGAATGGCTGTCGATAGCAACTGGACTGCGTTTTAGTTTTGATCAAAGCCAGATGTTAAGCCACAGAGAAAAGGTTCGCAGGGCGATGGCTGATGATCACTCGCTACAGTCTTTATTAAACCTAGAGAAAGCGCTGCGCGATCAGTACCTATATTTGCCTTTGTTTGTTGGCTACGAAGAAGTGACAAAAACACAGCAAGTGCGAGGTGTGCAGGTGAAGAATACAGGCTATAGCGATTTACATAGGTTATGGATTGCTCATTCACACTAACGTCTGTGTGCAAGATGATGCAAATGTCCAACGCATAAAGCCATCGAAATGATGGCTTTATAAGGGCGTATCGGATTAGAAGTTGTACGACACACTTGCGCCAACAACCCATTGGTTTGCGCTATCAACGATAGAAGAGTCGCTGATACCGCTGCCTAGGCGCGTGTATTGTGTCATTTGGCTTACTTGCCAGTTGTCGTTGATTGGCATAACAAGTTTGTAGCCCACACCATAGCTTACCGTTGAATCACCTTTGTATGCTTTGCGGTTTGCGTTTGCTTCGCGTTGTTTTACACCAAAGTAATAATCTACGTAGTCTTCACTTTGATAAGTTAGGTTAGCAAAAGGAACAAAATCAACACTACCGAATTTCATGATGTGGAAGTAAGTCGCGCCCGCTAAGTAACCTTTGTAAGCACCACTGATATCGTGCTGAAGGTACGTAGAAATGACGTTGTTTTGATCCAGTGTAAAGTCTGCGTTTAAACCTAGATCGACGGCGAAACGGCGTTTATCTGTGCCTTTTAGGCTTTTCGCTGTATCACCGTCGCGCATTACACCGCTACCTACAAGGTAGGCACTCATGTTGATTAACTCATTGGTGTTACCGAAGAAGCGGTAGTTAATGCCACTTAGGTCGGCATTAAAGTCGTCACCATGGTAACCACCGTTGAGAATTGGTGCTGTATTATGCTTTTGATCTTTGAAAAGATCGCTGCCTTGAGCCACACCAGCTTCTACGTTCCAACCGCCTTCGTTGTTGTAGATGTTACCGTTACGAATGTAAGTATCGCCAGCGAAAGCTGAGCCAGCAGCTGTCAAAGTAAGTAGTGCAATTAATGTTTTTTTCATCATTTTTCCGAGTTGTTCTGTTTTGTTTTGAACACTGTACAAAATGATGTTGTAAGCATCTATCGGCAAAGCGTATGGAAATGTAATGAACAATCAGGGTAAGAAGCAGAATGTTGCTTCAGAATAGAAAGGTTGCTGGAATAGCTTTCGTTAAAATAACGAAAAATCCGAGCTGGGGTGGCTCGGATTTGAGGTATTTATCAGGTATTGATACTAACTTCTTACTGTTTCGTTAAGTTGTATAGTGGTGCTAGGTCACCCGTTACTTTTTCGCCATTCATGTCTAGCTTCATAAGTACGTTTTCACCAACAAAGTATTGGTTTGGTGCATCTTCATTTGTCAACGTTACGATGCTGCCATTTGCGTCCCAAGTGAATTGACCTTCAGATTTTGATTGACCGTCTTCTTTGTCTTGGTAGCTTTCTTCAAGTACGTAAGTGCCATCTTGATTTAGTGTGATTGTCATATCGATACCAGCACAATCCGCGCAAGGTAGTGTTCCTTTGTAGGTGCCGTTCCAGTCCAGAGCACTTTGTGCGTTGTGTTCAGAGTCTACAAATGTCTCTTCAGTAATTACCTGTTCTTCTTCTACTGGTAACGTGTCAATTGTCTCAGTCGTAACGTCTGCACTGGTGGTGACTTCAGTTTCCGTTGCCTGAGGTACTTCAACTGCGCTTGTTTCGGCAGGTTTCTCATCTTGACAGCCTGCAAGAATGATTACCGCGCCTGTTAGTGCCAACATTGTCTTTTTCATTTTATCCCTCTTTAAATCAAGATTTTGTATGAGAGTAATAGTAGACATTTATCGAGGATTTGCGTCATCAAAAAGCAATAGAATGATCTAACTATGTCAATAAAACCGGATATGAGCATGAAATTGTCAGGAAAATCAGAACAATGTAAATGTTGCTTTGGGTATCAAGCTTGAGCCCACAGACAAATATCTAAAAAGGGGAGTGGGAGCGAGTTAATTGATAACAGCCCACATTATTGTGAGTTGTATTATCAACATCATCTAAGAAACGTTATTGAAGCTTGAGCGTGAAGTGCCTCGTTTTGTGCTTCGTTGATCAGAAAACAGCTCCGCAATAACCTGACGATTTAATTCGCCTTTCAAATTGCCGTGCTTATCGATGACGGGCAGTGAATATTCACACGACATGACTTCAGTCAGCACTTGCTCAATGGCTAAATGTGGAGAGATGATAGGCACCTCTTCATAGATATCATCACGCCAATCTGATAGGTGAGTTAACTTCGCTGCGTTTAGCAATCCTTGCTGTGTTATCACGCCTTGATAGCCTGCATTGGTCTCATGGTAGGCATAATCACGTTTAACACGTTTCATTTCACTCAGCGCATCTTCAATGGTTTCAGCGCGAACACAGTACGAAGGTGGCTGCATCAGCGTTTCGATCGTCAGTGCTCGCGCTCTATTGACGTCTTTTACAAAGGCTTCAACGTACTCATCGGCAGGATGCAGTAAGATTTCGTCCGGTGAACCTTGTTGGACAAGTTCACCGTCTTTAAGTATCGCGATGCGATCGCCAAGTCGAAGCGCTTCATCTAAATCATGAGTAATGAAAATAATGGTTTTGTGCAGCTTCTGTTGCAGCTCTACCAACTGATCTTGCATTTCGCTCCGAATCAGAGGGTCCAATGCTGAGAAAGCCTCGTCCATCAACAGTATTTCGGCGTCGGTAGCCAGTGCCCGTGCAAGGCCCACACGCTGTTGCTGTCCACCCGATAGTTGAGCAGGATACTGGTGCTCATAACCCGTCAGTCCAACGGTTTCTAACCATTCATTTGCTTTTTCTAAGCGCGCCTCTTTATTTATTCCCTGAACTTCTAAACCATATGCGATGTTGTCGATAACAGTGCGATGAGGCAGCAAGCCAAAGCGTTGGAACACCATAGACATCTTGTGACGGCGAAACTGTTCAAGCTCTTTGTTAGAAAGTTGCATGACATCCACCCCTTCTACCAAAATCTGCCCCATGGTTGGATCGATTAATCGGTTGAAGTGGCGAATCATGGTGGATTTTCCAGAACCGGATAATCCCATAATGACAAAAATTTCACCCTTTTGAATTTGCAGGTTGATGTCTTTTAGTCCGACCGTGTGGCCCGTTTCCGCTAAAACCTGCTCTTTACTATGTCCCAACTTAACGCGCTCAATCACGCTATTGGGCTTGGGGCCGAAGATTTTATACAGACCGCTGATTTCGATAAGTGGACTAGTCATGTTTTGAGTCTCCTAAATGAGCTTGAGTGCGTTTCGCATACGCTTGTGAAGCACGATCAAAAAGGATTGCTAGGGCGACAATTGCTAAACCATTGAGAAGACCAAGAGTGAAATATTGATTGGTAATAGACTTTAGAACAGGCTGACCTAAACCTTTTACCCCAATCATTGATGCGATGACCACCATTGACAGTGCCATCATGATCGTTTGGTTAATTCCCGCCATGATGGTTGGCATTGCAAGCGGAAGCTGAACCCCAAAAAGCCGTTGCCGAGTGCTGGCACCAAATGCGGTTGCGGCTTCCAATACTTCTTTGTCAACTAGACGAATGCCCAAATTGGTTAAACGAATAACCGGTGGAATCGCGTAGATCACTACTGCGATAAGGCCAGGAATTTTCCCGATGCCCAATAACATCACAACTGGAATGAGATACACAAATGCCGGCATGGTTTGCATGACGTCGAGTAATGGTGTTACCACCGACTGAATGCGATTAGAGCGCGCCATAGCGATGCCGATAGGGATACCAAGTGCGATGGCAAGCATAGTACATACAGTGATGATACTGAGCGTACGCATAGTGTCTTCCCACATTCCAAAATAGCCAATCAGAATCAGCGAACCAAAACATGCAGCGGCCAGTTTCCAAGAGCGGCTGGCGGCATAAACGAGAGTGGTGCAGACACCTAAAATAATGAACCAAGGTGTAGAAATCAGAAGTTTTTCAAACCAGACAAGAAACGAAAGGAGCGGATCAAACAGAGACTCAATGAGTTCACCATACTCGCGAGAGAAATCTCTGTAGGCGCCGTCGAGTGTTTTGCGAATCGCCCTGAGATCAGAGGCATCCATTTCCGGGAATTCGCTGAGCCAATTTGAGTCAGACATATGTACTTCCTTTTTCTGATATACCTAAGCGCTTTCAAGAAACTTAATTTGGCAAGAAGAGTAGGGCACCTAGGCCAAGTAATGGTCGTTCGACAGGTTCTGTATCGAACGTATTACCCTTTAAGCTCAGACCAATGTTGTCAAACTTCTCTTTTTCGTTCCTTAGGTATACATCCTTTTAAATAAAACAATCATTAGTGTTCAAACTAATGATTTGCTTGGATTATAGTTTTTCTTCTTCAATAAAATGAACACATTAGCGTGTATTTGTATGAAAAATCTGCGCAAACTAACGTTTTTATTATCCGGTTAATTAGAATTGATCTTTTTGTTCGTTTGTCATCAAAATTCCTAAATTATTAGATGTCTAATTAATGTTGATGTATTACGTATTTGTCGTGTTGATTTTTGCAAACTTAGTTTATTGGCATATGCTAAAAATGTTATTGGCATATGCCAGTTTAAGGCGTAATTTGACTCTGTGTTTTTGAGGGACAATGATGGCAAGACCAAAGATAGAAAGACGAATATGCGGACGTGCGGCTCACCATTGCTTTAAGCCCAATGGCATTCCATTTAATCAGTTGGAGCAAGTCGCCATATTACCAGAAGAGTTAGAAGCGCTACGTTTAGCCGACTTAGAGGGGCTTAGCCAGCAGCAAGCTGCGGAGCAGATGGGCGTTTCCAGACAAACTTTTGGTAACACAGTAAAAAGTGCAAGATTGAAAGTCGCAAAAAGTTTAGTTGAAGGTCATGCATTAGTTTTTCCGAATGAGGAGTCAAACTTATGATTTATGCTATTCCTAATGATGGTGAGCGGGTGGCAAACCACTTTGTAAAAGCACCATACATCGCTATTTATTCTGATACTGACGGAATGCTTAAAAACCTAGCGAACATTGCTTCTATGCCACAAGCTGGTTGTAATGCGAAGTCTCAGTTGATTCAGTCTCTACAAGGGTACAATGTGGATGCTGTTCTTGTGCGAAATATCGGTGAACGTGTATTGGCAAAGCTACTTAGCAGTGGTACGCCAGTATTTAGGCTGTCTACTCGTAGTTCCTTGGAAGATGTGCTTGCGGTTCCAAGAGAGCCTTTGATTGAGCCCTCTCAAGGACGCCCATCAAACAATCATAAGAAAAGTGTTCACAAACAAAAAGGTGGCTGCGGCTCCTGTGGTGGCCCAAAATCAAAACCCTCCTTGTTGGCAAGACCTAAAGCGCTACTCAAAGCAACATCTAGCCCTGCTATACTTAAGCTAGAGTCGATGGCTAATAAGGCAGGTTAATATGGTTTGGTTATTTACCTTTCTTGGTTTTCTCGCAATCATTTTGTTGATGTCACTTGGCGTCATTTTTCACAACAAGCGCATTCAAGGGAGTTGTGGTGGTTTGAATAATGTCGGCGTTGACAAGGTGTGCAATTGTGAAACCTCATGCGCAGAACCTGAAAGGCGTTTATATCAAATCTCAGAGCCTAACTCATCACCTGAGCGCTAAGGCTTTTGGCCCATTGCGGCAAGGTTTGCCGAAACCAGTCCAAATATTTGCTGGTCTGCGGATTCTCTCTGGAGACCAGTATGTTGACTACCTCGACAACGATCCACGCTTTTGCTAGTCCGATATCGCGCGCCAATTCTGTTGTTTCACCTTTCTCTGCGCACTCTATATACTTGCCTGCTACGTTCAAGTAATCATCAAATGTGCCCATGCCCTCGATGAGCGGCGCTAAATCTATCGCGACATGCCCTGTAGAAAAGCGTTCCCAGTCGAACAGCACCAGCTCGCCATTTTCGCGCTGTCCCCAGTTTCCAGCATTCGAGTCTCCGGAGATCAAGTTCTGTCCATCGAAAAGATGCGCCGATCGTTGTTGGAGGTTGTGGAAGAACTGCTCTGTCTCTGAGCCCAGTTCAAGTGTAGCGAGTGCTTGTTGAGTCGCTTGTGGTGTCCACTGGTGGCGGTGATAAACACCATCTGATGTTGGTGGAAGTTGGTGCAGTTTGACGAGTTGTTCAATGACTCGATCATCTTCAAGTAAGAATGCTTGCTCGACTGCGTGGGGAACGTATTCAATGTGCAGAACGTTTTTCTGGTCGTCGAATTGAATCAAGCGCGGTACGTGTATTCCAAGCGCGTTAAACTGTTCGGCATAGCGTTGATAAAACGCGACTTCTATTTGAGTAGGGTTACGTTTTTCTATTACTTGGACGCCATCTTTTTCGATGAGAAAAACTTTGGCACTGCCCATTTGGTTGAGTTCTTGCTGCGACACCGGACTTCCTGTCTTCATGTAGAGAGAGCTCACCTTAATCGCTGCACTCACGTTTGCCAATAGCCACGACAAAGTGCCTCAAAAATATTAAATGCAACTGTTTAAATATGATTTTGTCGTTGGTGTCTAAATTTTACACAGTTACGCCTGTACTCCGATAAATTCGTTCTACGCTTACTATTCGTCTTAATAAAGGAGAACCAAAATGGCTGTAATGAAGCAGGATATTCCAAATCGTGTAACGGTTTACCATGACAATATCGATCAAGAACAAGAGCTGAAAAATGCGATGCTGCCAGAGAAACCGCGCTACTTTAACGGTGCTCCGACTTACAAAGCGAACAGCATCGAAGAGTTTGAAAGCAAAATCAGTCAGATAGGTTTGTCTCTCGATAAATAATTTTTCTTTTACCTAAAAGCGCCCTCAAAATGAGGGCGCTTTTTTGTTTATGTGATTGATTTGAATCTTAGGGAATTAACCTTGTTGTGTACTGCCTTGGCAGACCTGTTTTTGCACTGCTGGTGGCGCAGGCTCGTAATGGCTTAAGGTCATACTAAAGCTGCCTTCACCACCAGTGATAGAGCGTAATCGACGAGCGTAATCTTGCAGCTCGTTTACAGGTGACTTGGCTCTGAGTAAGGTGAAGCTGCTGTCGATTGGCTCGGTGCCTTCGATTAAGCCTCGGTTTCCAGATAAATCTCCAGAAACATCGCCAACGTTCGCGGTTGGGATGTGCAGTTCCATCTGGACAATGGGTTCTAGCACAATAGGATCTGCGTTGTTAATCGCATCTAAAAAGGCTTTCTTACCTGCGATGACAAACGCAATTTCTTTCGAATCGACGGAGTGATATTTACCGTCATAAACGGTGACTTCCACATCCTTAATTGGGTTGCCAGAAATCGCGCCTTCCTCTAACGCTTGCAAAATACCTTTTTCAACAGCAGGAATGAGCGCGGTTGGAATGGCGCCACCCACTACTTTGTTGATGAACTTAAATCCGGCACCACGTTCGAGTGGACGAACCTTCAATTGCACTTCACCAAACTGGCCTGCACCGCCACTTTGTTTTTTGTGTCGATAATGCCCTTCGGCAGGTTTGGTGATGGTTTCAAAGTATTCGACGCTTGGTTGGCAGGTTTCGACGTCCAGTTTGTACACGTTCGCCATCTTTTCTAATGCGACTTTGAGGTGAAACTCCCCTTGGCCGCTGATGATGGTTTCGTTGGTGCGAGCGCGATGTTCGATGCGCAGAGAAGGGTCTTCACTGGCAATTTTATTCAGCACATCTCCTAATTTTTGCTCATCTCCACGCTTAAGAGGCTTCAAGCACAAAGAATACATGGAGTCAGGAAGGTCCAACGTTTTGAGTTGAACTCCATCTTCTTCGTGAGAGTCATGAACGATTGAATCGAATTCGAGATCATCCACTTTGGCTAAAACGCAGAAGTCGCCTGCAAGCGCGCGAGGGATCTCGGTTCTATCTTTGCCCTGCAGTTGATATAAGTGCCCAACTTTAAATGCCTTGTTGCTTTCGCCAATATAAAGCAGGCTGCCCGCATTGATTTCACCCTGATACACACGTAAGTAGGCAAGTTTTCCCATATATGGGTCGACGCTGACTTTGTACACGTGTGCGACGGTGTGCTCTAAGGTTTCGCAATTTACTTTGATTTTTTTGCCGTTCTTTTCCAGTAGAGGAGGGTTACCCTCGTTTGGCATGGGCATGATCTCCGCCAAGGTGCGCAGCAGCAACTCGACGCCCACGCCGGTTTGTGCTGAGACAAAACAGACCGGAATCACATGTCCAGTTCTCAGTGCTTCTTCAAACGGATCATGCAGTTGCTCTGCGGTGAGTTCGGAGCCTTGTTCCAGATACAGTTCCATCAGTTCTTCATAGACTTCGATGACTTGGTCAATTAAGGTCTCATGAGCTTCATCTACCGTTGCAAGTAAGGTTTCTCGTCCCAATTCTGGTTCGAAATAGCAGTCAACTACAGATTCCCCGTCAGCCGAAGGTAAGTTGATCGGCAAGCAGTGGTCACCAAAATGCTCAACGATGTTCTCCATCAATCTTTCTAACTGATTACCGTGGTTATCGAGCTTATTGATGATGATCATCTGACATTTTTGCTGCTCTTTAGCAAAGGTGAATAAGCGATCGGAAGTTTGGTTTAGTGGGGTTTGAGGGTCGATGACAAGGGCAGATGTTTCAACGGCAGGAAAAACGCTGATAGTACGGCCAAGTAACTCGTTTTGTCCCGGAGTGTCGATGATATTGAGCCGGTGTTTATTCCAGCGCAGTGCGACTGGCGTTGCTTCAATACTGTGTTGATATTGGATGGATTGAGGGTCGAAGTCGGTAACGGTATCGCCTTTTTCTACGCTGCCTAAATGGTGCGTGGCATCGCAGGTGAAGAGCAGTTTTTCTATCAGCGTGGTTTTACCGGTCCCGGTTTGGCCGACAAAAGCGATATTGCGTATTTTGTTGATAGGCATAGAGCCTCCTTGCAAGATGGCGTGAAAAACCTACGAATTGCTAGGAAGTGGGTTGTTATAGAAACCCACGCACTGCATTGGAGTAGGGCGGGATTACCGCCCATTCGTTTTCCACGTCATTTTCCGGATGACTCGATGCATAAGACCACCTTCTTGGACTACTGGAATCTTAGCATGCCTCAATAACCATATAATTTATGTGACTTATTTCATGATGGGGCTGATTGTCTTTTAATCGAGATCATAAACTCAGAGGTTCTGACTTTTGGAGCAAAACCTCTGGATTGTTTAGGCTATTTGGAAAGAACGATTTCGCCGTCGCAATAAACCAAGCTTGGCGTTACATCTTGTCCGAGCAGCACCGGGCCATCAAGATCGACAACGCTTGCCTGAGCTGCAATAGGTAACGCGGCTCGCATCGCCAGCGACGTCCCCAACATACAACCGGACATGAGGCTAAAACCGAGTTTTTGGGCGTCGTCGGCTAATAATAGTGCTTCAGTGAGCCCGCCAGTTTTATCTAGCTTAATATTCACCATTTCATATTTGCCAACCAACTGATGCAATTGCTCTCTGGTGTGACAACTTTCATCGGCGCAAAGTGGAATGGGGTGCGGAATGCTGGCGAGTACGTCATCGCAGTCTTGTGGCAACGGTTGTTCGATCATGGTGATGTCTAGCGGTTCGAGTTGAGCAAATACCGTCGCGAGGTCGAGGCCTTGCCATGCTTCATTCGCATCTAAAACAATTTGCGCGTGCGGCGCAGCATCGCGTACTGCTGCAACGCGATCAAGTACGTGTTCACCATCCAGTTTTACCTTTAGCAGTTTTGCGCCTTGACTAACGTAAGCTTGCGCCTGTTTGGCCATCGCTTGCGGCGTGTCGATAGAAACCGTCATCGCCGTCACAATCGCCTCTGGTAACGCAAAGAGGTCGTTAACCTGCTGCTTGTGGCTCAAAAGCGCGTGAAGATGCCAAAGGGCGCAATCCAATGCATTTCTTGCCGCCCCCGCGGGCAATAACGATTGAAGCTGGCTTTTGAGAACCATGACATCAGCTTCGCCTTTGGCATACAAACTTTGCAGTTCATGTGCGGCGTGAGAAATCGCCTTAATCACCGATTCAACCGATTCACCATAACGAGGGTATGGCGTGCATTCACCTTGGGCGGTCATGCCTCGATGTTCAATTGTCACTCGGACTACGTGGCACTCTGTCCGACTGCCGCGAGAGATGCGAAATGGTGTCGCCATGGCAATCGTGACAGGTTCTACATGAATTTTCATCTCACTAGTTTTCCCTAAACCGCAGTTATTTTCTAAACCGTAAATGTTTCTTAAATCGTAAGGAGCCTATCTGCAACCGCATCAACGCCAAAACGTACAGGGTCGGTGACGGGCACTTGGTATTTGTCGCTCCAATCCTGGCATAACTGGGCAGCATCTTCTTCGCTGAGCGCCGAAGTGTTTAAGCAAATACCCACTAATTGAGCGTTTGGATTTGTTAGGCGAGCAGCGGCCAGATTCGCTTCTATCGTTTGTTCAATGGTTGGCAAGCTCGCATGTGGTAAGTTGCGGATGTGCGGGCGACCAATCTCATGGCACAGTATCAGAGCGTCAGCTTGTGCGCCGTGAAGTAAGCCCAAACTTACGCCAGCAAACGAAGGGTTAAATAACGAACCTTGCCCTTCGATGATGTCCCAATCGTGATCGGTGAACTCAGGGCTGATCGTTTCTACTGCGCCGGAGATAAAATCGGCAACTACGGCATCAATTGAAATGCCACTGCCTGCGATGAGAATTCCAGTTTGACCCGTTGCTTTGAACTCTGCGCGACAGTTTTTACGCTTTAATGTGTGCTCAATGGCGAGGGCAGAGTACATTTTGCCAACGGAGCAATCTGTTCCTACAGTAAGTACTCGCTTGCCTGCGCGAGCTTTGCCATTGCCGACCTTGAGCGGGGCATCATAATGGCGAACATCATACAGTTTGGTTAATCCGCGTTGTTCTAGATCGGCAAGAGGAGAAAGTTCCGCCAAACGTTGGTGCATGCCCGATGCAATTTCAAATCCCATCTCTGCCGCTTCAAGTAAGGTTGCTTGCCAAGCTTCGGGAATGACGCCTCCTGGATTTGCCGTGCCGAGCACCAGCGTTTTTGCTCCTTGCTGCTGCGCTTGTTGTAGTGTCATGTCGGTTAAACCAAGCGATACGGTTTCTGGCGTCAGGCGGATTTGGCCAAGACAAATCTCAGGTCGCCATTGGTATATGCCACGCGCGGTTTTTGCTGCGAGTGGATCGGTTACATCGCCAAGAAAGAGTAGGTAAGGTTGAGCAATTTGCATGATGGTTCCCTTCGTCATCGTTATTGCTCATTAATGTAGCCAGACTGATTTAGGAAACCGAATGCTTATTTGTTAGGCAGGTATAACTTCAGGTTATACCTTTAACCCATCTGTTGTTTTAGGGCGGTGATAAATTGCTTTGTCGCAATGGATTGAGGTGTGTGCTCTGCGAATAAAATAGAGACGGAGAAGGACATATTTGGCTCCAAAGCATGCACGGAAACGGCATTATCTTGGCGATATTGTTTTGCAGTCCAAGGGTCTACAATCGCGAATCCTGCTTCGTTTTTCACCAGTTCAGCCGCCGCGGAGTAGCTGCGGACGGTAATGGCATGTTGATAATGCTCGTCACGCGCTGACAAGGTTTGATGTAACAGCAAGCCCAGAGGGTCTCGGCTATCTAAACCGATAATGGGTAAATCGTGACTGATGAGTTCTTCTAAAGTGACGGTTTTTTCTGTGGGTATCGCTGCGCTTTTAGGGGCAATTAGCGCCAAGTTTTCTTTTAATAACATGTGTCCCATGATCGCTGGTGGCGTTTCTTCACCGAACGCAATGGCGACATCCAGTTCATGTTTCAGTAAACCTGAGCACAGCTCATCGCGATTAGCCGTTGAGAGCTCAAAGGAGATGCCGTGCTCTTTCGACAGCAACGCGACAGTCGGCGCTAACAAGTGTGCGGCCAAAACAGGCGGAGCACCGACTCGTAAATGTTGAGTTCCCTGTTTGACTTTGTTGGTCAGAGAGCGAAATTGTCCGAGTTGTTGATAGACTTTTTCAGCCTCTGGCAATAAGGCTTTGGCTTCTTGAGTTGGAACGAGACGGCCCTTTACACGCTCAAATAAAGCGAAGCTCAGTTGTTGTTCTGTATGGGCGAGAACTCGAGTGACATTAGGTTGGGAAACGTGCAGTAAGCGAGCCGCGCCTGACACCGTTCCTGCTTGCATAATGGCGTAAAAGACTTCTAATTGCCTTAAGTTCACTGCGATTTCCCTCTGCTCATGTTGGTCACCTCAGAATACCCAACCTTGCTGATAAGCGATAGAGGCAAAAGTGCTGGCGTAAAAATAGGAAGACGATGTTGGTTGCCTTCCTATCTCGCTTTTTCAATTTCTCAACTTCTCAATTTCTATGCTTCACTTTGCTGCTGCATGAAGGGGCAGGTCGTTAAACGGCTCGACGTCTCGACTGAGTAATCCCATCAAAATCACTGCTAACACCATGACAGCAGCTGCGATTGCAAAACCGTATTGTGTTAGTTCGTAATGACTCAATATTGCAATCAGGACGTAACTGAGAGATTGAATGGTGGTGGCAAACATGCTGATGCCGCCATCGACGCGACCTCGTTGATGAACCGCTACGGTGTGATGCATCCAGTTGACTCTCGCAATGCGATTTAGCGCGTTAAATACGCCAAACAGCGCCGTAAACAACAAGATGATCTGCGGGCTCATCGTAAAACTCATCCCGATAAGCGCAAAAGAGACCATAACCATCGAAGCGAACATAATGTGGCTATGGGAGGCACGGTTTAGCACTTTGGTGACAATAAAGCCGGTTAGCAACGAGCCGAGGCCAAAACTGATGTTGAACCCTGCAAACCAATCGCCAGAGATGCCTTGTTCAGAAAACCAAATCGGCACCAGTTTGCTCAAATACGTCAATGCAGGATAAGAGAGGCAAGAGAGCAGAATAAAGCCATAAAATCGGGGTTCGAGACGGAATATTTGTTTGCTCTCTTTGAGTTGCGCGATGAAAGCAACGGATTTTGATGCCCTTAATTGTTGAGTATAAGGCGTCAGAATATAGAACATCGCTGCTAACGCAGAGGCGCTGGCCGCAAACAAAGCAAACTCTTTCATGCCCCACACTTCAAGCAAAACAATACCCAACGCGCCAGCTCCGAGGGTCGTGGATTGCATTACAATTTCTTGCTGACCCGAAATTTTCGCATACTCATGGTGCTGATAATTTTCTTGGGTGAAGGCATTGTTGGTCGTCCATGCAAAATTACTCGAAACCCAATACACCAATTGCGCAAAAGCCAGCAACCAGTGTGACTCAAACCCTAACCAATAAGCAATGAACACCACCAAAGCCATACCCGATTGAAACCATTGATTGAGCACGAGTAGTACTTTGCGTGAATGTCGGTCAATTAAAGTGGAAAAGAAAGGCGTTGCTAGAAAAGAAATCGCGGTGCAGATCAGAGAAACTAAAGCTACGAAAGTGCCCATGTTAGGTTCGGAAAGCATGACCCATGGCAGCGCCATCATGAATAAGCCAGAGGAGATACTGTCGAAGAAGCGGCCAGCTAAGTACGGCTGAGTTTTATTTTTCATTATGTTTGCCTCTAACTCCCGATGGATTTCAAAAGGTTGATGTCCAACTGTCTTGTGGTTAACAACCAAGTCGTTCGCGCTGAACACATTATCTTGAGATCGCCGGGGTTTAGCGTTAATTAAGATGGTGCAACTTTAAAACCTCAAGTAAACTTGAGGTAAAGCGTTTTTTTAACAAAATTGATATACAGGGAGTCAAGGATGGAAATCAGCGTAGGAGAAGTGGCAAAACGTTCTGGAGTGAAAGTATCTGCCCTACATTTTTACGAGCAAAAAGGACTGATTTCGAGCTGGAGAAATCAAGGTAATCAGCGTCGCTACCATCGCAGTGTGTTGCGCCGTGTTGCGGTGATCAAAGCAGCGCAGCAAGTTGGGTTGTCGTTAGAAGAAATTAAACATGCGTTAGATGAACTGCCGAAACACCAAGCCCCTAACAAAGCGCAATGGGAAGAAATGGCAAGCCATTGGCATGAACAGTTAGAACAAAAGATTCAAAAACTTAAAGCGTTGCAAAACGATTTAGGAGGATGCATTGGCTGCGGGTGCTTGTCGTTAGAAACCTGCGCACTGCGAAACCCAGAAGATGTATTAGGGAAAGACCACTCGGGGTCGAACTTAACGTTAGAAGAAGAGTAGCGATTATCTCTATTCTTTGTCGAAACTGTCGACTACGATCGCGCCCATCGAAGCAGGCATTGTGATGACGATAACGCGCTTTATCGCAACCAAAGGCTCATTCATGAGTGGCAGCTTATCAAGACAGAAAAGAACTAACGCTACCACAACGGCCGCAATGAGGTACGCGATAACCACACGAAAAATAAAGATGGATACGCGATTCTTGATGTGGCTTTGAAACACGCTTTGATACGCGAAAAAACTGAGGAAAATGACAGAAAGACTTAACAGCATGAGCAAGTTTGCCATTGGTAGGCTCTCACCCAATCGCCACGCTTCCTCCGAAAATGAGATCGGGACTGCTAGGGCAAAAGCGCCAACCAATACTTGGCTAGCGTCTTCTAGATTAAAGTGGCTGCTCATGCTGTTTATTCCATTATTCGCTTGCTAGATGTAAGAGCTTTTCAAAACGCTCATTACCGTGCAGCAATTCGAGGTCTCGTTCTTCGGCAAGTAAATCACGAATGGATGGGCTGTATTCAATTGCGCGTTCCAAGTCTTCAATAGCTTGCTCTTCGATACCAAGGCGAGAGTATGCACACGCGCGTTGATACAGTGCAGGGCCGTTGGTGTAATCGACTTCAAGTACGCGGTTACAAATGCTAAGTGCCCAATGGTATTCGTTGATTTCCATCGCTGCGTCGGCTTTGTACGTCAACGCTTCTAAATCACCTGGACGAATTAACAAGATTTCATCATAGATTTCGATACGTTGCTCTGGAGTTTGAGAGCTTTGTGCACGTAGCCATAAGTTATGGATCTCGTTGATTTTCTCAATTTCTTTGTTGTTTTCACTGATAATGCGAGTTTTGCGTTTTAAATCTCGCTCAAGGGCGACAAACTTTTTCTCGTATTCTTGGGCGATCTTCTCCAATCGTTTATCAGCCATCTCTTTGGTGTTGTGTTTAAACTCACGCAGAGATTGCCATCCGACAAAGGCAATCAGAGATGCGACACCAGCAATGATGTAGAAGAAGTATGTAACGGTCACGTTGGCATAGTTCAACGATTTATCTGCGACCGTTAGCTCGCGATCGGTGATCTCTGTGATCATTCGCTTTTCTAGGCTTTGATAGTCCTGACGCAGCGCTTTTAGTTCATCTAAAATATAGCGTTCCATTAATGGTCTATCTAACAGATCCGATTCTGAATACTTTTCCTCCGATGCCATTGTTGGCAAGGCAAGTATCAGCGAGAAAAAAATACCAATAAATAAGCGCATATAACGTCCTTTCACGAGAAGAGTACAGATAGACCATGCAACAATAGCAAATAGCACAAACGTTTAGCAAAGTTATTACAAAAGAAATAACAGTCGTCTTCGTAGAAGTCATATTCTTGTTGTTTTTCAGTTTGTTCCTGGTGGTTATTTGTTGTGATATCTTTTATGCTCCTTGCGAATTTATGATTAATGGAGTGAGCATGGACGCGCGAGCTAAGGATTACTTAGAACAATTCCTAGAATTATTATCACCAGAACAAAGGGAAGCTGTACCATCAGTCAGTGCTGACTATTATTGTGCCGACGAATACAACGCGAATGTATGCGCAGATTTGGTTCGTATTGGACAGAAAACTGCATCGTGCAGTTTGGAGCTTTGGTATCGAGAACATGGTGAAACCATGCCCCAAGTCGGTCATTTACAAGTAGTGACGAATTGGGATGGGGACCCGGTTTGCGTGATACGAATTACTGACGTAAGTACATGCAAATATGAGGATGTAACCGCAGAGTTTGCCTTCGCAGAAGGCGAAGGTGATAGAACCTTAAACTGGTGGCGTGATGCTCATACTGCATTTTTTAAAGCTGAATGCGATGAGTTGAACATCGATTGGCATGAGAAACGTACGCTGGTTTTAGAGCGTTTTGAAGTGGTGTATCCCGTCAATTAATCTCTGATAGCAGCACTGATTTGAAGTGCTGCTTTCTTTATCGAGAGACCATTTTTAGCGCTTTCGAGCGGTCACACTAAACATGTGCCAATGTTTTTGGCTTCCGACTACAGTGGTCCCGTCTTCATCTCTTTCATGCAATGAAATGAGGTCGTAACCTTCGAATAAGCTTTTCACTTCCTTTTTCGTTAATGCGGTAATGTTTGGATGCATTTCGGAGGTCACCCAGGAGTCTTTCACTCCCAAGAAATCGCCGCAGAAGATACCGCTCGGTTGTAATGCGCTGTCTATTTTTGTCCAGACTTGTTTGAAGCCTTTGTCAGGGCAAAAGAACAAACTGGCATTTGCGATAACCAAGCTGCACTGAGGATAATTAAACTCAGTAAAACAGCACTGCGAAACCGAAAATCGTTTGTTACCTTCAAAGCGTGTTAAACAAGTTTTTACTGCATCTTCATTGCTATCACATGCGTGAACCTTAAATCCCTTTTCGAGGAGAAAGTGGCTGTCTCGACCTATTCCGCAGCCAATATCAAGAGCGACTTTGCCTTCTATCTTAAGTCGATTTACGGCATTTTCCACGCTTGGGCGGTGAGGTTGGCTTAAAATTTTCTGATAGTATTCATTCCATTGCGCTGGCATTGAGCTTCCTTATGTTGGTTGTGCCCCCCAGCCCCAAAACTAGCGTCCATTTTGTTTCGCTTTACTGGGTAGGTTTGCAGTATTGGCAACTGTTATAGCTGATCTTCAATTGGTAATATTCCGGAGAACCAAGCACCCATTTTTCGCCATACTCCTGCTTCTGGTTCGGACTTGTATTCTTCGCCTGTTTTTACGTCGGTCCAGACAATGTCCCCGTCGCGCAGAGTTAAGGCATAGGCGTTACTCGACAGTTGACTCGGCAGTTGTTCTAGAAACATTTGCACATATTCTGGCTGTTCGATAACAACGGCCATTTCGGTATTCAAAGCGGCCGAACGTGGGTCCCAGTTCATCGAACCAACGAAAAGTGTTTTGTTATCAATCGTCATTGCTTTAGCGTGTAAACTTGCTCTGCTACTCCCCGTGAGGCTCCACTTACTTTGGAGTTTCGCGCTCGCTTTTACTTCCCAAAGCTTTATTCCAGCTTCGAGTAATTCTTTTCGATATTTTGCGTACCAACCATGCACGGCAAACACATCGTTAGACGCGAGGCTATTGGTCACAATCGTGATATCAACGCCTCGCTTGGCCGCGTTACTTAATGCTTGAGTACCTACTTCAGTTGGAACGAAATAGGGAGAGATGAGCACAAATGAATCCTCAACACTTTTAACCAGTTCCGACAAATTATCAATAAGTTGGCTCTCTCGGGTTGCGACTTTATCGGGCAGATCAAACCATACTTTCGCTTCTCCCCAGTAGAGCTTGAGTTTGCCTTGTTTTAGATCTTGGTACATATCCAGTTGTGTGAAGTCATAGCGGCCGGTTGAAAACTTTTCCTCTAACCGGAGTTTATTGACCTGCTTTTGAATCGCTTGGTCGGTAATTTGCTGTGAATTCGGTGTAATCCATTCCATTGGTATCGCATAGGCGCTATTCCAGTAGAGGTCGAACTGATCGGCAGTTTGTTGTACCGCCTCACCATAGAGCAGAAGATCAAAATCACCAAACTCAACTTGCGATTCAAAAGAGAAGTATTCATTGCCGATATTTCTACCACCGACAATAGCGGAAACACTGTCTGCAATCAGAGACTTATTGTGCATACGACGATTAAGGCGTTCAAAATCGCTAGCAAGAGCGAACCAACGGGAGTCGCGATACTGATGCGGGTTAAATAAGCGGATTTCTATATTAGGATGTGCATTGAGGGCAGCCATCACATCGTCGTTTCGCTTTTGCATATCGTCAAGCAACAGCCTTACTCGAACACCACGCTTTGCCGCTTCATACAAGCGCCACGTTATTAGCTGACTCGTTTCGTCACCACGGTAAATATAGTATTGAAGATCAAGGCTTTTCTGGGCGGACTCGATCAAAGAGGTTCGAGCAAGAAGGGCATCGTGTCCCTGATTTAACGGTGCAAAGCCAGTTATGGACTTAGGGTCTCTCCCGTAAGCGTCAAAGTACTGCGCAAGAACAGAATCCTTTTGATAACCGAGCTGAAAGCTGGTGGACTTTTCACTGGCGTCATTCAACGATACGGATGAGCATGCCGATAAAAGAGTGAGCAGCGAGGGGAAGAGCAACTTGGCGAGTGTTTGTAACAAAGCACATTTCCTTGTCTTACAGAGTGTTACCTACTCCAAATTATAGACTTAAGCTGACGCCACATGCACCCAGAACCGTTTGATAACGAGCGATTAATCAATGAATTGCCATAGAGCCTGCACTAAGTTCAACTTTTAGAGCGCAGATAATCATTTATTTTAATTATCATTATGGCCGTATTGGTCATAATCACTAATATCTGGTGATTATGACCAATAGCACACTGGATAAAATAATGGTTTTTATATAACCATATGATTTTTAATAAATAAATGCTTGGCATGTCATTTGCTGTTTAGAATACAAGTTAAGTCAGAGCAACTTGCGCAGTTGGTTAATTTTTTGTTAATTTTATTAACTTTGAATTGGCAATAACTATCTAGTTCGCTGCTTAAAAGACTAGGCAAGCGCCGCTTTGATGTTTATTCAAATTCAATTCTCTCACCACCATGCTTACCGGGAGCAATGGACTGAATAAAAGTGTGGTGTTGAAAACAACAATAAAAAAGGATTTTCGATGTTAGCAAAACCCATATTACGTTGGCTTTTACCCTTCGCCGTCGTTGGAGGCTCTTATGCAGGATATGCTGCAATTGCCGCAACTGCGCCGGAAAAAGAGTCAACCAAAGATGCAATTACAGAACCTACTGTTCAGGCTTCTTCTCTTTTTCCTACCGATCACAAAGTGGTGATTACTAGTCACGGTGAATTAGTCCCTTTTGAAAAAACACACCTTTCCGCGCAAGTTAGTGGTGAAGTTACAAGTTGGCACCCGAATTTTGTGACGGGTGGCATCGTAAAACGAGGAGAGGTTCTTTTCACAATTGAAAGTGACAACTATGAAGCGTCGGTTTTACAAGCTGAAGCCGATTTAGCTAGTGCACGCGCAAACTTGATTGAGGAACAAGCGAAAGCCGAAGTGGCAAAGCGTCAGGCAAAGAGACTGAGCGATAAGCAAGTGACGGATCTGTATTTACGCAAGCCTCACGTTTTGAGCGCACAAGCCCAAGTGAAGTCGGCTCAAGCGGCACTCAAACGAGCAAAAAGAGAGTTAGAAAATTGCAAAGTCGTTGCACCTTACGATGCGCTGGTTGTTGAGCGTGATATTGGTGTTGGTCAATTTGTTACATCTGGTTCTCGAGTTGCCACGTTAAACAACATCGAAGTGGCAGAGGTGCACGTACCCATTGCCGGTTTTGATAGTGCATTTTTACCCGAATCCATTGGTGAACTCACTGCGACAGTGACGCAGCAAGGTGTGTTTTCTACCACTAGAGAAGGTCGAGTAGTTCGTGATTTAGGCATGATTGATAGTGCTACCCGAATGATTAACATGGTCATTCAAATCGCGGACCCATACGGTGTCGATAACCAGCAGCCTCCAATTAAATTCGGCTCCTACGTTGAAGTGAGCTTCACTGGTAAGGAACTTAAGCATATCTATCGCTTACCACAGGAATTAGTTAAAAACCGTACCGTGTGGGTGGTGAATGGCGATAATCAACTTCAACCCAGAACTGTCACGGTTTTGAGAGCAGAAGGTGAGTTTTTGCTGGTGGGCGAAGGTTTAGAGCAAAGTGATAAGTTGGTACTGACCTTGCCCGAGTACCCTCAAAAAGGCATGGCGGTACAAATCGCAAAAAAGAGTGACGACTCCGAAACCGTCGTACAGTAAGTAGGAGTTTGTCATGGAAGATACTAAACAAAAGGGCCTGATTGCCTATTTTGCGAATAACCCCGTCGCTGCCAACCTTTTGATGGTGTTCATCATTATCATGGGTGTGGTGAGTTTTCTCTTTATTCAAAGGCAGATGTTTCCGAATATTGAGGTGAACTACATTGATGTTCGTGCTACTTATCCTGGCGCTTCTCCTCAAGAGATAGAAGAGAGTATTCTCGTTAAGGTCGAGGAATCGATTAAAGACGTCACCGGGATTAAAAAAGCAGTCTCAACGGCCTCTAGAGGTAGCGCGTATGTTTCCATCGAGGTAGACGTTAATGCCGATATCAAGCGTGTCTTAGATGATGTAAACCAACGTATTGATACCTTGTCTAACTTACCAGCGGGTATGGAACCAATCAATGTCTACCAAGTTGAATGGCGCCAAGATGTAATCGAAATGGGGTTAGTTGGGGACCGACCGCTCGAGGAGCTTAAACCGATTGCTAAGCAAATCGAAGATGAATTACTTCAGTTAGAAAACGTCATGCTGGTGTATCTGAGTGCGCCAGAAGAAGAAATAGCGATTGAAGTTGACCCACTTGTTCTTCGTAAATACGACCTGACGTTGAGCGATATCAGCAGCGCGATCAGCCGTTACTCAGCCAACTTTTCTGCGGGCGAAGTAAAAACAAACTCAGGGATGATTGCAGTAAGGATTGAAAACCAATACTACCGTGGTGATGAGTTTAGAAATATTCCTGTAAAGCTTGGCGCAAATGGTGCGAAGGTTTTACTGCAAGATATCGCCACGATCAAAGATGGCTTTACGGAAGAAGAGCGCTATTTTGAATACTCAGGGCAAAATGCGATCTACATGTCTGTTGAAGCCACTCGTGATCAGAACATTATCCCTGTTGCACAGTCCGTTCGTAATTATATTGAAGCAAAAAACAAGACATTGCCGCAGGATGTTAAGCTCAAAGTCTTAGTTGATACGACTTATTATTTAAATGGGCGTCTCGACATGATGTTGAAAAACTTGCTGCAAGGCGCTGCATTAGTCGCGATTATGCTGACCATTTTCCTACGTTTCCGCTTGGCTATGTGGGTAATGATTGGGCTACCTGTCTGTTTCCTCGGTGCTGTAATGATGATGCCAGCTTTGGGTATTACAGTGAACATCGTCTCGCTGTTTGCTTTCATCATGGTGCTCGGAATTGTGGTGGATGACGCCATCGTCATGGGAGAAAGTGCGTACAGTGAAATCGAAGAAAAGGGCGGCGGTGTCGAGAACGTGGTACGCGGTGTCAAACGCGTTGCTACGCCAGCGACATTTGGTGTTCTGACAACGATTGCTGTATTCGCACCATTCTTGCTTTCGAGTGGTATTGATAGCGCTTTCTTTTACGGCATTGCTGGTGTCGTGATTCTGTGTTTGATCTTCAGTTTGATTGAATCGAAGCTGATCCTTCCTGCACACCTTGCGCATACTCATTTTAAGCCAGTTAAACCAGGTGGTTGGCGTGACCGATTTAACCAACGTTTTTTTGGTTTTGTAAATGGTCCATATCGGAACTTTGTAACAACATGCACCCATTGGCGCTGGACAGTGTTTGCGGTGTTCTGTGGTTTACTGCTGATCAGCGCGGCTTTGATCAACGCGAATTATGTTCGGGTGATCCCTAACCCTAAAGTGCCGACTGACTATCCTGCGATCACTATTGAAATGAATGATACCGTTTCAAGTGAGCAGACAATCAGTGCACTCAAGACTATTGAACGTGTCATGCAAAAGATCGAATCTGAGACCATTGCAGAACATGGTCAAGGAATGATTCGTGATGTGCTGTCGTACAACAGAAGCCGCACCGAAGGTCGTGTATTAGTACCTCTGGTTGATGAAGAGTTACGCCCGTTCAATACATTTGAACTGGCTCGACGTTGGCGTGAAGCTATGCCTGTTATTCCAGGTATGAAGAGCATCAAAATCCGCGAGCAGAGTGCGGGTGGTGGTGACAGAGATGAGTTTGGTTACTTGTTGTTTGGTTCTAACATCAATGAGCTCAACGAGGCTGGGCGTTACTTGATAGAGCGTTTACAGCAGGAAGAAGGGTTATATGATATTTCATCTTCTATTGATTCTGGAAGCAAAGAAGTACTCCTGTCTCTTGCGCCTGTAGCGTACGATCTCGGTCTGGATCTCACCATGATCGCAGAGCAAGTTGGTGGCAGCTTTTATGGTGGCGAAGCACAGCGCATTATTCGTGATGGTGAAGAAATTAAAGTTATGGTGCGTTACCCGCAATTGACGCGTGAAGCATTCTCATCATTGCGTTACGCTGTGATTACAACACCAGCAGGTAAGAAGGTCATGCTAGGTGATGTGGTGAAGATCAACGAGCAGCCGGGCGTGAGTAGCATTCGACGTGAAGGCGGGTATCAAACCGTTTATGTCTATGGTTCGATAGACGAAGAATTGGTTGAACCTCAAGAAATCGTGAAGGTCATTGACGACAATATCTTACCGGATATGAAGCAAGCGTTCTCGAGTGTGAAAACAGAATTGGGTGGTGATATTGAAGAGCAGGCTGCGCAGCGTAATGAACAGATTTTGTTCTTTATTGCAGGTATGATCATCGTCTACATCTTGTTAGCTGTACCGTTAAAAAGTTATACCCAACCTTTGATTGTAATGTCCGTCATTCCGTTTAGTCTGACGGGGGCGATTTGGGGCCATTTCTGGCTAGGTTTAGACATCAGTATGATGTCGACATTTGGTTTGATCGCCGCTGCTGGCGTGGTTATCAACGACTCTCTGGTTATGACAGATTACGTAAACCAAGTGAGAGAAAGGGGTATGAACATCAAACAAGCGGTTGTTGAGGCGGGTTGTGCTCGTTTTCGAGCTATCACGCTCACCTCAATAACGACGTTTGCGGGTGTATTGCCGATAATGTTTGAAACGAGTTTGCAGGCGCGTTTTGTCATACCGATGGCTGTCGCTTTGGGCTTTGCGGTGTTGTACGCAACGGTTCTGACTTTAGTGTTGGTGCCTTGTTTGTATTTAATGCTTGAAGATATTAAAAATATTTTCAGATCGATTAAGAGGTTTATCCATCGTTTGATTAATCGTTTCAGAAAGTCGCCAGTGACGTCGAGCGTTGAAGCAAGCGTATCGAGTTAACAAGCTTGGTATTAACGATTAGGAGCAGCCTTCGGGCTGCTTTTTTGTTTCCGCATTTTGATTCAAAGCGATTTTTTAGTGGGCAGTTACGTAATTATCTGATGAGAAAACTGCCTGACAAAGCATTTCTAATGTGTATGTTTCTAATGTTTTAAATTCGTATGGTTAATTTGACACTTGGTTAGCGAAATTTACCAGACGAAGATAACGTTGAATATGAGGGTTTGTTTAAGTTGTTGAAAAATAACAAAATAAAAGTTGGCATCGTATGTGCAATATATAAATTGTAATTAAAATTAACTGCTAATCCTCAAGGAGCTTATTATGAAAAGCGTATTTCTATCTACTCTAAGTCTTATTGCTGTAATGTCATCACCAATCGCTGCTGCTAACACTTTAGACAAAGAGGAGTGGAGCTCAGATTTACGTCAGGACTTTTCTGAAATGAAACATGAAGCTATAGCAGATATTCAGCAAATGAACATGGATGCCATTCACGCACGTGATGAGCGTATCGTGAAAAACATTAAAGATGAGCAAGAACAGTTAGTAAAGGTAACGTGCCACAAAGAGAAAGCAAGCAAGTCATAAACGCCGCTAAAAGAGACTAACAGACGAAAATGAATCCAATACGAGTTCGGTGTTAGTTAGCAGTAAGCACTGACCTTGTTGCTCTACTTGCCAGCCTTTTAAGGCTGGCTTTTTTGTTTCTCATTTCATGGGTAGGGATCAGATCCTCAAGCTCATTATCAATAGTTGGCGTGTTTGATGAGCTATTGCTGGATGGAGCGGATGTAACTTTTAAAAGTGTAGATTTCAGTAAAGTGGAGGTGATGTTAGATATTTAAAATTTAGAAAAGATCCGATCTCCTTTTTGACCTTCATAATACCTTAGTATGTGGCTTACCTTTACTTGAATTAGAACTCATATTGCAGGCTCTCGTTTAAAGGTATTGATGCATATTTGAAGAGTAAGAGATAGACATATGAGTTTTATTAAAATGTGTAAAGATGGTTTTAGAGGAAAGCCGGATTTCTCTGACTTATTACATAATGCGTTCCAGATAGATGACTTAGTGCTGTCATTTGAGTGTCCGAACAACATATATGAAGGACATGTATACCAGGATCTTGTTAATTTAGAACAGTTCGATGTTGAATCAAAAATAGAGAGGCATGAAAGGTTTATAAAATTAGCTACGGTATATTTTTTGTTTCAGAAGAAAATATTAAACCCTTTGCTTCCTATTAACAAACTAGGTGGATTATATATTAGGCTACGGGTTAAATCTATTGGAGAAGATATTGATAATATTAGTCAATTGTCCTCATTTTTAGAGAGAGAATATTATGATTTTTATCATGCCCCGGAGCAAAGTGAAGGCTCTATGAGGGGATATCATACAGACTTGATGAAAGAATTGACTAAGCGTGCGAATAAACAATGGGGAGAAATTCCAGAAAGTGAAGACCGAAAAAGAGAAAAAGAAGAATATTTAATTAGAGGTTTCTTAAGTGGTTATCCACCAATAAAGTGTGAGCTAGTTGAAGTTGGAAAAAACAAATACTCAAAATACTCAGAAGGTAATATTAAGTATAAGAGTGAATTACGAAGAGTATACAATTTACCCATAAAAAATGAATTCTACCTGAGCATCGAGTTTTGGTATAAGTACGAATCGATGTTTGCTAAGCAGAAGTTTTTAGATTGGGTGAGAAGTGCTGATGAAACTTTTGAAAAAAAAGTATTGGAATTACTGGACTTGTCTCCGGTAATCGAATCGTATACGACTGGAAAAACAGAGAGATTGAGCAAAGAAACTAACGCAGATTAAGCCCATTTCAGTGGGAAGAAAAAAGCCCGCGAAGAATGCTTTCACGGGCGAAAAAAGGGCACCAAATTGGGTGTCTATTCATTTTGGAGGTGGTCGAACGTCCATATAAAACTGACAATAGGCTTGGTGAGAGGCTTACCACCAGCGCGACCAACGAGGCTAAAGTTAACATTGTTGTAATGATTGTTAAAATGTTAATTCTTCAATCAATGTTTTCATTATCGTGAGTTTAAATTGTGAATGTGTTGCCTACGTGTATTTTTACTCTGTGAAATTCCGTTTTTGACAATAAGACATATTATAAATCTTGTGTTGGTTATTTGATTTGGTTATATAAAACTCAACATACTTAATCCTTAACTGTTCATATTCACACTTAATGAGACACAATAACCCTCTGTTTGTTAAGTGATTGTGTGTTTTTTAACGTGTTGGTATTGAACAAAAAGCGACCTAAGCCGCTCTTGTTCATTTTGATAAGTTTACTTATCAGTCGTTTTAGATTTCTTCGTGCTTATGGACTAGGCCGAAGTCAGCTAAAATGGCATACGCAGCAGGGATCATAAACAACACCAGCAGAGTGGATGCGAAAATACCAAACACGATGGAGATAACCAGTGGTTGGATAACCTGTGCTTGCAAACTGGTTTCAGTCAGTAACGGAAGCAAACCTGCTGCAGTGGTCATTGATGTTAGGAATACTGCTCTAAAGCGTTCCCGACTGGCTTTGACTACTGAGTCATGCACATTATCCCCTTCATCCACATGATGGCGTATGTACTGAACTAACAGAATCGAGTCATTCACCACAATCCCTGCTAATGAGACGAAGCCCATCATACTTGGCATACTTAATGAGTGACCGAGTAGGATGTGTCCCCATACCACGCCAATAAAAGCGAGGGGAATCGCAAGCATGACGACGAATGGTTCCAAATAACTGCGGAATTGGTAACTCAGAATCGCAAACACGCCAAACAAACCAAGCAAGAAGCCTTTACCCATTGATGCGCCAGTTTCAGCGGTATCTTTGGCTTCACCTTCAAAATCAAAGCGAAGACCAGGATACTTTTGCATAAGCTTTGGTGCTTCATCCTGTTGGAACTGACGAATAATGGCGGTTGAGTTGGCTTTCGTATTGTCGATATCGCCGAATACGCTTACAGTGCGCAAGCCATCAATGCGCTGGATTCTTACGTAATTACGCTGGAAATCCAAAGTTGCAATGGTCGCGAGTGGGATTTGATTACCATCGGACAAGATTATTGGGAAGTTTGCCAATTGCTGTAAGTCACCAGCTTGCGCTTTATTGAGGCGAACTTCGATGGAAATGTTTTCTACCCCAACTTGGATCTCGTCTGCGGTTTGGCCAAAGAAAGCCGCGCGCAATTGATTGGCAATGAGCTGACCGTTAATACCATAAGCTTCCGCCCCAGGACGAAGTTTAACCAAGACTTCTTCTTTACCCATGCGCATGTCATCTAATACGCCATGGACACCGTCAAATTCATTCAAGTATTGCTGAATGTCGATAGAGGCTGCTTTGAGTGCATCCAGATCATCATGCTTCGCTCGAATCTCAATCGCCCGGCCACCTGGCCCCATGGTCGGTTGTTTAAATACCAGTGAGATAGGATCCGCAAGTTCACCAATGTCTTCACGCCATGCGTCGATAAATTCATCGATGAGTGTGTTACGACTCTCGGCGCCCAGCAAATCCAGACGTACCGTGGCAATGTGAGAGCCAGATTCATTCGCGTCGGCGTTAGCATTGAATTGACTGGTGATGTGCAGAACCAATGGATTGCCGTCTTCCACTTTTTCTGTCCATTCTTTATCTAGCTTTTGAGCGGAAGCAACGATCTTACCGACGACAGCTTCCGTTTGAGACAGAGAAGAACCCGGAGGAAGAATAATACGCGCTTCTGCAATGTCGCCATCCAGTTCAGGGAAGGGTTGGAACTTGAGCAAACCACCTACTAACGTGGCAGCGGAGATAAGAAGCAAGGCAACCACGCCACCCATAAAGGCATAGCGATACTCGACCACTTTATCCACTGCGTTGACCAAGGTGGTGTTGCGGAAGTTTTCAAAAGAAGCGAGCAGCTTTTGTTTGAACTTCGGTGTTGTTCGCTCTTGCTTTTGTTTATGCAGTGAATGAGAAAGGTGGTTAGGTAAGATCAAGAAGGCTTCCACCAAACTTAAACTCAGTACGAGGATCAGAACTTGAGGAACCGCTTTAAGTACCGCACCCATTTCACCTTGCAAAAATAACAAGCTACCGAAAATACACACCGTAGTTAAAAAGGAAGAGATGACCCCCGGCAGTACCTTTTTCACGCCTTTTATCACGGCATCATCGATCTCTTCTCCTCGGTCGAGGTGAGCGGCAATCGATTCGGCAATAACGATGGCGTCATCCATCATGATACCGATGGCCATGAGTAGCCCGACTAAAGACATGATGTTGATGGACAGGCCAAGTTGCGCCATCAAAAATAACCCACCTAAGAAGGCAACGGGCAAACCAGCTGCGACCCAAAAGGAATAGCGAAAACTAAAGAACAACCACATGGTGGCGAAGACCAGAATGATACCTTGCCAACCGTTTTTGACCATCATGGTCAGGCGATCCCAAAGCACGGATGAAAGGTCATTGGTCATTTGTAGCATCACACCGTCTGGCGCGATGGCTTGTTGTTCTTCGACAAATTGAGCAACACGTTCTTTAATGCGCAGTGCATCGTCTTCTTTGTTTTTGCTGACTTTTAGTAGGGCAGAAGGGTGACCATCGAAGAGGACTTTCTGTTCGTCCAATTCAAACCGGTCGGTAATCGTCGCAATATCTCTTAGACGGATGATTGAGCCATTTGTACCAGAGCCCACGACGATAGTCTCAAGCTCTTCCGGCGTCACGCGTCGTTCGTCAAAGCGGATCAGAAAGTTCTTATCTGGCGTTTCGACATTACCACTTGGCAACTTGACGTTTTGACGACCAATCTGCTCTGCAATATCACCCACACTCAAGCCAAGTTGGCGAATGGCTTGAGTATCTAACTCTACTCGGTATTGGTGGTCAGAGAAGCCTGCAACTTCAACCAAAGAGACATCGTAATCGATTTTTAACGTGCGTTTAAGCTGTTCGGCATACGCTTTTAGCTCTGGCCATGTGGTATCTGCGGTGATCGCGACATCCACAACTGGCTCGTTCCAATCGAGCTCTTGGACCACAGGAGATTCAATCTCTTGTGGGAAGTCGTTTATCGAGTTGATCTGGGTTTGAACATCAACCAACATGCGCCCAATGTCGGCTTCTTCATTCAGTTTTAAGATAAGACGCGCAGAACCCTCAATCGCTTCACACTGAGTTTCTTTAATGTTGGCAAGGCCATCGACAGCATCTTCCATTCGGATACAGATGCTCTCTTCTACCTCTTGAGGGGAAGCGCCGGGGTAAACCACACCAGCTAGGATGTAGGGCGGATCAAACTCAGGAAAAGTTTCACGCTTAATCGTGGAAAGTGAAGAAATCCCCAATATCAGCAGCGTTAGCATCAGCAAGTTGGCTGCTGTTGGATGCTTGGCGAAGAATCGGATCATGAATCAGACTCCTCAATAGCCGTTTCTGACTGTTCAGGTGACTCTTTCAATAGCATGCCGTTAATCGCAGGCAGCAAATCGTTGATGATCAGCTTCTGACCTTGCTCTAGTTCACCATCGATCACCACTTGGTTATTGCGACGATATAACACTTCAACCGTGACGACTTGCAGACGGTTGTCATCGCCCATCAGGTAAATCTTATCGCCATGAAGCGCACGCTCTGGGATGACCCAACTCGGGTTCTCTTGCCCCTCAATTAAGGCTCGCACAAACATGCCGTTCACCAATGGAGGCGCAGACGTTGGGTTTAATGCACGGTAGTCTTGTTCAATTTCCAGAATCACACCGGCCGTCGCTTGGCTTGGATCAACCGTTTCGCTGATGCGTGCAACTTTCGCAGGCCAGCTTGCAGAGAGGTTACCGCTGCTGAGTTCAATGTTGGCATGAATCGCATTCATATCAGGTTGTGGAATACCAGATTCATCGCGGACAAACTCACCGATGCTCGCCGCCAAAGTTTGCATGTCATGAATGGATAGTTGAGCTTCCACTTCCATGACATCAATACCATGTCCTGTCACCATGGTTTGTTGGAGGTTAACCACTTGCTTTTTCTCAATTTCTACGTCAGCAATACGCAAATCGTAAGGAAGCGTGATGATGGTTTTATCAAGCGAGCGTTCGGCCTCATCCACTTTTGATGCATTAACTTTAACTAGGGCTTCCGCGACTCGTTTCTCATCCGGCATCAAACCAATTTGATTTTCAATATCCAGTACTAACTTACGTTGAGAGAGCGCGCTTTGCTCTTGCTGATCTACATCCGATTGCGAGGTTAAGCCTTTCTTACGTAGGTTTTGTTTACGGTCTAACTCTTTGTTGGCGATAACCAGACGGTTGGCTTCTATCTTGAGTGTGCTTTTGAGATTCGCTTCTTCTTGGTTCAGCTTAGCCAGAGAGGTTTGGGCAGATTTGAGATCGGCTTGAGCTTGAACCAGTTTCAACTCGTAATCGAGCGGGTCGATGCGCAAGATTTCTGTCCCTGCTTGCAACACTTGTCCTTTTTCCAGTTGCGGATGGCGGTAGACCACTTTACCCGTCACTTCGGCTATCGCTTTCCATTCCACTTTTGGGGCGATCTTGCCAAACCCTATGGCTACTGGAGCAATGGCTTTTAGCTCAAGTGGAATCGTCTCGACCAACCGTGCACGATCTCCAGAGGGTTTTACGGGCAAATCTGGTTTTAGGCTAATCGCCAAAAACAGAATGACGACCCCCACCGCAAGAGCAGGAAAGAACAGCAGCTTTTTATTTATCTTCATATTGGTCGCCCGAGTCCAAAAATCCATGTTTCATCAGTTGTATGTTGTGTTCGAATAATCGGTTCAAGAAGGCTTCAGAAAGTTCAATGCCATGAATGGCGAGCAGTGCTGGTGGTGCCATAAAAGGAAACACCATCAAGCTGATGTAAGAGACGCGACAAAGTTGAGGGTCGGCGTTTTTTCGTAAAACGCCACTGTCGATCAACTTATCAAAGATCACGCCTTGCATTGGCTTGCTGATATCTGCGAAGACTTTTTCGAGCAGTTTGCGTTGGGTTTCCGATGGGGGCATATTCATAACTTGGGCAACTAAGCGTGGGAACTGTGGTACCTTGATCATTTCGCGGTAGTAGGTGCGCATTAGATCGAGAAAGTTTTGCTCGTTACTGTTGGATACCAACGTCTGCATCTGCTTTTGCATCGGTGACAGTGTTTCGCGCAACATGGTCTCGAACAAGCCTTCTTTGTTGCCAAAGTAGTAACGAATCATCGCCACGTTCACGCCTGCTTTCTGCGCGACTAGGCGAGTAGAGACCTTGTCATAAGCCATAATGGTGAAGAGTTCGCGCGCGTGGAAAATCAGTTTTTCCCGTGCGTCGATATTATCTGTGGGTCTTCCCGCCCTTCGATGCGCTTCCGTCACAATCTTCTCTCAAAATATTAAACATTTGATTAATTATAAGACGCTGATTTCTCATGCGACATGTGAAAAATTAATCAGTATTTAATCAAGTGATTAATTTGTGATGAAGAGAAGTAAAAAAGAGCAGAAAGAACTGCTCTTTGAACAAATAGAAAAGTATTTACTTAGGAAGAACGGTCTTGTGAGGCTATATCACCCCCAACTTAACACACTCCAATTCGGTCTGTTGGCGTGTTCTTTTAGTTGTGGGCATGGATTTACCAGATAAGCGTAGTTCGCGTATTCACAAAGCGGTAAATCGTTGATTGAATCGGTATAGAAATGGATTTCGGAATAACGCTCAGGCTGATTTTCTAGCCACTGTTTTAATCGCGTGACTTTGCCTTCACGATAACTCGGGATACCCTCGATTTCAGCGGTAAAACAGTTGTCTTTCTCGATTAAATCAATTCCGAGTGCGGTTGGAATATTAAGACGGCGACCAACGGCTTCCACCAAAAAAGTGACGCTGGCAGAGATGATAACCATATCTATACCATCACGAGACAGTTGCTCAATCAGGGTTTTGGCTTGAGGGAACTGTTTAGGCAAAATATGGCTTTCAACACATTCTTCAACCAAGGCGTTTACTTCTTCAATCGGCATGTTTTCTAGTGGCTTCATGGAGAACGCTAGGTAATCTTCCATGTCCATTTTGCCTTCAGAGTACAAGGCCATTAGACGCTGATCTTCCTTAATAAATAAAGGATCAGTCGCGATGTCTCTCTCAACCATAAACTCGTTCCAAATCATTGCGCAGTCAGCGTTTATTAGGGTTTCATCCATATCAAAAACATACAAAGGTTTGGACATGTTTAGGCTCTCACTGGCTGAATTTCGTTTAGGTTAAAGAGTAGCTCTAGTTGGCTGCCATTCGCTAGTAAGCGTTCTGAAGAGCGGTTAAGCAAGTCAACAGTGAGCTCACACTCTTCAACGTTCACTTGATAGCGAATAACATTACCTAGAAGCTGGTGGTTGGTGATCGTACCTACTTGTGGCGCTGAGATGTGGCTATCATATTGACGACCTTGCTCTTTTACATATATAGACTCTGGGCGAATCGCCACTTTCCATTCGGTATCAATGTTGAAGAGTTGCTTGGCTTTATTGGCCTCTACAAGGTTGTAGTGCCCCATGAAACCGGCCACAAACTCGTTAGCAGGATGAGTATAAATTTCTTCAGGTGTTCCTGCTTGAACAATTTCTCCTTTACTCATTAGGAAGATACGATCAGACATAATCATCGCCTCTTCTTGGTCATGAGTTACGAAGATAGTGGTGAGATTCATCTCTTTCTGAATATCTCGGATTTGCTGACGAAGGTGTTTGCGGATTTTGGCATCAAGCGCAGAAAGTGGTTCATC
Source organism: Vibrio sp. 2134-1 (assembly GCF_033339495.1). NCBI lineage: Bacteria > Pseudomonadati > Pseudomonadota > Gammaproteobacteria > Vibrionales > Vibrionaceae > Vibrio > Vibrio sp. 2134-1. The sequence goes on from NZ_JAWOUS010000012.1 coordinate 91,451, forward strand.
AAGCAATAATATGCGAGGTTTCACCACCAACGCTCGAGCGAGTGCGACACGCTGGCGCTGACCACCAGAAAGTTGATGCGGATAGTGTTTTTCTTTACCTGCCAGATCCACCAGTTTGATGACTTTAGCCACTTCACGTCGAATATCATCATTCGCAAGCTTTTTCATTTTTAAGCCAAATGCAATGTTGCCTTCGACGGTCATATTGGGAAACAGCGCATACGATTGAAAGACCATCCCAATACCACGCTCTTGCGGGACTTGATGCGTGATATCTTCTCCGTTTACCCAAATCTCGCCTCCATCGACAGGGTTAAGCCCAGCAAGGCTGCGAAGTAGTGTCGATTTACCACAACCGCTAGGGCCCAAAAGCGTAATGAATTCACCTTGCTCGATGTTAAAGTGAATGTCCTCAAATACGGTGTTATCACCAAAACGTTTAGTCAGATTTTTCGCTGTTACGTAGCTCATTGTTTGATTCCTCGGCTGAAACGACTTGCCAACCAAGTCAGTAAAAAAATAAATAGGAAGTAGGTCATCACTAAGGCAGACGTAAAGTGGCCGCTCGTCTGACGCATGTTATACAAGTAGATTTGCAGGGTTTCATAACGTGTGCCGACTAAAATATTGGCGAACACAAACTCTCCCAATAGAAATGAAAATGAAAGGAAAAGCGATGCCATCAGTCCTTTTTTGAGGTTAGGTAAAATGACCATCAAAAACGCTTTGGTTGTGCTTGCTCCTAGCAAGTGTGCAGCGTCCATTAAATCGTTAAGGTTAATTGCTTCGAAGCTATTAGAAATCGCACGATACATGAACGGTAACGCTATGGTGAAGTAAGTACCTACTAGAATCCAAGGAGTACCGATAAGGGAGATTTCACTGTCAGCATAAAGTTGAAGCAAGCCGACGGAGGACACCACTGGTGGTACAGCGAATGGTAGCAAAATCAATACGTTCATGAGCCTGTCGAGCCTTGGAAAGTAGTAAAACACCACGAATATCGCTGGCAGAACCAGAAGCACACTGAGGGTTAGCGAAGCAATACAAATAAACAGCGAACGCCCAAACGCTTGCAAAAAGCGTGGGTCGGTCAGCAATTTAACGTACCAATCAAAAGTGAAACCATCTGGAAGCACCGTGGCACCCCAGCGTGATGAAAGCGAATAGACAAAGGTCGCTAAAATCGGGATGAGCATGATCCCAACAATGGAATAAACCACCGTTTTATGGAATCGAGTATTAACGTTGTTCATGACTACTTCCTACCTGCATAGCTTTTCGAAATGAGCCATTGGTTAATCACTGTGATAAAGGCAAGTAACGCCATTAGAATCACCGAAATTGCAGCGGCGAGATTAGGTTCAAGGAACAGGTCTCCCGATACCAGACTCGCAATTCGAATTGTGATGACGTTATAGTTACCGGAGGTCAGCGCATAAACACTCGCATATGCGCCAATTGCGTTGGCTATTAAGATAATAAAGGTACCGAATAAGGCTGGTGAGAGCACTGGCAGCGCGATTTTCGCCCAATACTGTGATGTTTTGGCTCCCAGTAGCGCAGCTGCTGCTTGCCAATCATCACTCAACGCGTCGAACGCAGGGTAGAGCAACAACACCGCCAGCGGGATTTGGAAGTAGATGTAAATGGCCAGCAGGCCCCATTTACCATAAAGGTCGAAATCACCGAGTAAGCCATACTGCTTGAGCAAAAGGGTAATCGCCCCATTGGTGCCCAAAATAATAATAAAAGCGAATGACAGAGGTACGCCTGCAAAGTTGCTGCTCATGTTCGTAAACGCAATCACACCGTCGCGGACTTTAGAATCGACTCTGCGTAGAGAAGAGACCAACAGAGTCGCAATGGCTAAGCCAAAAATGCTCGACCACACAGCTAACCACAAACTGTTGCCAAACGCCTGCATCATAAAGGCGGAGTCGAGCACTTCAATGTAGTTATCGAAGGCAAACTCGCCATCGTAGATAAAGCTGTTTAACAGTACCCAAATCATCGGTGCGAGTTGAAATAGGTAGAAAAACAGCGCGAAAGGCGCCAACCAAATGGCAGGCTTAAAGCGCTTTAACCAAGTACTTGCCAAATTTGAGCGTGATTCGCTAGAGCTAGGGGAGAGGACTGAACTTCTCATAGTGCTAACAATTCCTGAGTGTATGGCTTCGTGTGGTCAAGGTTTAGCAATTGACAAACGGTGCCACAAATATCAGTTTGCTTAATATGACAATCTTGATGGGTAAACTTATCACCAATGACAAACAGGGGAACTTCTCGCTCTTCAGGTAAAATCCCACCGTGAGAAAGATCGTTGTTCATGCCATGATCGCTGGTCACAATGATTTGATACCCATCAGCAAGCCATTGATCGATGTAGTTGGAAAGAATAATGTCTGCACCTCGCACACAATTGCGGTATTGGCGAGAGTCTAGGCCAAACTTATGTCCTGTATCGTCGATATTCATCGGATGGATCAATAAGAAATCAGGTTGATAGTTTCGACGTAAATACTCTGCGTCCAGGAACAAGGCTTCATCAGGATAATGATCCCAATGGTAAAAGCAGCCGTGCTGGATATTCAGGGTTTCATCATGCGTGAAACGATCGCGAACAGGTTCAAATGGCGCGCGATTATAAAGCTCACTTACCCAGTGGTAGGCAGCCGCAGCGGTCACTTTTCCTTGGGCTTTTGCCAAACTGAAAATGGAATCGTGTTTGGATAGACGAACGATATTGTTGTTTACGATGCCGCTTTCTACAGGGCGAACGCCCGTTAAAATGCACTCATAAAGTGGGCGAGACATAGAGGGCAGCTCACACTGCACAGGATAAAGCGTTGCGCGAGTTTCTTGTTGGGAACGACTTTGTTCTAGAAGACCATTGAGGTAGCCCATGCAATCACGGGCTACCTGATAGTTCAGTCCATCTAGAACAACAAGGATGACCTTATTGCTCATAACGACTTACTCTTATTGCTGGTGGATTAAGACACTTTCTTGCCATTGACGTGGCAGCTTACGTGCGGACTTTTCCCAAGCTGAGAAGTCAGTCACTGGGTGAACATTGCTGTATTGGTCATTAGCAATTAGCTTGTCTTGCACTGCTTGAGGCAGTGTGATGTTGGTGCGGATTGGACGCGCATAACCTTCTGCTAAGTTGATTTGCCCTTGATCGCTGAAGATGTATTCACGAGCAAGCTTTGCTGCATTAGGGTTCTTCGCGTATTTATTGATTATGGTTGTATAACCAGAAATCACAGAGCCATCTTGAGGAATGCTCACTGTAAAGCGGTCGCGGTCAATTTTGTCGCGGTAGTTCAATGCATTGAAGTCCCACATGATCGCCACTTCAACTTCGCCTTTTTCTAGGTTGGCGATGTTCGGATCGGTAAATGAAAGACGACCTTGCTTCGCGAGTTCAGAAAAGAATTTGAGCGCAGGCTTGAGGTTGGATTCGTCCCCACCGTTGGCGAACGCTGCGGCGAGAACCGCGTTGTTTGCCTGTGCTGCTACGCCTACGTCACCTACGGTCACTTTGTAGTCGCCTTTTAATAGGTCATCCCACGTTTTTGGCGCGTCTTTTACGAGGTAATTGTTGGAGATAAAAGAAATAGTGCCAGTGTAGGCAAGTGCCCAATGACCATCTTCGTCTTTTGCCCAATCTGGGATGTCATTCCAAGTTGTTGGTTTATATGGCTGAGTGACGCCTTTTTTTACCGCTACACGTGCAAAGGCAAAGCCTACGTCACCAATGTCTGCGGTCGCGTTTTTCTTCTCAGCTTCGAATTTTGCGATTTCTTGAGCCGAGCTCATATCCGTGTCTTGGTGCTTAAGGTTGTAATTTGACTTTAAATCAGCCCAAGTGTCTTTCCAGTTTGCCCAACTGTCAGGCATACCCACACTGTAAACCGCCCCTTCTTTTTGTGCTGCTGCTACCAAAGATTCAATATCGGCTTCTTTCGCTACTGTTGGCGTAGCGAGCGTTACCGCAATGATTGCCGCTGGTGCGGTAATTGAACGACTTAGCAAAGTTTTCATTGTCTCCATCCTTCTGGACTAGGTCAGTAAGTTCGCTTTGTATGCTATGGATGGAATGTGACGATTTAGCGCAAGTAATTTGACAGTTTTGCTGATTTTATATGGCACTTATATTTCATACGTTCAGTATGTGTTCTGTTGATTAATGTCATATTTTTGTTACGTAAACGCCTTATGTTATTCGTCAAATTATCGTTGGACTAGATCAGAATGAGAGCGACAGGCACCGGACAATTTGGTACCCAATTAGGAAAAATTAGAAGCAGCTTAAAACAGCAGATTCTTTCCGGCATCATGTCGGAAGGACAAAAACTGCCGTCAGAGAGAGAGCTCAGTGAGCTGTTTTCTACGACTCGAATCACTATCAAAGATGCGTTGGTGTCTTTAGAAACGGAAGGTCTTATTTATCGAGAAGAGCGCCGGGGTTGGTATGTATCTCCTGAGCGTATCTGTTACAACCCGTTGTCTCGTTCTCACTTCCATCAAATGATTCGAGAGCAGCATCGTATTGCAGAAACTAAGTTACTCAACGTGCGAAGTGAAATGGCCGCAGGTGAGTATGCCAAATCGTTAGAGGTGGAGCGAATTACCCCAATTTATGTAATTGAACGGTTACGTTTTATTGATGGGCGAGCGGTATTGTTTGTTGAGAACGTGCTCAAAGCGGCACTGTTTGAGGGGATATTGTCTGAGAACCTCACCATGTCCCTGACGGGCATTTATCGTGAGAAGTATGGTTACGAGACAAAGCGCTCTCGTTTTGATGTGATTCCCACGTCAGCTCCTGCTCATGTCGCTAAGGCGTTGAACCTAGCTGAAGGACAACCCGTTCTGAAAATTCGGCGGGTAAACTACAAACAAGATGGGCATTTAATGGACTGCGAATTCGAGTATTGGCGTCCAGACGCAGTGATGATTCGTATTGATAGCGTAGGATAAAGCGCAGAATTAAAAAGAGCCCAATTAAGGGCTCTTTTTCGCATATTGGTAGGAAGGCGCTTTAAACGAGGCCTTGCTCTTTCGCCATTCTGCTTGCAATGCCGGGTGCTTTCCAAATGCTTGGCAGCAAAATGAAAGACACAGGCACGGCAGTAATTACAATGAAAGACTGCAATGCAGAAATACCACCAGAGCCCATTGAGATAAGCGCAATAGCGACAATACCCATAATCAGCCCCCAGAACGAGCGAATCACTGCGTTTGGTTCTGTTGAGCCCGTCATCACTACACTGATTGTGTAAGTCATCGAGTCACCTGTCGTCACGATAAATGTTGTCGTTAAGATCAGGAACAGAACCGAAATGATCATTGGGTAAGGTAATTCACCAGTAATCGCTAGCAGTGCTGCGGGCAAGTTAAAGCCTTCAAACGCAGATGAAATCAAACCAGGGTTATCAAGTTCAAACGCAAGGCCACTGCCACCAACGATACTAAACCAGAAGCAAGTAATCAGCGGTGCCGCGATGCTAATAGACATGATTAATTGGCGAATTGTACGACCACGAGAGATACGAGCAATAAAGATCGCCATCATTGGGCCATAACCGATAAACCAACCCCAGAAGAATACTGTCCACCAGCTTAGCCAGCCTGTATCACCACGGTAAAGTGCCATAGGGAAGAAGTTATCCACCATACGACCAACGCCTTGCACGTAGCCATCAACGATAAAGCTTGTCGGCCCGAAGAACAGGATGTAACCAATTAACAGTACAGACAAAATGATGTTGTAACGACTGACGATTTGAATACCCTTGCTCAAACCGCTTAGTGCAGAAAGGGTATACATCAGGATCGCCGCCATAATAACCATACTTTGCGTTACGAACGTATCTGGCAGGCCAAACAATGAATTTAGCGCGTAGCTAATTTGTAAACCTAAGAAGCCGATAGGACCGATGGTTCCTGCCGCTACGGCAATGATGCTACATGCGTCAGCAACATCACCAATCCAGCCTTTAATGGCTTTATCACCAAACACAGGGTAAAGCAGAGTACGCGGCTTAAGAGGCAGGCCTTTATCGTAATGCAAGTGCATTAAGACAATGGAAGATAGACCACCAAGGATCGCCCAAGCTAAGAAGCCCCAGTGCATAAAAGACTGAGATAGGGCATTGATTGCGGCAGTTTTCGGTGAGGCTTCCCCGTATAGAGGCGGAGCAGTCACAAAGTGGGCGATAGGCTCAGCAGCAGCCCAGAATACACCACCACCTGCAAGTAGAGTACAGAGTACGATTGACAACCACTTAAAGTTATCAATATCAGGTTTCGCTAGACCACCTAGGCGCACATAACCAGTGCGACCAAACGCAAGAGCCAAACCAATTAGGAAATTCAGAAGAAGCAGTACTTGCCAGTAAGCTCCGAAATATTTAGTAGCAAAGCCGAAGCCGGTGTTAACCATTGCGGTTAGAGAGTCGGTATTCGTTAGAGCAAGTAAAACGAATAGAGTGAGGAAGCTACCACTTAACCAAAAGACAGGATTGGTGAGTTCGAGGCGCTTGAGTAAAGATGGGGGATGAATAGCAGAATAGTCAGCATCCTGAATAGGCGCTGTGTGGGAGGCGGCATTCGTCATATTTGACATAATTACTTCGCTTTTTAGGGCTATGAAGCCGTGCATTTCCCCTCACATCGTTTCAACGAAAAGTGTGAGGATGTTCAAAAAGCCGATGATGTTAACATGTCGAAGTTGCAAATATAACCTTAGATTTCGATTAATTTTTAACAGGTTAGCCAAGTTGCTGATTTTTGGGTAGAGATCAAAAGAAAGAGTTTTTACGTGAAATGCACCGCATTTCGTATGTAATTAACATTTCCCTTATTTTTGCATGGGATTATCAGGATTACATTGAGAAAACATGTTTTTCCCAAGCTAAGGTTTCACTCGATGGCTCACTTCGAACTTAACGGGCAGTGGATGCTTACCTCGCCACAGCGTCCCAATCTTGAAATTCCAATGTTTATTCCGGGCGATAATGTGTCGGCGCTTTTACAAGCAGAGCAGATTCCAGATCCTTATTTTGCCGATAATGAAAACAAAGTTCGATGGATTGAAGAGTGTGAGTGGCATATCTCACGTGAGTTTGAAGTCGACGCGTTTACGTTGTCTGCCAAGCAAATTTGGATGACGCTAACTCGTGTCGATACATTGGCAACCTTCTATGTTAATGGTGAGCTAGCACTAACGTGCAGCAACATGTTTACCCAGCAACGTGTGGATATTAAACCGCATTTAAAGCAAGGTACTAACACGATTCGGATTGAGTTTGCTCGGGCGGATTTAGAAGGTATCGCAAGAGCAAAAAAACTGCCATTTCCTATTCCATCGGCAATGGGCAACAACCAAATTCCACACATGAACTTGATCCGCAAAACACAATGCCATTCCGGATGGGACTGGGGCATTTGCTTGATGGTATCGGGTATTTACGACCCCATTCAAATCGACATTGTGAATGAGCTTTGGCTCAAAGGCTTCTCGACAGAGCAGCAATGGCAAGCCGATGGGAGTGTGTTTCTTGATGTAGTAGTTGAAGTGGAAACGGACAGTCAACGCCATGAAATGATTGTTGAATTTAATGGTGAGCGTCAATGTATTCAAACAAAAGGAAGTGGTCACTATCATTGCCAGTTCCACATTTTGGAGCCTCAACGCTGGTGGCCATCGGGTTATGGCGAAGCGTATCTCTATCCCATTACCATTTCTTGCAGAGAGCAAAAGTTAACGCACAACATTGGTTTGCGTCAGTTAACCCTAAATAACCAAGCTGATGAGCACGGCTCTGCAATGGAATTTATCGTCAATGGCGTACCGATTAATGCTAAAGGTGCCAACTGGATCCCTATTGACGCAATGCCGGGGCGAGAGTGCGAAACACGTTATCGCAACCTTTTGCAAAGTGCGGTTGACGCCAACATGAACATGATTCGCGTATGGGGCGGTGGTCAGTACGAGAGTGAAATCTTTTATAACCTTTGTGATGAACTTGGCTTGTTGGTGTGGCAAGACATGATGTTCGCCTGCTCGTTGTACCCATCAAACGACGAGTTTTTAAAAGAGGTAGAAGAAGAACTTAGATTCCAAATCCCGAGGCTCAAGGAGCACCCATCAATCGCACTTTGGTGTGGTGACAATGAAGTGATTGGAGCTATTGGTTGGTATGACGAATCTAAGCGCAGTAAAGTCAAATACACGGTTAACTACGATCGCCTCAACCGCATGATTGAGAAGGAGATTACCGAGCAAGATAGCACTCGCCGTTTCTGGCCAAGTTCCCCATGTAATGGTGAACTGGATTTCGGTGATGCGTGGCATGATGATAGTAAAGGCGATATGCACTTTTGGGACGTTTGGCATTCAGGAAAATCATTCAGTGCCTACCTTGACGTGAATCCTCGTTTTTGCTCTGAGTTTGGTTTTCAATCTTGGCCATCTTTTGCTGAAGTTAAGCGGTTTGTCCCTGAGCAAGACTGGAATATTACATCCCCAACTTTCGAACAACATCAGAAGAACCCTCGAGGTAATAGTATTATCACAGAGATGTTCACGCGCTATTTTCGTTTTCCCTCTGGATTCGAGAGCATGCTGTATTTAAGTCAAGTTCAGCAGGCAATCGCGATCAAAACTGCATGCGATCATTGGCGTGCCATTTCTCCAGTTTGTCGCGGCATGCTGTACTGGCAACTCAACGACAATTGGCCTGTCAGTTCTTGGTCTAGTTTGGAATACAGTGGTCGATGGAAGCAGTTGCACTACCATGCGAAGCGATTTTTTGCGCCACAGTATTTGGTATTTTCCGAGCATACAGGCAAGTTGAGCCTACATTTGCTCAATGATGCCAAAGAATCCGCAAGCGTCAACGCACTGCTTAAGTGGGTAGATTGGCAAGGGGAAGAAAAGCAATGTTGGAGCTTAGAACAAACAGTCATAGCAGACAGCAATACGATTTTGTGGCAATTGGATGAATCGATCGAGAAGGATGAACTTACGTCAGGCTTCTTCTATGTTGAAGCGCAAATCGGTGAAGACAGAATAAGCAACACATGGTTTAGTACTCACGAGCTAAAAACCTTGCCGATAGCGAAAGCCAATATAGGTGTCTCTATTGAAGGGAGGAAAATTACATTGATTGCGGATAAGCCTGCGTTTTTTGTTCATTTGGAGAGTGATGCTGATGGAAGGTTCAGTGACTCTAGTTTTACTCTGTTGGCCAAGGTTCCAATGACGGTTGAGTATTTAGGTGATGATGTTTCAGGTATGCAGCAGTCGTTGAGGGTATGCCACCTTAATGATTAAAGCGGGCATAGAACATCTACATGCTGATAACTAAAAAGGGAGCGTTTGCTCCCTTTTTAGTTACCAAGTATCCGTTATTAAGCTCAGGTTGAGACAGAAGTTTATTTAAGTTTCTGATGGACCCGATAGCTAACGACAAAGCCAATGTAGAATAGTGCAGCAAGAGTAATCACTGCCGTCGCGTACGCCAGCAGGCTGTTTAACCCTAAACCAAAAGCCAAAGTGAAGGCGATACCATGAATGGCTTCCGCAGGGATTCGGTACCAAGCAGCGTGGACGGAAGATCCGAAGAGGATAAAGGTACTAAGTAAGACAATCGTGCCGCCTATAAAGCCGACCCATCTGCTGTTGTTCATGTTGCAGTCTCAGGGGTTACCGAGGTAACGTAACAAAATATTTCAGGATCGTATTATACAACCGATCATCGCGAAAAGCGCTAGAGAAATTTCGCGGATAAAACAGAGTGTTTTAATTCGAACAAAAGAATACGACCATAGCCAACTTAATACAGGAATAACAAAACATGTTGAGATTTATACAACGTCGTCGCATTAAGAAAGTGATTAAACTAATGAGTACCAGATTGGTGGTGGGATACGGCAGTCGTGAGTACTTTTCGGTTGGTCAGGTAAAGACGAGCACCAGCGAGTTAAGCGCGTGCCAACAAAAAATTGCGTTGGCATTATATGCGGATCCGCAACATCTTGATTTGGAAAACCAACCAGAGTTGCAAGCAATACGCTCAGACGTGGCGCATGATTTCTTTTCTGGTGCCGATTATACCGCTCAAGATGTGCTTAATTTACTCGGCTCTGGTGGCTGGAAAGGTGGCCGAATGGAAGATGGAATGTCTCATCATTTTGGTATGCACAGTCGATATTAAAAACATGCGTTAATTTTATAAATTCGATAAATATTTTTGCTGTTAAAGATTAATTAAATTTTCTTTCAATTGGGTAATAATTACCTAATTATGCACCCGAATCCCAGCGCGTCGCTGGACTGGTTGGATCGCATACCATGAAATTAATCATCAAAGGATTGGGGCTGAGTGCTCTTGTGCTCAGCATGTTTGCTCATGCAGATAGCAAAACGTTGAACGTTTATGCATGGGGTGGCTATTTGCCGGAAGCATCGTTAAAAGCGTTTGAAAAACAAGAAGGCGTTACGATTAATTATTCGACCTTTGAGAATAATGAATCAATGTATACCAAGCTAAAATTGCTAAAAGGTTCTGGTTACGATGTGGTTTTTGCTTCTGCGTACTTCATTGAAAAAATGGGTCGAGAAGGACTGCTTTCGAAAATAGATCACGCTCAAGTGCCAAACATGCAAGACACAATGGACGGCTTACTTGGCCAAGCGCACGATCCGAAAAATGATTACTCTCTGCCTTATATTTGGGGCATTACAGGGATCAGCTACAACGAATCCATAGTTGAGCAACCAGTGACGAAATGGGCAGACTTATGGGAGTCTCAATACGAACAACAAGTCATGTTGATTGATGACGTCCGCGACGTGTTCGGTATGGCGCTGAAGAAAAATGGCCATAGCGTGAATACAAAAGACGAAGCTGAAATCGAGCAGGCTTTTGATTCTCTAGTAGCGCTGAAAAACAACGTATTACTGTACAACTCAGATGCGCCGCAAGTCCCTTACGTGTCCGGTGAAACATCGGTCGGCATGCAATGGAACGGCAACGCATTCCAAGGACAGGTTGAAATGCCTGAGCTGAAGTTCGTGATGCCGGAAGAGGGCGCGGTATTGTGGATGGACAACTTCACTATTCCGTCTGGCAGTAAAAACAAAGCATTGGCGCATAAATTTATTAACTTCATGTACCAATCAGAGAACCAAGCGGAAATCGTGACCAGTTTGGGTTATGCCTCGGCAACGAACGCTGGGCGTGACAAATTGCCAGAAGAGTTGAAAAATAACCGTACTATTTTCCCTTCATCAGAAGACATGAAAAAAGGCGAGTTTATTAATGATGTTGGCGCAGAAACGTTAGCGATTTACGAAAAGTACTGGCAACGTTTAAGAACGCAATAAGCAACGTCTTTGCCTATTGTTAGGCTTAAAATCGTTCAAATTTGGATTCCCCTCATCACGAAAGTGGTGAGGGGAATTTTTTATAGGCTTTGTACTGCGAGTGTTGCTACGCGGCACGCTTTACGAGGCAGAAGTGCTTTTTACCGCGTTGCAGTAACCAATATTGATCAAACAGTGGGAAGCTTAAACTCGGGTTATCAGCCGCCACTTTTTCACCGTTTACACTGATGGCGTTGTTGCTGATGTGTTCGCGTGCAACACGCTTCGAACTTGCTAAGCCCGACTCAATCAACAGCTCAACCAAATCTTGTTGTGTGCTCTCAATGCTTGGTAAACCATCCAACTCCAACTGTTTTAATTCACCCAAACTCAGTTGTTGCACATTACCGCTGAATAAAGCTTGAGTGATACGCTCGGCACTGGCTAGGCCTTCTTCGCCATGAACAAATCGCGTCATTTCTTCAGCGAGAATACGTTGTGCTTGTGGCTTACCTTGGCTTGCTTGGTCTTGCGCTTCAATGCTGGCAATTTCTTCGCAGCTCAAGAATGTGTAGTAACGCAAGAAGTGGTAAACGTCGGCGTCTTCTGCGCCAAGCCAGAACTGGTAGAACGCGTAAGGAGAGGTCTTGCTAGGATCTAGCCACACTGCGCCGCCTTCGGTTTTGCCAAATTTGGTACCATCGGATTTGGTGATCAGCGGCAGAGTTAAGCCAAATACTTGCTCACCATTTTGACGGCGAGTTAAATCGATCCCGCTGACGATGTTTCCCCATTGGTCATTGCCACCGATTTGCAAACGGCAACCGTATCGACGGTTTAGCTCGGCAAAATCGTACGATTGCAGTAGGGCGTAGCTAAATTCGGTGAAGGAGATACCTTGGTCAGGTCGTTGCAGGCGTTGTTTTACCGATTCTCGGTTGACCATAGTATTGATCGAGAAGTGTTTACCCACATCGCGGAAGAAGTCGATCACATTGATCGCTTTCATCCAGTCAGCGTTGTTCACCATGATCATCGGCTTGGTCAGTTGGTGGTTCATCAACTGCTGAATTTGATTAGAAAGATCGTTAACCCAGCCTGAGACGATTTCCTCTGAGTTCAGACTGCGCTCAGTCGCTTTAAAGCTTGGGTCGCCAATCATGCCCGTTGCACCGCCAATCAAGGCAACAGTTTGGTGTCCGGCATCTTGAAAGCGCTTAAGCATAATCAAAGGCACGAGGTGGCCGATATGCAAGCTGCCAGCTGTAGGATCGAAGCCGCAGTAAACGGTTTGTGGCTGTGAGAGAAGTGTCTGAATTTCTTCCAAATCGCTGGCTTGTGCAATCAAGCCACGATCTTGTAAATCTTGCAGTAATGGTGTCGTCATTCTTTTTGTCTGTCATAGTGGTTGTTACATTTAGACTAAAACGCGACACCTTTTCTCGATATATCCCTTAAGGGACAGTTTTTATCTTGAATGGAGAATGAGGTGATTGAGGAAAAGCTGGAATAACTCACTCAATGAAGACACATTTAATTGCGAGTAAATTCGCTTTCGATGATTTTTGACCGTGCCTTGAACTAAGTGTAACCGCGCGGCAATTTCTTTGGTGTCAAACCCTTGAGCGAGAAGCGAAGCCACCTCTTGTTCGCGACGGGTGAGTGATTCTACGCCAAACGTTGCTAAAGCTTGCTCAATGGCTAATCGCATACTGCCAGAATAAGCACTCTGTGCAAAAACAGGCTCAGAAAAGGTAAATTCCGTTTGTTTCCAATGCTGCTGACAAAGCGACTGAATTATCGGGAAATAGGGCTTTAGCTTATTGATTTGTTGCTGAGAAAAGTATTTTCCATCAGTCATATATCCGAAGTACAGCATGACCCAACGGCCAGATTCAACTTCGACTAGCATGCTAAGCTCGTCTTTCCACCCTGTTTGATGATAGAACTGCTCGCAGTATGAGGTGAAGTCAACGCCTCTACGCGCCACGTCTTTGAGCGTAAATACGCCTTGTTGCTTTGTCTCGTTTAGTTTGAGAAAAAAAGGGTCATTTTGAAATGAGTCAGTAAGGTAGCGTTGAAAAAGTAACTCTCGCTCGTTCTCAATTGAGTCGTAGAGATAAATAGGATGTTTACCTTCTCGGTAACCTAAAATAACTGCGCAATCAAAATGAAAAAGAGTGCGAATGACACGCATAAGTTTAGGAGTAAAGTTAGGCGTGTTAAGAGCAGAAATTGCTTCTGCTAGCAGATTATTAAAGTTATTGTCAGGCATGGGATACCGAATTGCAGGTGGTTTTGCGCAAGCATAACCAAAAGCAATCCAACGAGAAAGGGAAGTCGCCATCTTCTGGTGACTTCCATAGAGAAAGTTGCGTAAGTGCTCAGTTTTGAGGAATCATATCCCCGTTAACTTATTGATAAGGGTGCATAACAACGGTTTTATTTAAGCGATTAGTTGCTATGCATTACTGCGAGTTAGTGAGCTCTTCGTTAACCCAATATTTAGAACCAGACACGTTAGCATCGATGAGCAAACCTTTAGCGTTCAACTGATAGACGGCGACGCCGCTGTTAAATTGTTTTGAAAGTTGCTCTGAATCTTCGCCCGCAACAGCAGAGGCTTCACTTGTGGCCTCCCATCCTTCGTTGACGAACGTATCAAAGTCTTCTTTGCTCTCAAACAGAACCACTTGTTGGTAAAATTTGCCGCCAGCCCCAAGTGCAACGCCCAAACCAAACATATTCATATAAGTGCGTTCTTCTGTTTCCTTATTCACTGCGACTCCTGACCCTGAGTTGGTGTGAAACAGCAAAGATAATTTACGAGAATCAAAGACCGCGTAGCCGTACGCGTTGTCGTAAATAGCTTTTGCCTCCGGCTTTTCATTAAATAACTTGAGCAAAGCGCTATCTGCCATTAAGTCCACGGCTTGGCGAGCTTCTTCTGGCGTATCGCCTTCCATCAGCTCATCAATTTTTTTGTCGGCAGCATCTATCCATTCTTTGCTTTTCTCGATGCTGGCTTCTGTCCATTCGCCTGCGGTATTGATCGCTTCCTCGGACCAGTTCGTGAAATCTTGCCACGCTTGTTTTGAAAACGCTTTGGTGTCGTCCCAAGCATCTTGTGCAGTATCAGAAACTGCGTCGCCAAGCTCAGACATTTTATTGGAAATTTCATCCCAATCGGCATAAGCAGGGGATGCCAGGAGCATCAATGTAGTAAGGAGTGCGATAGGCTTTTTCATCAAATTCTCTCTGGAGTTATCGATATACCATTCATTTTAGGTCATCAGACTTTGATAATGAAATTGACTAAATGACGAACTTGAGAGAGGAATCACGAACTGATTGTGAAATGACGTGTGAATAACAAAGCCCTCACAAGGGGAGTGTGAGGGCTAGAGTTTATCGTGTGTTACTTGCTGCTAACTTTACCGAGTTTTAACCAAGTATCGATAACCGTATCTGGGTTTAGTGATACAGAGCTAATACCTTGATCCATTAGCCATTCCGCTAAGTCGTCGTGGTCTGATGGGCCTTGACCACAAATACCAACGTATTTGCCTGCTTTTGTTGCCGCATCAATCGCCATCTGAAGCATCACCTTAACCGCTGGGTTGCGCTCATCAAATAGATGTGCGACATCGCCAGAGTCACGGTCAAGACCAAGCGTTAGCTGAGTCATGTCGTTTGAGCCAATCGAGAAGCCATCAAAGTACTTCAAGAACTCATCGGCAAGGACCGCGTTGGATGGCAGTTCGCACATCATGATGACTTTAAGACCCTGATCGCCACGGCGCAGATCAAACTTCGCTAGCAAATCAATCACTGATGCTGCTTCGCTTGGTGTACGCACAAATGGGATCATGATTTCAACGTTTTTCAGACCCATTTCGTTACGAACGCGTTTGATTGCTTGAGTTTCTAGCTCGAAGCAGTCTTCAAACACTGGAGAAATGTAACGAGACGCGCCACGGAAGCCAAGCATTGGGTTTTCTTCATGCGGTTCGTATGCTTTACCGCCAACCAAGTTGCTGTATTCGTTAGACTTAAAGTCAGA
This sequence comes from Vibrio sp. 2134-1, assembly GCF_033339495.1. Classification (NCBI taxonomy): domain Bacteria; kingdom Pseudomonadati; phylum Pseudomonadota; class Gammaproteobacteria; order Vibrionales; family Vibrionaceae; genus Vibrio; species Vibrio sp. 2134-1. The sequence goes on from NZ_JAWOUS010000012.1 coordinate 106,897, forward strand.
CATACGAACAATAACGCGTTTCGGCCAAAATGCCGCAGCAATGGTTGCGATACCTTCTGTCAGTTTGCTTACGTAGAAATCGATAGGATCTTTGTAACCACGAATACGCTGAGTGATTTCTGCTTTTAGCTCATCGCTTTGTGCATCAAAGTTAAGTAATGCTTTCGGGTGGATACCAATCATCTTATTGATGATGAATTCAAGACGAGCAAGACCAACACCTTCATTTGGAATTTGTGCGAAGTCAAACGCACGATCAGGGTTACCCACGTTCATCATCACTTTTGTTGGTAGCAGTGGCAGTTCATCAACAGAAGAGCGTTTTACATCAAACTCAAGTTCACCTTGGTAAACATAGCCCGTTTCACCTTCTGAACAAGATACGGTCACGGTTGCACCATCGGTTAACTTGCTTGTCGCATCGCCACAGCCAACGATTGCAGGAATACCAAGCTCACGAGCGATGATGGCAGCGTGGCAAGTACGGCCACCACGGTTGGTTACGATTGCAGATGCTTTTTTCATCACTGGTTCCCAATCTGGGTCAGTCATGTCTGTAACTAGCACGTCACCTTCTTGGACTAAAGACATTTGGTCCAGAGAGTCAACCAAGCGAACCACGCCTTTACCGATGCGCTGACCGATTGCACGACCTTCAACCAAAACATCCGCTTTGTTTTGTAGCTCGTAGCGCTCAATCACGTTTTGTTCCGTTTGTGAACATACGGTTTCAGGACGCGCTTGAACAATGTACAGCTTGCCATCAATACCATCTTTTGCCCATTCAATGTCCATTGGACGCTGATAGTGCTTTTCGATGATCATTGCTTGTTTTGCGAGCTCTTTGATCTCGTCGTCGTTCAATGAGAACGTGTTGCGCTCTTCATCAGAAGTATCAACGATATCAACTTGTTTGCCGATTTCTTGGTTATCTGAGTAGATCATTTTGATCAACTTAGAACCAAATGTTTTCTTAACGATTGGGTGTTCGCCTGCTTCAAGCATTGGCTTGTGAACGTAGAACTCGTCAGGGTTTACTGCACCTTGAACGACCATCTCGCCTAGACCCCATGAAGAGGTGATGAAGACAACTTGGTCGAAACCCGATTCAGTGTCTAGTGTAAACATAACACCCGACGAGGCTTTATCTGAACGCACCATACGTTGGATACCCGCAGATAGCGAGATGCCACGGTGGTCGAACCCTTGGTGAACGCGGTAAGAAATCGCACGGTCGTTAAATAGAGAAGCGTAAACGTGCTTAGTTGCTTCTAGTACTGCGTCGATGCCTTTCACGTTCAAAAACGTTTCTTGCTGACCAGCAAAAGAAGCATCAGGTAGGTCTTCTGCCGTAGCAGATGAACGAACTGCGACTGAAAGCTCAGGATTGCCTTCGATCAGTTCTTGGTAATTTTCACGAATTTCTTGTTCAAGGTCCGCAGGAAAAGGGGCCTCTAATACCCATTGACGAATGTTTGCACCTGTCTTACGCAGAGCTTCTACATCTTCAACGTCTAGTTCATCGAGTAATTGGTGAATACGCTCATCCAAACCTTCGTGGTCAAGGAATTGGTTAAACGCGTATGAGGTTGTCGCAAAACCATTTGGTACAGAAACGCCTGCGTTTGCTAGGTTAGAAACCATTTCGCCAAGTGAAGCATTCTTACCGCCGACTTTGTCGACATCATCCATGGATAGGCCATTGAACCAGAGGGTGTTCTTTTGCATGTCTTTCTCCAGAAACATTGCAGCTTAGTAGGGGGACTTAAATCGATCTAAACAATCGCATGTTGGCTGTTATTACACGTTGACCATACATTGCTTCATTTAGATTGATATCAAAGGCAAACGATTACGTTCTGGCTGAAAAAAATTCAAAAGAATTTTTAAAGCTGTGGTGAACCTAACTGAAAGCCAAACTGATTTATTAATATTATGTGTACCATCCTACTCAAAAGATTTTGAAAAATTAAACAGAAATGCAAATAAATAACCAAAGTCGTGATGTATTCTATGTTTCTGACGGTACGGCGATAACATGTGAGACATTAGGGCATGTTGTTCTCGGTCAATTTCCGTTCATTCCTAACGAAAAAACCTTTCCGTTTGTAGAAAGCCAGGACAAAGCTACTGACGTAGTCAAAGAAATTGAAACTTCCTACCAGCGCAATGGCGTCAAACCTCTGGTCTTTTTCTCAATTGTCGTTCCAGAAGTACGTGAAATGCTGCTTGAAGCGCCGGCATACAGTTACGATGTGTTGGAGAGTATTGTGCAGAAAGTGCAAGACGACATTCAGATGGCACCAAAGCCTAAGTTGCAGCGTTCTCGCAGTGTGGGGAAAGATTCCGACACCTATTTTGACCGTATTGCGGCTATTGAATACACATTGGCGCATGATGATGGCATCACGCTAAAAGGGTTGGAACAAGCCGATATTATCCTGCTGGGAGTATCGCGCAGCGGAAAAACGCCGACTAGCTTGTACATGGCGATGCAATTTGGTTTACGTGTTGTGAACTATCCGTTCATTGCGGAAGATGTGAAGATGATGCGTTTGTTGCCTGAGTTTGAGATCCATCGTCATAAGTTGTTTGGGCTGACTATCGATCCCGAGCGCTTGACTGAAATCCGTGAAAATCGTTTGTCTGGAAGTGATTACGCTAGCACAGAGCAGTGCAAGCTGGAGCTAGACACTGTTGAGGCGTTGTTTAGAAGAGAGGCGATCCCATATATCAATACGTCCTCTCTGTCTGTTGAGGAAATTACTACGCGTATTCTGGAAAAAGCAGGAATGAAGCGTCGCTTGTTTGGCTAACAAGAGACGCTCATGTCGCTATGTGTAAGAGGAGGTAAGGTGTGTACCTCCTCTATCAAATGAACCTTAGACAGAATTAATAGTATTGGAACATCTTTTGGATGTCTTGATAGTTTTTGGTCTGAGTCAGTGACAGCATCAGTAAGATACGTGCTTTTTGCGGGTTCAATGTACCAGCGGCAACAAAGCCATATTTTTCGTCATCAATTTCAGCATCCAAAGTGGTTGAGCCGCTAGGCGTTCGGGAGCTTCTTACAACAACAACGCCATCTTTACTCGCTTTCTCTAGCTCATCAAACACAGTGTGGTACAAGTTACCATTACCGACACCAGCACTTACGATGCCGTCAAACTTCGCATCCACAAAGGCTTTCACTGGCAAATTGGAGGCATTTGCATAGTTATAAACAATACCGACCTTAGGCAACTTAGTAAGCTTTGATACATCGAATGGGGTTTCTGTCGTATGTTTACGCTCTGGGCTTCGTTGATATTTGGCATCGCTATTATGAATGTAGCCGATAGCACCAAAGTTGGGTGACTGGAAAGTGCTGACGGAGGTTGTATTGGTTTTTGTCACATCTCGCGCATCGAAAATCGTGTCATTCATTGCGACTAGCACGCCACGTCCTTCTGAATCTTCATCGGTGGCTGTTACGACTGCATTGTATAAGTTGACTGGTCCATCAGCACTCATTGCGGTGGAAGGACGCATTGCACCGACGATCACGACAGGCTTTTTGCTCTTGACGGTCAGATCAAGGAAGTAAGCGGTTTCCTCTAACGTATCCGTACCATGAGTAATGACGATGCCGTCAACATCATCTTGAGCGAGTAGCTCATTAACTCTTTTCGATAATTTTAGCCACACTTCATCATTCATATCTTGTGAACCGATACTGACCACTTGCTCTCCAGAAATATCGGCAATCTTGGTCATACTCGGCACCGCAGAAATCAATGATTCAACGCCGACTTTACCTGCTGTGTAGTTTGATTCTGTTGCAGATTGACCTGCGCCTGCTATGGTGCCGCCAGTGGCAAGAATTTTAATGTTCGGAAGATCGGATTGCGCGAAAGACAAAGAACTAAGGCACAAACCAAGGGTTATCGTACTGAGGCGGAAAAGATTTTTCGTCATGGGAATCACCTGCTGTTAGGTTGGATGTTGGGGAACTCATCTATCCTAAAAACAGCGGGTTAGATTTTTTGAGTACTAGTTCAACAAATTGCAGATGAAGATCGTGATCAACTAATCACTTAAAGAATATCAAATCAACCAGTTAACCTAATTGACGTGCTTCTTTAACAAGTGAGATGTGCTAGTAACGTGCACAACGTGTTAAGTCCTATAATTTATTGATTTATAAATAAAGGAGGTAGGAGTCTCGTGATGAGGTTATTAAACATGAATTCAGCCGTGCAATTTTCCAAAGTTTACAGTGTAAAAAAAAGCGGCTTTACCCCGGAACAGATAAAAGCCGCTTGCCAATGATGTGTTAATTCACATCTTATCGCATAATCATTTGTTCACGACCAGGACCCACAGACACCATTTTTACTGGTACGCCCATGAGTTCCTCAATGCGTAGAACGTATTTCTGTGCTGCTACTGGAAGCTCTTCAAACTTACGACAACCTGTGATGTCCTCGCTCCAGCTTTCCATCTTCTCGTAGATTGGCGCAAGAGAGGCAGTTTGAGGCCAGATTGGGTTTTTGCTGTGGTCGCCTTCGTAGCCAACACAGATTTTCAGATCGTTAAGGCCAGTCAAACAGTCTACTTTCGTTAGTGCAATTTCAGTTGCGGCTTGCAGTTCAACGCCATTCTTCGTAGCGACTGCGTCGAAGTAGCCCATGTCGCGTGGACGACCCGTAGTTGCACCGAACTCGCCAGCAAGTTCGCGGAAAGCGTCTTGCTCTTCCATTGCAGTGATCAACGTACCAGTACCTACTGATGAGCTGAATGCTTTTGCAACCGCAATAACGCGTTCAGGACGAAGTGCCGGAAGGCCACTACCGATACCCGCGTACATTGATACAACGTTAGAAGATGTTGTCCAAGGGTACTCACCGTAAACAAGGTCACGACCCGCGCCAAGCTGCGCTTCGAACAATAGAGTTTTGTCTTTCGCTTGTAGTTCTTTTAGAGGAAGCGTTACGTTGCAAATTGAATCGCGCCAAGGTGCAGAGACTTCTAGCAGCCAGTTCGCCAGTTCTTCAGCGGTTTGTTCAAACTCGAACGTCGGGTAAAGTGCACGCAGTTGCGGCAGTTTCCAATCCATCATGAATTGAAGGCGTTCAACCAATACTTCTGGTTGCTTCAACCAACCAACTAGGATGCCTTTCTTCATTACGCGGTCACCATACGCAGGTGCAATACCTTGACGAGTTGAACCGTATGCTTTGTCGCCTAAACGTTGTTCTTCTAGCGTATCTTCTAGTGCGTGTAGAGGTAGACACAGTGTTGCGCGATCAGAGATGCACATATTCACTTTTACGCCCGCTTCTTCAACTTCCGCAATCTCCTGAGACAGCAACGCAGGGCTGATGACCATACCCGGACCTAACACTGCCAAACAGTCTGGGTTGAATACGCCACTTGGTAGCTGGTGCAGCTTAAACGTACCTAGATCGTTAACCACGGTGTGACCCGCGTTGTTACCACCTTGGAAACGAATGCTCGCAGAAGCTTGCTCTGCCAAAAAGTCAACGATGCGGCCTTTGCCTTCATCACCCCAGTTTGCACCCACAACAACGATAGACGACATAATTTAATCTCCAAAAACAGATGCAAAAATCTTAAGACGTTCGCCATAATAAGAGAAATTAATTATACTCATTAACTTGATAAGAATCTCATATCGGAATTGGCAATGTTAGATTTGAACTGGCTGCGAACCTTCGTCACTCTTGCAGAGGTAAAACACTTTGGTAAAACAGCGACGGAACTGCACATGACGCAGCCGAACGTAAGTTTGCATATCAAGCAGTTGGAGCAAGCCACGCGCACGAAATTGATTGAGCGAAATCCCGTGCAGTTGACGCAAGCGGGGAAGCGTTTGTTAGCTACGGCGCAGCGGATGCTCAATGAGCTGCAAATTTGTCAGTCAGATCTCAATGCCATCAACGATCTTACGCAGGGGACGCTTTCTATTGCGGCGAGCGATATTGTTTCACGTTTACTGCTTATCAAACCATTTCAGCAATTCAAAAGTGAATATCCGGGGATCGACTTGGCATTGTTCAACACCACATCTTCTCAAGCGGTGGATTTGGTGAAAAGTGCGCGTGCCGATATCGGCTTTGTTATCGCACAAAAAGAGAGTCAACCGCTGCATTTCACGCCTCTCACGCAAATTCACTGGTGTGCGTTTGGCGATAACATTTTTGAGTGGCAAGACAATCGAAAAGAGAGCCAGACGCTAATCCTGCTAGGGCACGATACTCGAACCCGAGAGCTGATTGATGCGTCTTTACCTGAGCTAAATCTGCCTAAGCATCGCGTGATGGAAGTGGGCAGTGTAGAAGCACAAATCGACTGGGCGGAAGCGGGGTTTGGGACTGCTATTGTGCCGGATTTCTCGCTCGATCCGAGATTAAAGCTTTCTCGTGAAGTTACGCCTTTGCCAAGTTTTCCAAACACTGATTTCGGCTACATCGTGCGTCAAAATCAGGTGTTATCCAAAGCGGCAAAACAGTTGTTGGCTTGGGTTGGCGAGAATGTGTCGGTGGTTGAGGGCTAAGACGATGAAAGAAAAGGCCATGAAAGAGACGAAGATTACGATTTCGCTCCCATCCTTGATTCACCGTATTGGGGGCGACCATGCCAAGCGAGCGAAAACACTCGCAGCAGAAAAACAGTGCGATCTTAAGCGAATTAGACGATCTCGTCACTGGCAAATCTCGGGCGAGGCTTTGGATGTAAAAGCGTTTTTAGAGCATCTCAAAAACGAAGAAGCAGAGACGATGCGATTTGCGATCAACAAAATCGAACAAGCTCTACTTGCTCACCAAGACAAATTGGAACCTTTGGACGTGAAGTTGATACGTTTGGTGAGACAAAACCCAAACATCACCTTAGCGGAGCTGATGGCTGAAACGAACTGCACGTTAGTTCAAGCTCGCACGGCACGATTTGATGCTGAGTTGCTTTAAGATCGGTTTGTGGTTTACTCACTTTATTAACAGATGTTAGGGTACCGATCAAAATCACTCACTAAGACCATTTTATTATGGATATTTGGCAGCTTCTCCTTTTTATTCCTGCTTGCTTTGCTCTAAATATGGCTCCAGGCCCAAACAATTTATTGGCAATGAATAATGCTCGTTGTTACGGCTTTAGGGCCGCGTTTACGGCCAGTTTAGGCAGAATTGCTGCTTTTTCAGCGATGATTGCGTTGTCTGCATCAGGTCTGGCTGTGATTTTGTATACGTCAGAAATGCTATTTTTGGCAATAAAGCTGGTAGGGGCGCTGTATCTACTGTGGATTGCGTTTAACCTTTGGCGCTCAGAGTCCAGCCCGATCTCTGACTTAGACAATTCGCGCAACTACGCAGGACTTGCGAAGCAAGAATTTACGCTTGCTGCTGGCAACCCGAAAGCGATTCTTATTTTTACTGCATTCTTGCCGCAATTTGTTGATGCCAGTGCCAACGTTCAAGAGCAGTTTTTTGCCCTTGGCTCGACGTTTTTGATATTAGAAATGGTCGCCATTTCAATTTATGCCATCTTTGGTTTGTACTTGAGACACTGGTTTTCAAATCCAAAAATGGCGAAACGTTTCAATCGCGGATGTTCGTTGTTTTTAGCCGCATCAGGGGCGAATTTGCTACTAAGTAAGCAATAACAACACATCATCTCTGTAGATTATTTTTCTATAAAAAAAGCCGCTGATGTTACATCAGCGGCTCTTTTCGTTAATGCATCGATTAATTTATTGTTACCACATCAAATCGTCAGGCACGACGAAATCTGCGTATGGATCGTCTTCTGCTGGAATGTCCGATTCAGGTTCTTTTTGTTCGATGATGACGGACTCATCACGTTGAGCAATTTTATTTGCTACTCCACGTGGAATGACAACATAGCTTTCACCAACAATTGCGATTGCCAAAATACCTTTGATCAACTGCTCGCGGATAAGTGAATCTACATAAAGTGATTTCACTAGCGTACCGTGAGTGAAGTTGTATTTGATGTCGCCATCTTTTAAGTCGATCTTGTTCATCTCAATCAATTGATTGATCTGCGCTTTGATCTCTTTATTTAATCGCTCAGCATTTTGTTGCTCGCTCAATTGTTTATCACGCTCTAACTGTTGGCGTTTATTCTCTTCAACCGCCGCTTTTACTTCGCGTGCTTGAACGCGTGATTTTTTAGAGCCTTTCTTCGCTTTCTTTAGTTTCTTTTCATTAACTAAGCCAGCTTTCAGCATTTGTTCTTGAAGGGTAAGTTTTGCCATGTTTTATCCAGTTAGTGCGCAATTTTGGGCATTTTACCCACTATTGCCACTTGTAGTAAATAATAGTGCTTTCTATGGGTCTAAAATGTTTGGTTGGCTTGTTATCTCTTTAATGGAAAGTGCAAAGCGGGCCTTCTCCAAAGCCCGCGAGCATTACTGAAATCTAGGTGGGTTATGGCTGCCACTGTTTAGATGTGACGAGGTTATCCATCACTTTGTTTACCGCTTGATGCGCTTTGTCGACAATGGTGTCTATATCGTTGCGATTCGCGATAAGCGGTGGAGCAAAACCGAGGATGTCACCATGTGGCATAGCGCGAGCGATTAAGCCTTGCTCTAAACAGGCCGCCGCGATTTGCGGGCCTACTTTCAAGTTTGGATCAAAGTGTGCTCGGCGAAGCTTGTCTGAAGAAAACTCCAACGCATGCAACAAGCCAACGCCACGAGTATCACCGACTAATGGATGATCGTTAAACGTCTCTGCCATACGTTGCTGCAAGTAAGCGCCGACTTCGGCCGCGTTTTGCACTAAGCCTTCACGTTCAATGATATCGAGGTTGCAGTTCGCAGCTGCCGCTCCCATTGGGTGACCAGAGTAGGTATAACCGTGTCCGATAGCGCCCCATTGGTCGGTGCCGTTTTCTAGCACACTCCAAACTCGTTCACCGACGATCACGCCAGACAGCGGTTGATACGCTGAGGTTAACCCTTTCGCTACCGTGATGAGATCTGGTTTCATGTCGTAGTGGAGTGAGCCAAAATCGGAGCCGAGGCGACCAAAGCCACACACCACTTCATCCGCAATCAAGAGTACATCGTATTTGTCGAGTACTTTGCGAATCGCCTGCCAGTACCCTGCTGGTGGTGGCACAATACCGCCAGTACCGAGCACTGGTTCTGCAATCATTGCTGCTACCGTTTCTGGGCCTTCTTCCAAGATCATCGCTTCGAGTTGATCTGCGCAATATTGAGAGAATTCGAGCTCAGACATACTCTCGTCTTCACGGCGATAATAATATGGCGCGATGGTGTGTTTGATGCGCTCAAGTGGTAAATCAAAATGGGCGTGGAACAGCGGCAAACCTGTCATTGAACCGGACGCGATACTTGAACCATGGTAGCCGCGGTCACGCGAAATGATTTTTTTCTTCTCTGGTAGACCACGAGCATTGTTGTAATACCACACCAACTTAAGTTGAGTTTCGTTCGCGTCGCTGCCTGACATGCCGTAGTAAACTTTGCTCATGCCTTCAGGCGCCATTTTGATGATGCGATCTGACAGTGTCACGAGCGCTTCGTTCGTATGACCGACGTAAGTGTGGTAGTACGCCAGTTCTTTGGCTTGCTCATAAATCGCATCGGCCATTTCGGTCCTGCCATAGCCAATGTTTACACAATACAACCCGGCAAAGCCGTCTATCAGCTCGATGCCTTCTGAATCGGTGATGCGTATTCCGCTTCCGCTCGAGATAATTCTTCCCGAAAGCTCCCCGGCCGCATACTGCTTCAGGTGGGTTGAGGCATGAAATACTCTCTGACGATCGATCTCTAAAAGTTGTTGGGTTTTGTTACTCATGATCCTTCTCCTCGAATAATTGGATATCCATATTTCGTGCCTTAACTGCCACTGACGGTTGGTAAAGCGCCTAAGCAGCAGTATTTGATTTCACTGTATTCTTCAAATCCGTGACGGCTTCCTTCTCGTCCAAGACCAGACTGTTTCACGCCGCCGAATGGGATAGGGTGCCCTGTCATTTTGACGGAGTTCACGCTCACCATGCCAAACTCCAAACCGCGCATGCAGTGCCAAATTTGGTGAATATCGTGACCATAAACATAGGCAGCTAAGCCGTACTCAGTGTCGTTGCTCATTTCAATCACGGTATCTAAGTCTTGGTAAGGCAATACGCCTGCCACAGGACAAAAATTCTCTTCGCGATACACCGCCATTTCAGGGGTGACATCGGCTAGCAATGTCGGCGCGAAGAAGTTTTCGCCTGGTACGGGCTGGTGGTATCCCGCTACCAATCGCGCGCCTTTGTCGAGCGCGTCACGCACCAAATCATGCGCTTTATCCACCGCAGTGCGATTAATAAGCGGTCCCATGGTGGTTTTTTCGTCTAAGCCATTGCCCAAAACGATGTGGCTCATTTCTTTGGCAAACGCTTCCAAAAACGCTTCGTACTTATCGTCAGGGACGAAAATACGGTTTGCGGCCAAGCAGTCTTGTCCTGCGGTTTGAAACTTCGCATCCACGGCGGCTTTGGCTGCTTGCTCGACATCCATATCTGGCAGCACGATGAAAGGGGCGTTACCACCGAGCTCCATACTGCACTTCTTCACGGTTTGTGCCGCGTCGCGTAGCAACAGTTTGCCTACTCGAGTTGAGCCTGTGAACGAGAGCGCTTTGACTTTATCGGAGTGGCACAAGGTTTGTGACACCATCATCGCATCGCCAGTGATAACGTTAAATACACCAGGTGGAAAGCCAGCTCGGTCTGCTAACTCTGCCAACGCTAACGCAGAAAAAGGCGTTTCACTGGCGGGCTTAATGAGCACCGGACAGCCTATTGCTAGTGCGGCTGCGGCTTTGCGTGTGATCATGGCATTAGGAAAATTCCATGGTGTAATCAGAGCTGCGACACCAATCGGCTCGCGTACCGTCGATAGTTGCGCATTCGGGATATGACTTGGGATGGTTTCTCCATAGCTGCGACGTGCTTCCTCTGCAAACCAGCGAACAAAGGATGCGCCGTAGTCGATTTCACCCAAAGCATCACCTAATATTTTGCCTTGCTCCATAACCATCAAACGAGCAAGGTCTTGTTTTGATTCTAGAATCAGGTCGTGCCAACGCATGAGAATTTCAGCGCGTTCTTCTGCTTGCATTTTTCGCCATTGACGAAAGGCTTGGTCGGCTTCATCAATCGCTTGATAGAGTTGTTGCTGAGATAGCTTAGTGATGTAACCGATGACCGTGCCATCTGCTGGATTATCCACCGGATGAAATTGATCACCACTTACCCATTTGCCATTCACGTACGCTAAACCTCTCACCAAACGTACGTCTTTCATTATCGCCATCATGTCGTGTGAGGCTTTTAATTCTTCAGTGTGTAAGCTGTGCAGTGCTGCCATGAGTCCTTCTCCCAGCATCGTTGTCCATAATGAAACTGTAATGGAGAAGTGACCGAAATAATTTCTGATACCGAGGTTTAAAACGTCAGAACTTTCTTTTTAGTGCCGTTAAATATGGTGTTTTTTCTGTTCACGCCTGATACGCATTTTCCCTTTTATAACAAAGCGTTTTGGTTTACTTCGAATGTGCCCGCATCACGTTTGATTGTTTTTGTAACAATGTAAGTAAAGTAGCGCTCAATGCCCACATCTGAGTCTAACCAGTTGTCGATAAGCCGCTGATATTGGTCGATATCTTCTGACTGAATTTTAAGGATGTAATCGATACCACCGCCCGTGGCATAGCAATCAGTGACTTCTGGTGAATGTTGAACCAGTTGCTCGAAGCGTTTGAACGCTTGGGCGTTGTGTTCTTTGAGCGTAACTTCAACCATAACCGACGTTCGTTTGAACAAAATATCGGTATTTACTTTTGCTCCGTAACCTTCAATGATGCCTGCTTCTTCCAGTTTTTTGACGCGCTCCCAGCAAGGGCTCACGGATAGGTTGATGGCCTCGGCAAGGTGAGATTTGGTGATACGACCATTATCATGAAGTATTTGTAGAATTTTTACGTCGTAGCGATCGAGGCGCATTATGAGTCTCCCTGTTGAATACTAATCATTTCATAAAGGCTGATGACTGGTCGCTGTTATAAGGTGCTTTCCAGTTTGCTTCTGGTATGCCATTTGTTTTGATTTCTTTAGTTGGTTTTTCAATCAGCCTATCTCGCCGCAGTCTTCGGCTATAACTGCGATAGTGTCACCGATATTCACCATAGCAGGAAAACGACGCGCCGCGAAAATACCATTGAGCTGTGACTTGTACTCAACGGGGGCGGTACCTGTGCGCTCGGTCGAGAAGATTCTCACTAATACATCGCCCTTTTTGACGGTATCGCCAAGATCAAATAAGTATTCTGTGATGCCGTGGTGTTGGCTTTGCACATAACAACTTGCATCAGGCATATCTAATAACTTAGTTGGTTGGGTTGGTTGTTCGTAGTCACCGGGCAAGTTGCCTGAGAAGCGTAAGAAGTTGCGAATGCCACGGTCGGAATAAGCGATGGTTTCTGGAGTGCTGGTTCCGCCTCCTCTTAGTTCGGTGGTAACAAAGATTTTTCCCTGAGACTCCACGGCAGTGTCATACAGGCTGGTGGCGTCCATTTCGAGCAAGATCATGGTGTAAGGTGCGCCAAACAGTTTTGCACCTAATATGCAGGCTTCTTCTTGATCGAGATTGTCGAGACGATGGGCAGCGGCGAACGGCACGATATCTAACGTTTTACCACCTGAGTGAATGTCTAACGCAAAATCGCACTTAGGAACTAGGTAACGAGTAAAATAATCCGCAATTTTCTCGGTCACTGTGCCTATGGGGTTGCCGGGAAAGCTGCGATTTAAATTCCCTTTATCGATAAACGACGTACGTGAGGCATTTTGTACCGCAGGTAAGTTCATCATGGGTACAATAATGACACGACCTTGGATTTGATCTGCCTGAAGCGAGTTCGTCAATTTTAGCAGGCTGGTGATGCCTTCGTATTCGTCTCCGTGATTACCGCCAGTAAGCAGTGCGGTTGGTCCGTGACCATTTTTGATCACGGTGATAGGTATCATAATACTGCCCCAAGCGGAGTCGTCATGTGAATAGGGCAGCGTTAAAAAGCCGTGCTGTACACCTTCTCGGTCAAAGTCTATGGTGGCTGTGATCGAGCTTTTTTGCATATCAAGTCCTTTTAGTTCTCAGACCTGGCTCAACAGAGCTTAAGGTTTGAAAAATTAGTGTTTAACAAATAAGTGGCGTGGAAAATCACACAATGTTTTTGCTCCATCATGGGTAATGACGATACTTTCCGTTGTTTCTAACCCCCAATCTTTGAACCACAGCCCCGGCATAAAATGGAATGTCATGCCTTCTCTCAAGATGGTTTTATCGGTGTCTCGCAAACTCATGGTTCGTTCCCCCCAATCTGGTGGGTAGCTCAAACCTATTGGGTAGCCACAACGGGCACCTTCGCGTGAGAATCCCGCTTTATCGAGAACCTGGTTTAGTGCATTGGCGATGTCGGCGCAGGTATTTCCGGGCTTTGCCACTTTCAAGCCCGCTTCAAGTCCTAGAGTTAGGGCTTCGTCGGCTCGTTTAAACTTGTCGTCAGGCTCGCCAAGAAAAATAGTGCGTGAGAGTGGGCAATGGTAACGGCGGTGCGCCCCTGCGATTTCAAAAAACGTCCCTTCGCCTTTCTTGAAGGGTCTGTCATCCCAAGTCAGGTGAGGTGCGGAAGCATCAGAACCTGATGGCAAAAGCGGCACAATCGCGGTGTAATCGCCAAAGTGGTCTTCGTGCCCGAGCACGGCTTGGCGGTTAATCTCGGCAACAAGGTGGTGTTTCGGTAATCCTGGTTCAATCATGTCGAACGCGACACGGTGCATGTTTTCAACAATGCGAGCGGCACGGTACATGTATGCCAGTTCTTGATCGGATTTAACGGCGCGGCACCAGTTGACTAGTCCAGTTGCATCGAGAAGTTGAGCATTCGGTAGGTGCGTAGTGAGTGATTCGTAAGCGGTGGCGCTAAAGTAATAGTTATCTTTTTCTACACCGATACGACCACGATCCCAAAGGCGCGGAGCCAGTACGGCTTCGACCAGGAAATCCATCGGGTGTAGCGGCGGATTCATTACATAATGGTCTGGATAGTAGGTGATGTTTTCTGCCGACATATACGCAGTCCTGTATGCTCCGTTGGCATCTTGGCAGCGTCCAAACCAAACGGGTTCATCAGATGGACCAACAACGGCACATTGTGGCACGTAAAAAGACCACCCATCATAGCCTGTCAGCCACGCCATGTTAGAAGGGTCATGAATGATAAGGACATCCAATTCTCTTTCTTCCATCGATTGCCGAACTTTCGTTAACCGATCCTGGAACTCATCCAGTGTAAAATGCAAAGCAACGCCTCTCATATTTTCTCCTTGTTAGAAATCCGACGCCTTATGGGCCTTCGGAGACGCTGAGGTATTTCTACCTTCTACCAGCTAGCCAGATCTGCGTTAAAAATGATTGCAATTTACCTCTGGGGTTGTATTTGGATTGAACGATGCTGTTTAACATGTTTGTTTAACCCATACATTTCATGTCAATCATTACAATTGTGGTTTATTTTTGTGCATCTCACCTCGTTTTGTGAGTTAAAGTTCGCCATTTGTTAAATGGAAGTTACAATGAGCCTTAAAAATGAATCAATTAAAATATTGTGTCATGACAATTTCTTTGAACCCGATCATTCGGCCAGGCACCGCTAAGTACATCTCCATTGGTAACTATCTTGTCGAATGTGTCCGCAGTGGTTATCTAAAACCGGGGACTCGATTACCCACACATCGTGAGTTTGCAGAGCAAATTGGCGTCAGCGTACAAACGGTGAGCCATGCATATGGTTATGCAGAGAAAAAAGGGGCGATCGAGTCTTGGGTTGGGAATGGTACTTTTGTCAAATCAGGTTTTGTGGATGAAAGTACGGACACGGAGTTCATGCTGACACAAGAGATGAAAGAAACGCCGGATGAAATTGATATGTCGATTGCAAATCCAGTGGTGACCGATCGCCACATTACGCTTTTTAATCAGGCGTTAATGGAGATTGCTGGGCAAACAAACAATCGTGGTTTGATCAGTAAGGCAAAGCCGGTAACAGGTCAGCCTCATCATATTGAGTCAGGAGCTCGATTTCTAAGTAGCCAAGGGCTGAATGTGGGTGCCGATCAAATATTACTCACAAATGGAGCATGCCATGGTTTAACGTTGGCTTTAAGCACAGTTGTTGAACACGGTGATTTAGTTGCTTGTGGTCACTTGGTTGATCATGGCTTGATCTCTCGCTCGAGAATGCTTGGATTTAAGTTGCAACCACTTGAAATGGATGAGTTTGGTATAACGCCGGATGCATTTGAATGGGCATGTAAACACAAACCAATCAAGGTATTGTGTTGCACACCGAGCATGGCTAACCCGACTAGTGCGCATATGGATGTTGAACGCCGAGAGGCGATAGCGAATATTGCACAGCAATACGACATCTATGTCATTGAAGATGACGTGTATGGAGCACTAGAACCTAACCGTGTCCCACCCCTTGCCACATTGTTACCCGAACAAGCTTTCTATGTCACCAGTTTAACCAAAGTTGTAGCGCCAGGCATGCGCACTGGCTATCTGACGGTCCCACGTCATTTTTTGCAGCACGCGATTGGTCGTTTAGCGGCAACGAGTTGGTCTGCGACTCCATTACCATTTGAAGTCGCTCATTTGTGGATCGAGAACGGTACGTTAAATCGACTTATTCGCTTTCAAGTCAATGAGTTTGCTAAGCGACAGCGAATAGCAAAAGCCGCTTTAGAAGGGCATGTTTATAGCTCGCACCCGAATGGACAGCACATTTGGTTGAGACTACCCGAGCAGTGGAATAGCGATGATCTGGTTGCTTCGGCTAAGCGTTCAGGGGTGCAGATCACTGGATATAAACCGTTTGTTCTCGATACTAATCAGCCAATGCCTTACGTGCGAATCAGCTTGGGAGCAGAAACAAACCGAGGCTACATCAAACACGGGTTATCTGTGATTGCTGAAATTCTCGATACCAACCCTCCCACCTCACACTTTTTGGTTTGAACGATAGGTTATTTATGCTTTTAACTGATGGGCTTAAACGTTTGTAACTGAGTTTTTTCTTGTCGCCATTGCCTTGGCGATTTTCCCGTCCAGCGACGAAAATGACGGCTGAATACCGCAGTTTCTGCATAGCCCAGTTGCAACGCGATATCGGTAATACTCTGAATATTCTCATGCAATCGCTGTTCGGCGAAATCCTGACGCACTTGTTGTAAAAGCTGCCGATAATTTGTGCCCTGTTGTTTCAGCTTGTTTTGCAGCATTCTCGGATGCAGGTCCAATGCTCTTGCAACGCGCTCAACGCTGCATTCTCCGGTTGAGAGCAGACGGCCAATCATGTTTGCTGCTTGGTCACTGAGATTGTTGGGGTAACGGGTTTGCAGCTCTTTGAGGTGCTGTTGAAAATGGCGCTCTAGTGCGTCTTCATCTTGGTGGTTCTTAGCGTTAAGCAGAGTCGCTTTAAGTAGGATACCGTCAAACTTATCACCGAAACGCAGTTTGTTCTGCTGGGCAAACTTGCTTTTTTCTACTTCCAATGTTGCGTGTTGAGTCAAATGTAGCGCGAAGTGACTTGCTTCAATATCAAGCAGACTGGCAATAAACATCGCCAGATGCGACACACTGAGCTGCATCAACTGCGCGATACCTCGTTCGCTGTGCACATCAATATTGAGCGACAACCGTACCCAATCATCTTGTGGCGTCATGTTGAGAGTGACCCCTGACGAATGCAGATAGAGAAAATCATTCACCCGCGCCAAGGCTTCACCGACCGTTTGCGCCCGGGAAACCAGCATTGGTAAGTCTCCCAAGCTCTGTAGGTTTTGACGCTCGGCGAGCAACACGCCAAACAGCGGTTGCTGACAACGAGCAGCCGCTTCCTCCAGCAATTCAGCCAGCCTAGGGTAGGCGAGATACGTATCGGGATTGCGAAACTGCGCCGCAGACAGGCCAACAGCGGCCATTATCTCTTGCGGATTCTGACCTAATTCTGAAACCAAGCTATCAAATTTATCAGCAGCGCCACTTCGTACGATATACATGTCTCGATTTTAAAATGTTAACAGGTTGTAAATCGCAATATATCAAATTTACTTCGTAAAAGGTCAAGTGAGTGCCAGTGAGTTGATCTAAGTTACATTTCGATAACAACAACGCATGGATGAGAAGCTGTATGGAACTTATCAATAAAACTGCCATTGTGACTGGGGCGGCTGGTGGAATTGGCCAAGCCATCATTGCAAAGCTGAGAGAGCAAGGAGCCAAAGTGCTTGCTGTCGATATTTCAGAACAATCATTGCAAATGTACACAAGTTTTGACCCAAAGCAGTTGGGAACCTTTGTCGCGGACGTCACCGATTACCAACAAGTTGAAGCTATGGTGAAGTGCGCGGTTGAACAGTTTGGCTCGCTTGACATCATGGTCAACAACGCGGGCATCGGTGCACCGAAACCTCTGCTTGACCACGACCCAATTGCCGATTTTGAGCCGATCTCTAAGGTCAACCAAAATGGCGTTTACTACGGCATTCTTGCCTCTGGAAGACAATTCCAAGCGCAAGGCACGCCGGGCGTGATCCTCAATACTTCTTCTGTTTACGCACGAATGGCGTCTGAGATGACCTTTACCTACAACGTCAGTAAAGCCGCAGTCGATATGATGACCAAATGCGCCGCATTAGAACTCGCACCATTGGGTATTCGTGTTTGCGCTGTCGCTCCGGGACGCGTTGATACTCCGATGTTAAGGCAATACGAAGAGATTGGCCTGTGGGACCACATCCGCAAAGAACAGATGCGTCAAAACTTCACACAACCAGAAGAGATTGCTGATGTGGTGGCGTTTCTGGTCAGCGAGAAAGCCAACTGTATCAACGGCTGCACCGTCAGTGCGTCTGACGGTTTCGAGAATTTTAAGTACCCACTTATGGGATAGGCGAGCACGCCACATTACAGCAATAGCGAGGATGTAAGTTATGTCATTACCAGAAGTTATTCAGCATCAAGATTTCCTATTAACTCTTAATACCAATGAAGAGTCGATCATCAAAGACGCGCTACCGGGTGTTGATGTTTACCCGTTGTTTCTAGACCCAGAAAACGGTACTTGGGTGGTTCGCGCCAAATTCAAACCGGGTATCACTCTGCCTAAGCACTACCACACTGGTGTGGTGCACTTCTATACCCTGAGCGGCGCTTGGCACTACATCGAGTATCCAGACCAAGTCCAAACCGCTGGTAGCTACTTATATGAGCCGGGCGGTTCGATTCATACCTTCCACTGCCCTGAAAGCTCAGGCGGTGCCGACGGATTTATGGTGATCCAAGGTGCAAACATTAACTTTGACGAAGATGGTAACTTCATCAACATCATGGATGCGGGTTGGATTGAGCAAGTTGTTATTGCAACAGCGAAAGCACAAGGCTTCACCGCGCGCTACATCAAACCGGGTGCGATTGCTGGCCTAAGCGATGAGCTAGCGGAGTAACCCCATGCAACAGATGAACAGTATCGTAATGCAGAATGGTAGTGTCCGCCTGAAGCAAGTCGAAATCCCCAAACCCGCAGCGGGACAAGTGTTGGTTCGTAGTCTAGCTTGTGGCATTTGTGGCTCCGACCTTCACATTACTCGACACGCGGATGAGGTATTTGATGTATTCCACCAGCTCGGGTTGATGCCTGATGAAGCCGGTGAGCACGCTCAAGTGATGTTGGGGCATGAGTTCTGCGCGGAAATTGTCGAATACGGCGCCGGTACGCAGCAAACGTTGTCCGTTGGTAGCCGAGTCACCTCTGTGCCGATGTTGCTTAGTCAAAATGGCGCGGGCGTTGGTGTTACTCCGGGTACTTATGGCGCTTACTCTGAGTACTTTCTGCTTGATGAAGCGTTATTGCTACCTGTGCCAGACGGAATGCCGTCTGAGGCGGCGGCATTAACCGAACCACTAGCGGTCGGTTTGCACGCGGTCAACCGCAGTGAAATCGAAACGGAAGAAACCGCGCTGGTTGTCGGTTGCGGTCCTATAGGGCTGGCTGTGATTGCTGCACTGAAACAACGTGGCGTCAGCAATATTCTTGCGGTCGATCTTCAGGAAGAAAAGCTGCAACTTGCCAGCGAGTTTGGCGCAAATCGATTGATCAACTCGACCAAGGAAGACGAGATCGCCGTTGGTGAGCAGTACGCGATGAACTCACGTCTGGTCATTTACGAGTGTGTGGGCAAGCATACCTTGATTGACGATTTTATGCGCCGCGCCCCTGCCCGAGCGCGAATCGTCATCTCGGGTATCCATACGACACCCGCAATCATTAACTACGCGTACGCGACGGTAAAAGAGCTCGACTTGAGATTCTCTTACTACTACCAACCGCACGAGTTTGAGCAATGCCTACAAGCGATTGCCGAACACAAGTTGCCTTGGCAGAAAATGCTCACCGCCAAAGTGGGAATCGACGGTGTCGAAGACGCGTTTAGACAGTTAATGACGCCAAATGACCACATCAAAGTCGTTATCGAACCTTGGCGCTGCGGCGCGTTAGAAGTGATTTAACTCTTAGCCAGATTAAGCTAGCTAAAACCAATTTTAGTTTGGTGACAGCCCCAACCGTAGCTGCTAGGTTGGGGCTTTTTTGTTAGGCCTGTTCTGCGCATTCCTGTTGCAGAGCAGGGTAATCGGTGTAGCCTCGTTCGTTTCCGCCAAACAACGTTGAGCCATCGAGTTCTGCCAACGGATGGTGATGTTGCAATCGAGAGACCAAGTCTGGGTTTGCTACGAATGGTCGTCCGAATGCGACAAGATCCGCGTAGCCTTTCTCTAACACTTCGTTTGCTCGTTGAGGATCGTAGCGACCTGCAACAATGATAGCGTTGCGAAAGCGCTTTCTAAGTTCGACTCGAAACGTCTCTGGAATGGTTGGTGCATCGGCCCAATCGGCCTCGGACAAGTGCAAGTAGGCAATGTCGCGCTCCTGTAGTTGCTTTGATGCTTCCAAGATTGTTGGCACGATATCTGGGCAGTCCATATCTTTAAACGTAATGAATGGTGCCAGTCTCACTCCAACTCGATGCGCTCCAACAGCGGCGATAACTGCCTCCACTACTTCGATAAGAAAACGGATACGATTTTCTCGTGAACCGCCGTAGTTGTCTGTTCGATGGTTTGAGTTGGTTCTTAAGAACTGATCGATCAGATACCCATTCCCGCCGTGGATTTCTACACCATCAAAACCCGATTCAATGGCGCGTTTGGCTGCGTTCGCGAAATCACCGACAACTCGGTTGATATCCGCTTGTGTCATGGCGCGTGGCTCAACACAATCGACCATATTGCCGTTGCCTTGTTCATCTGCAATCCAAACTTGCGTCTCTACCGGAGCGAGCGCAGATGGCGCGATAGGCTGTTCACCATTTTGGAATGTTGGGTGAGACACTCTGCCCACATGCCATAGCTGACAAAACATCGCTGCGCCTTGTGATTTGACCGCTTGGGTCACACCTTGCCAGCCCGCCACTTGCGCATCGGTGTAAACGCCAGGGGTGAACGAATAGCCTTGAGAATCGTCCGAAATTTGTGTGGCTTCGGAAATGATCAGCCCGGCAGAAGCGCGCTGTTGATAATACGTTGCCATCATCTCATTCGGGATGTTGCCCGGCTGAGTGGTGCGTGCGCGGGTCATTGGTGCCATGACAATGCGGTTTTGTAGTGACAACGCTTTCAGTTGAGCTGGTTCAAACAGCTTATTTGTTCTTTGTTTCATGATGCGCTCCTTAGATAAGCACTGGCACGTTGGTCGCTTTACGAGCGGTTGCCATCCAGTGAAGTACGGCTGGATCCCATTGTACTTCGGGCGCACTGAAAAAGCCGCGTAGAATGGAAAACATAATGGCTTGATCAACCAGTGACGTTTGCTTTTCTGAACTTAGGTTGAGCAAGGGTTTGGTTTGTTCTATCAAAGCGGCGACTTCTTTCGCAATCGCAGGTGTATCGTTAATCAAGGCTTCAAAATTTAACGCTTCGGTTTCTTTTTTTGCACGCCATGCTTGTTTAGCTGTTTCTGTTGCAAATTCTGGTAACGTCATGTTTGACCAACGCGGATACCCGACTTTTTGTAGCGGTAAAAACGCCTGTTTTTGCCAGTCTAAAACCGGTGCTGAGGGTTGGCTGCTTTCATTGGAAGATGCCAATTCAAGGAAGTAGTTGATGATGTCTAAGCTTTCCGCCATCGCTTCGCCATCGTCTTTGATCAAAAGAGGAACTTGTTTTGCGCCGATGATGTTTGTGGTAGTGCTCTCGTCGTCATAAGCAATGTTGATGACGTCGAGCTGAATATTCAGCATGCCTGCAACAAAACGGACGCGGGCGCTAAAGGGGCAATGTTCATAAATGTACAGTTTCATTTTTTGTTTCCTATCTCTTGGCTGGGCAGGGCGTGTTGTTGTGCGTTGAACACAGTGACGCCGAATACAGCGTGACGGCGTTTAACTTTGCCCTGTCACATAACGTTCTGGGTCTAAACAATGTCGATAGGGTCAGTATATGGATTCGACTTAATTTGATAATTGGGTAATATCTGAATTGATTATTCAGTTTTTCCAAATAATAAGGGCGCGAAGGTGGATAAGTTTTCGGATATGACGTTGTTTGTCAGCATCGTTAAACATCAAGGTCTGGCAGCGGCGGGAAGGGAGTTAGGTTTGTCTCCGGCGACGGTAACGGCAAGGCTGCAAGCGATAGAAGAACGCTATGGCGTAAAGCTGCTCAACCGAAGCACACGCCACGTATCACTCACGGACGCAGGGGCAATGTACCATCAAGCTTGTCTGAACATCATTGATAGTGTGAAAGAGACGGAAAACTTGCTGCAAACGGGTATTTCGGAAGTGCGCGGAACGTTGAAAATTTCAGCTCCACGAGATATTGGCAAACAAATTATTTCGCCGATGGTGTCGGCTTTTTCTGAGCAATATCCGGATATGACGCCTTATCTTTATCTTAATGACAATTTATCGAACTTGGCTGAATCGGGGCTCGATTTGGTGATTCGTTACGGCGAGTTAGCGGACAGTAATCTCATTTCGCGCAAGCTGGCATCGAGTCAACGTGTGCTGTGTGCGTCACCTGATTATTTGGGGAAGCAAGGTGTCCCAAACTGTCCACAAGATCTCGCGGATCATCGCTGCTTAGCCATGGTGCGTAGCAATGAAGAATTAAAAACGTGGCACTTTAAAGATGAAGAGTCTCACCAAACGATCATGGTCACGCCAAAGCGCTTTTCTGATGATGGTGAAGTGATTCGACAATGGGCGTTGGAGGGGGCGGGGATTGCGTTGAAATCGATTTTAGATATTCAGCAAGACCTCAAACAGCAACGTTTAGTAACGGTTTTGGATGGGTATATGAAAAACTTCAGCGCCTTCTCGCAAGGCGCTGAAGCGGATCTGCATGTCATTTATCAAAGCCGTCAATATCAACCGAAAAGAGTTCGCCTGTTTTTGGACTTTCTAGTTGAGCAATTTAGCGCGCTGAGTGATGCCAGCAATCAGCTCTAGATGCGATTCAGAGGTTTCTCTGCGGTGGCGATAAATCCCGACGGTGCCAGGGTTTGGTTCTTTTTCCATGGTTAAGCATCGTAAGCCAAAGGATTCCAAATACGGTTGCAGATGGCGAGTATAAGACATCACCGCGACGCTTTCTTTCAGTACATCAATGCTGGCGAGCAGAGAATCCACTTCGTAAGTCGGTCTGTCATCCAGTTGCTGCCTTTCGCGTTCATTTTGTTTCGGGATTGGGTTATCGATGACGTGAGCGAATTTCTTAGCGTCATAAGTGACCGAAAGAGCGGGGTATTCGTGCAGCATCTCTTCGGTGACGGCTTTCCCTAGAAGTGGGTGGCTTGGGGAAACAAAATAGGCATCAACCGTTTGAAATAGTGGAATAAACGTAACATCGCATTTAGACGACAAGCCGACAATCTCGTGGCCGATGAAGAATTCAATCTGTTCGTTGATTAATGAATCCATCAAGCCTAAGTGGTTGCCAAATTCGACGTGCGTAGATGCCGATGGTTGCTTGGTCAGATGGTCATTGAGTGCTTGTTTGACGAACAGCGGCCACCACGCATCGCCAGTACCCATTTTAATTTTTCCGACTTGGTACTGTTTCCGTTCATCAATGCTTTGCATCATTTGGTTGTATTCATGCTGCATCGCGTTGCTATGGCGATAGAGGATGCGTCCGTATTCGGTCAACACCATGCCATTAGGATGACGTTCAAACAGCGTCACGCCGAGATTCTCTTCCAGCTTCTTTAAATTGCTTGTTACCGTTGGCTGGCTTAACCCTGCCATTCTTGCCGCAGCACTGATGCTTTGGCAGCGTGCAACCAGTAAAAATTGCTGCAGAGATTTGTCCATTTTCTTTCCCCTCTAAGAACGAGGGGTATTTTGCACAATTTCATTTATAAATCACAAATCTGTAATCTCATTTGATTGAAATTATGCGCATTTCATAGATCTACATCACTGTTAGGGTTTGACGTATAGATGTTATCTATAGCTCGCTCCTGACTTCCTATTTTCCCATCAAAAGGGTGTTCTTTAGACTGTCGCCAAAACAACAATCTAAGGGATGAACATGAAACCGAGTTTTATTGCGCTTGCTGTCGCGTCTTATATTGGTCTTGCTGGATGTGGGTCAGATTCCTCTGATGCGCCTGTGCCGGTCGACAAACCAATTATTTCAGCCGACTTATATTTACGTGGTTTAAATGGGGATTGGGGCACGGCAGAGCATGCCAAGCTAAACTATTTGGGTAATAACGAGTACGAAACCGTACTGCGCGTCGCTCGAGGTAGCAATCAGTTCAAGATTGCTGATCCGGGTTGGCAGATCCAATACACCTATTTTGAGGAGCCCGCGGCGTTCGATAAAGCTCAAGAGTACCTGCCAAAACCGGACACGAATGAAGCGTGTATGAACGATGATTGCAACTCTGAGATCACGTTTGAAGACAAAGGGTATTACAAGTTTTCTGTGAGCTTTGCCGATGAAAGTCGCGCGACAATGACTGTGACGAAAGCAACGCAAGAAGAAGCGGAAAAATACTACTCTGATGCGATTCTCGACCCTGCAATGGTGCATGAAGGGCATCAGAATAAAGAAGTGAAACTGTTCGCCAATTACGATGACTCGAGTGATACCGTGATTTTTTCGGTGAAAGATCCTAAAGCTGAGCTGCGTGAATTTGGTATTTCAACGACGACAGAATTGCGTGATGCGCTCGACCAAGGCTTAGTGATTAATGAACAAACAGGGCCGCGAGTGGTGTCGGGCGATGTCGCGTTTGATGCGTTGTTTGCGTTGACGATGAAAGAGCTAGACCAGCTTGCCGTTTCTGAAATCAAAGACGGCAATTACAACTACAACAACCCAATCAAAGCGGAAGTTTTTGAGACGGGCGCGAAGTGGCATTACGTATGGACGCGTGATTTGGCGTACGCAGCAGACCTTTCGCTTGCATTGATGAATCCAACTCGGGTGCAAAATGGTTTGAATTTCAAATTGTCCGCTTTCCGCGATACGACCGATCAGCAATACGATGGCGAGCAGATTGTGCAAGATACGGGCACTGGCGGCAGCTGGCCAATCAGTACCGACCGCACGACTTGGGCGCTTGGTGCAGAACGCTTACTTTCGGCATTGGATGGGGAAGAGTACAACCAGTTTGCTGAGCGCGCATATAAAGCTATCAGTAATACACTTGAAGCCGATCGCCTGGCGGCTTTTGATGCGAAATCTGGTTTATACACTGGTGAGCAATCCTTCCTCGATTGGCGTGAGCAAACGTATTCAACGTGGACGCCAAACGATGTCAATGCGATTGGTAGCAGTAAAGCGTTATCGACAAACGTGGTTCACTACCGCGCGATTCAGCTCGCGGCTAAGTTGGCAGAGAAGTACGATTCAACCAATGCGGTCAAATACACCGAGTGGGCTGCACAGCTAAAAACCGCTATCAACGAGCAGTTTTGGAATGCCGAACGCGGTATGTACGTAAGTTATTTGTTTGATAATGGCAAAGACATCGCGGTCGACAAATATGACATGTTGGGCGAAGCACTTGCGATCATCAGTGGTGTGGCAAGTGATGCGCAGGCGAAACAAATCATGGCCAATTACCCACACAGTGAGTTTGGCGTGCCGGTTTATTTCCCTCAACAACCAGACGTGCCTGTGTACCATAACCGCGCAATTTGGCCATTTGTTACCGCGTACAGCTTGCGCGCCGCGCATCAAACACAAAACGTGGCAGCAGCGAACAATGCCATTCAATCGTTGGTTCGTGGTACGGCAACCAACTTATCCAACATGGAGAACTTAGAGTGGCTTTCTGGTAAGTCATTCATCATCCATAGTGATCATGGCGAAGATCCGAGCTTTGATGGCCCAGTGATTAACTCTCAGCGTCAGCTTTGGTCTGTGGGTGGCTACTTGAACATGGTGGTAGAGACCCTATTCGGCATCCATACCGAAACGGGTAAGTTGGAAGTGAAGCCGTTTATCACAAGTTGGGTGCGCAATAACTTGTTGGCTCAGTCTGAACAAATTACGTTGGAAAACTTTGCCTTCAAAGGAAAGAACTACTCGGTAACGATTGACTTGCCTGAAGTAAGCAAAGATGACACAGGTTACTACCCAGTTGAAAATGTCACGATGGACGATGAGGGGCATTTCCACGTGACATTGGGCGCGCTTGTGAATGTAGATAGCAGCATTACTTTAGTTTCTGGTGTGAAACCGTACGCAAGTGAAGATAGTCGCGTTTATTCTCCGCAAGAGCCAACATTGGTGGTAAAAAGCGTTGATAATTCGGTTTCGATTGACGTGACGAGTAAGTACAACGTGAACTTGTATCGCAATGGCGAGCTGATTCAAAAGAACGTGATTGCTCAATCTTATTCCGATACGCCAACAGGTTTTGCTTGTTATTTGGCTGAAAGCATTAACGATAAAGGCTTCCGTTCTAACCCAAGCCAACCAGTTTGTGTCGGTGAAGAGATCCGCATCAAACTCGATGGCGAATATCAGCCACTCAAAGATAATGTCTCAGTGGTTACGGTGAGTAAAGACAGTGGCATCGTAAAAGGTGCAGAGTCGTTTACAGCCCCTGTAACGGGCACTTACCAGTTCGATGCTTGGTACAACAATAACCTAGGGCAACTTAATACTGGCATCACGAACACCGTGAAATTGTTAGAGGTATTGGATGATGCAGGTAAGGTGGTTGGCCAAGGTTACTTGCAGATGGGCCATATTGGTGAAAACCAAGGTATGCGTTACTCAACGCCAATTGAAGTAGCGTTGGAGCAGGGAAAAACCTATCAGATCGCGCTGAAGGACCACTTCAATATGAGTTACCTCAAATCGAATGAAACCTACATCTACGCTGGTGGTATTGAGGGTGAAAAGAACGAAGCGCAAATCGCAGATATTCGAATCACACCTTTAATGTAGACTGTTTTAACAAAGCTGTATTCTAAAAAACTGTGTTTTAAGAAAAAAAGCCGCTGAGATTATCAGCGGCTTTGTTGTATTTGCTATCGGTGGCCGTTTACAGATTAGTTTGCAGCCTGCGGACGAGGTTTACGGCGCTGACCTGACGGTTTGTTTCCTGCAGGCTTAGCATTGTTTGGCTTGCGGTTACCAGACGGTTTACCAGCGTTGCCACTCTTATTACCGTTTGGTTTATTTCCACTCGGTTTATTGCCATTTGGCTTGTTGCCGTTAGGTTTACGGTCATCTGGTTTGCTGTGTGCACGACCTTGGCCTTCACGGTTACCTTTAGGCTTACCCACACCGCCTTGGTTGGTGCTGTTTTTGTTGCCGTTGTTACCACCGTTGAAGCGACGCTTAGGTTTGTTTGCACCATTGCCTGCTTTCTTATTGGTTGCTGGGGCGTTTTCACTTGCAGCATTTGGCGCTTTTGGTTTTTTCGGCTTCTTAGGTTTTTTCGGTTTGATTGGGCGAGTATCCAGTTTAGATTCTGGCACCACATTGGTTGGCGCAAAACCTTCCAACTCTTTACGTGGTAGTACTTCTTGAATCAAACGTTCAATCGCAAACAACTCAGATGCTTCTAGCGCACACACCAGTGAAATCGCTTTACCTACTTCGCCCGCGCGGCCAGTACGACCAATACGGTGAACGTAGTCTTCTGCCACTTTCGGTAGCTCAAAGTTCACCACTTGCGGTAATTGCGGAATATCGATACCGCGCGCAGCAATGTCCGTCGCGACCAACACACGAATTTCACCCGATTTGAAATCCGCCAGTGCTTTGGTACGTGCGCCTTGGCTCTTGTTGCCGTGGATGGCAGCAGCCGGTAGATTTTGTTCGATCAGGAACTTCGCCAGACGGTTTGCGCCGTGTTTCGTTTTCGTAAACACCAGCACTTGCTTCCAATCGCCGTCTTTGATCAATTTAACCAACATCGGTGCTTTTTTCTTCACGTCTGCAGGGTAGATGCTTTGCTCAACCGTTCTCGCCGTCGAGTTCGCCGGGTTCACTGAAATCTCAACCGGGTTGTTCACCAAGCCTTTCGCAAGGTCGCGGATTTCATCCGAGAAAGTTGCCGAGAAAAGTAGGTTCTGACGCTGTTTTGGTAGCAGAGCTAGGATCTTACGAATGTCACGGATAAAGCCCATATCCAACATACGGTCTGCTTCATCCAGCACTAGCACTTCCAGTTGGTCGAATTTCACTGCATTTTGGTTGTACAAATCCATCAGGCGCCCTGGTGTCGCGACCAACACATCCGCACCTTTGCGAAGACGCTGCATTTGCGGGTTGATCTTCACACCACCAAAAACAACTGCACTGTTTAGTGGAAGGTGACGGCTGTACATAAACACGTTTTCTTGCACCTGAGCCGCAAGTTCACGCGTTGGCGTCAGGATAAGTGCACGAACTTGGTTAGCACGAACGCGAGGGCCGTTCGATAAACGCTCAAGAATCGGTAGCGTAAAGCCTGCGGTTTTACCTGTACCAGTCTGCGCTGCTGCCATTACGTCTTTCCCTTCCAAAATAGCAGGAATTGCTTTTGCCTGAATTGGCGAAGGGGTGTCGTAGCCTTTCTCTTGAATAGCTTTAAGGATTGGAGCAGATAGACCTAACGAGGTAAAACCCATATGTATGATTCTCAATTGTAGAGTTAGATAACAACGCGCCGAAAATAAATCGGTGCGAAAAGTGCGACATTCTGAGGCTTTTACGCGCAGGCTTCAACTAATTCCGTCATGGATAAATATTTGAACTGGATCTCATTTATTTTTTGAACAAAAAAGAGCATAGAAAAGTGACGTAGATTCATTCTGTAGTTTGAATGTGTTACGTGTTCTTTCGGAAAAAACAGCGAGAAAAATGGTGATTATTAATCACTCAAACGGCTTAAAAATACTTATTTGATAAATAATCAGAATGATTGAATGTTATTCAGTGTTTTGCCACTCAATTTTAATGGAAATTAGTTGGTAAAGTATTACCAAGTCTCAGATTTGATACATGACGGTATGGTTAAATGCTGAGCAGAAAGGAATCGACTGATATAAAACAATGAGCTTTATGTGAATGCAAGGATCTAATTCTGCATCAAATCGCACTATTATCCCAGCTTGCTAACAAAAGGTTGTACTATGCGCTTTGCTGTCCGATTTCTCTACTCACAGACTCCTTCACACTTTATTCAGAGATCTTTCTGCTTTTACTGCCTGAGTTAAAGCTCTCTAAATATTTGTTCTATTGTTGTATTTAACGGTGGCAAGGTTTGTCTACCTAGAGTGCCTTGTTACTGCAAGTTCTATATTTCTGATGTTATGAATTAATTTTGTGGTTGTGAGAACTAATAAAATGTCGTCAATAAATAACAATTTCTACTGGGTTGGTGAACAGCCTGTCAGTGAGTTAGCTGAAGATATGGTTTTGGTTAATCATATTGATGAGGTGGCAACGGGACTCGGTGGCATGGTGTGTATTGCTTATCAAGATTCACACCAAATAGATACCGCGCTGAAAGCGTTTTATCAGGAGAAAGGACGTTGGTCTTGGGCGGTTTATGTCTCCGTGGAAACCCCTTATTCTCGATGCGTTACCGACGGTGTATTTGAAGTTAGAGAATCAATAAAAATTTGGCGATCTATTCAAAATAAGCTCGATGCCATTGATGAACCGGAAGTGTTAGACCCTTTGATTGGTTGGCTTGGGGTCAATCGTCAGCGAAGAGTGACTGCTTTAAAAAGCTTAGAGTCTATGTCGGTTTATTCGTATCCAATTATCGATATGTTCTTTCCTGATATTTATTCGACTTATCGATACGTACTCTCAGAGCAAGGTCGCGGAGTATTAGAAGCAGAAGTACTGATCGACAGAATTCGTGTTTGTTCTCAATGTAATAGCGGGCACTTGAATTATGTAGAGGTGTGCCCGGATTGCAGCAGCATCGATATCGACTCTCAAAGCTCTTTGCACTGCTTCACTTGTGGCCATGTTGGTGAACAACACAGCTTTCAGCGCCGTGGAAAGCTCGAGTGCCCCAAATGTTTGACTCAGCTGCGCCATATCGGCGTTGATTATGATCGCCCGCTTGAAAACCACGTTTGTAATAGTTGCTCCAGTTTATTTGTTGAAGCGGCGACGATCAGTCAATGTTTAAGTTGTGACTCAAAGATCAAGGTTGAAGAGCTTGTTGTCCGTAAAATTTACCAATATCGACTTGGTGAAGTGGGTGAATACATTTTCCAACACGGTAAGTCCATTCAAGCTCCTGAACTCTCGATCAAAGGCAAAGTGGAAGTCAGCTTTTTCCAAAATTTGCTTGCATGGTTAAATAAAGTCGCGCTGAGACACAAAGAACAGCACCTTCTACTTGGACTGCATTTACCGACGATCGATGAATACGGTAAGCAATATGGCGATGCAAGATTGTTCTCATTGATGGATCAACTGACGCGTCGTCTTAGCGGCTTGTTTAGAGATACCGATATCTGTTGTCAGTACAAACAGGATGTTTTGCTTGTCCTAATGCCAAATACGACCAACGCGAGCCTGTCCATTTTACAGCAAAAATTATCGGATCTGGGTGAACTAGTTGAAGACGAAGAGTTTGAGTTGGATGCCTTTGCTTGGGACCTGCCCGATCCGATCATTGAAGACGGTGTTTCTGTTTGGATGGAATCGCTGATGGGTGAGATTTATGCTGCAAGATAGTCTCGTTCTGCTCGACTATCTTCGAGGCATGCTACTTCACAATGAAGAGTTATGGCTATTACTGTTTCCCGTCATGATCATTATCGAGCTACCTCTATATTTGCTGGTGCTAACAGGGATATTTCGTTGGTCATATGCGCAAGAAGACCGAGAATTAAAGCGGTTTCCTTCAGTGAGTTTCGTTATTACTTGTTATGGTGAAGGTGATGCGATTGGGATCACTATCGATACGTTAGTTGAGCAAGTTTACCCAGGTCATATTGAAGTACTTGCTGTGGTTGATGGGGCGGTACAAAACCAAGATACCTATCAAGCCGCGTTAAATGGTGAGAAAAGGCATGCAGGCGTTCGTAATCGTAAAGTGCGCGTGTTGCCAAAATGGCAACGAGGAGGCAGGGTCTCAACACTGAATGCCGGCTTATCAATGGCTAGTGGTGAAATCGTCATTAACGTGGATGGAGATACGTCATTCGATAACGACATGGTCTTCACCATGATGAAACAGTTTGCGGATAAAAATGTGATTGCGAGCGGTGGTGCGTTAAGAGTTCGCAACCATAACGCCAACTTGTTGACCAAAATGCAATCCTTGGAGTACATGCTGTCGATGCAAGCCGGTAAAACGGGGATGGCGACGTGGGGAGTGCTCAATAACATTTCTGGCGCCTTCGGAGCGTTTCGGAAGAACCTGCTTAAGCAAGTGGGGGGCTGGGATACGCATACCGCAGAAGATCTCGACTTAACCATGCGCTTGAAGCAATACAAACGTCGTTACCCTGATAATAAATTGGCCTTTTCGACGCACTCCATCGGCCATACTGATGTACCAGATACGTTGAAAGGTTTGGTATTGCAGCGGTTGCGTTGGGATGGCGATTTATTGTTTTTGTTTTTGCGTAAACACAATGAAGGGTTGTCTCCACGGTTACTTGGTTGGGGAAACTTCTTATTCACTTTGGCTTATGGCGTGATTCAAAACGTTTTATTGCCGCTGCTTGTGGTGATATTTAGCGTGTACATGGTGATTGTCTATCCACTTAAATTTGTATTGGCGTTGATGCTAATGCTCTATTTTGTCTACCTCTTCTTATCTGCTCTGATTTTTGTTGTCTACATTGGGCTTGTATCAGAGAGAAAAAAAGAGGATCTGAAGTCAGCGAAATGGTTATTTCTTTACCCTGTCTACCAGTTTTTCATGCGTTTGATTACCGCTTTCTCAATGGTTAACGAGGTTGTGAGGAGAAGTCATGAAGAATCAAGTATGGCACCTTGGTGGGTATTGAAGCGAGGTAAAAAGTTTTAGTATGAAAGTTAACTTTCACTTAGATAAGAAAAACAAACCGCAGTCTGAGAGCGGTATGAAAGTCGTCTATGGACAGGCAAAACGTGGCGGCTATCGTCTTCGTTGGTACCTGATTTTAGCCATTGTAGTCAGTCCACTCTTGTTCATGGCATATTACTTGTTTCGAACTCAGGTGTTAGTGACAGCGCCAGCGATAATTACTTCTTACCCATTAACGGTAACCGCAACTCGCTCAGCGATTGTTGGCCCTATTCCGCTCAATGTTGGTACGGAAGTAGCTCAGGACCAAGCGCTCTTGCTGTTAAAAGACAATGCTCTGAACAAGGAGATTGATTTTATAAAAGAAGAGTTGATTAAATTGTCTAAAAATCAGGTTCAGAGTACGGATGAACTGTATAAAAATGCGATTGCAAGTTCTGAAGAGGGCTTGAAAAAAGTACAAGAAATTCAAAAAAAATATGACGTGTATAGAAAAAAGGGACAGGTTTCAGAGGTCGATTATGCTGCAATTGTTAGTGTAAATAACTCTTTGAGTAATCAATTGAGTAGTCAAAAAATTGCTTACGTAGATGCGATGCGCGATTTAGAAGAACTGGAGCTTGCTGGTCCGGTAACTCAAGAGTACCGATCATTAATGCGTGAATTGGTAGTCAAACGCGCGCAACAAGAAAATTTAACTTTTCGTTCTCCTATGAAAGGGCGAGTGCTCGATGTTCATGTACACGAAGGGCAAAATGTCTCTGAAAATACTCCCTTACTTACGATCGCTCGCAATGTTACGCCGGAGATAACCGCTTTCTTAAACCCTAAATATCTCCAATACAGTAAGATGGATACTAAAGCGAAAGTTGTATTTCCTGATGGTCGAAAGTTTAGAGCGACGGTATCGAAGCCAGTTGAGGTTGTGAACAAATTGCCTTCTGAACTGCAAAGCCCATTCGAAGGTCAACCTGCGTATTTGAAGGTGACGCTGAGTTTTGATGAAGCTCTAGAAAAAAGCCGTTGGATTGAAGGCGTAGAAGTCGAAGTTCGCTTTTAATATCGTTAAACAAAAAAAGGAGCTTTTGCTCCCTTTTTGTTTACACTGATTTTTACTCCGCTTTTGCATGCGTTAAAAACGCACTCGTCAATTGCTGAAAGAGCGAATCTACCGATGGGCGGTCGGATATATGATAGAAGAGTGGTGTGTGGACATCACCACGAATATCATCGCTGTGACCGCAAAGCTGATTACACATTCGTACTGGTTCGACAATCTTCTCGACGTCGGCATCAATCAGAATGCATGCTTGTGACAATACCACTTGTCCGCCGCCTTTTTTAAGTAAAACACGCTGCGCGGTTCCCACGACTTTTTGCCCGCCAATGTTGAGGTTGTACTCGCCATCGCAGTAGGAATAAGGCGTAGCATGAACATCCACTTTCACGCCGAGCTGTTTAAAGAAAACCGTTAATATCGCACATAAATCGAGATACGCTTTTTTGATGTTGTAAGGCTCGCCTTCTGGCCAGTGGTAAATGTGGGATAGATTGATAATACCTGGCACCTGAGGGACTGGGGCACCACCGGTTTTACGAGAAAAGAGCTTCCAGCCAGACGTATTTAACGCATGTTCTAACTCATTAGACACTGGCCATTTCTTACCCGCGGGAAGCACGAGCGTTGGACTTTTTACTTGCCAAAGCAATAGCACTTGCGAGAGTTGGTTGGACTGAACTTGTTTAATGAGCTCATCTTCTTTGTCAAATGCATCAGCGACTTCCGTAGCTGTGTAGCGAATTAGCTTATTTTTAGCAACCAAACTCTATCCCTCGCGGCTATTTAATCATTACTGTTGTATCTCAGATACAGCTTTATTGCTAGGTTTGAGTGATTAGGTTTTTGCTCGCTAGTTGCATGATCACCTTTTGAGTCTTTTCCGTTGTCCATTAAGTTTGCTTGAACACGCGATAAAAAGTTTTTGCTAGTCATCACATCAGCCATTCATAAAATCTGCCATCTATGAAAATTTTTGGCGATATAAGTATGAAAAAGCGAGTGATGACTCTCGCGTTAGCGGCATCATTAACGGGATGTGTGACGTTCCCAACTCAAGAATCTGAGCAAGTACAGGTGCTTTGGGACAATGTGAATGCGATTGAAAACTGTGAACTAATGGGTACCGTGATCGGCTCAGAAGGACACTTTTACGACTATTGGCTTCACGCCGATAAAGACATGGTTTGGGGGACGCTAAACCAAATGCGCATCAAGGCGGCGGATTTAGGCGCAGATACCTTGTACTTATATCAACCGTTGAGCTTTTCTACGTCAGTGACGATGTTTGCAAATGCTTACAAGTGCAAACAGTAGCTATTGGCTTGATCATAATTGAAAGACAGGCGCTGCTCGCCTGTCTTTGATGCGCTCTACAAATACTGGAGACTTTGCGTTAATTGACGTTTGCTGTCGCCACCGCTGATGTATCAGAAAACGACAACGTAAAGTCTCGCTCGGTATTAAGTACTTTGGCTGGAAACTCTAAGCTCAACTGTGTATGTGGCGCGACTTCTGAAGCAATGCTAGTAACGAATTTTCGGGTTTCTCCAGGAGAGATCGATATGTCACTTCCACCTTGTGATGAGAGCTCAGCGATACCCATTGTTTCAAGTGTGTTACCTGCAGTATCCGCCAGGTGTAGTAAAGATTCTGAATTGTAGATTAATTCTCCACTTTCTGTGCGATAGGCATTAGACGTGTTGAAATTTGGTTGTAATGATCCTTGTGATCCAATGTTAGTAACGGAAAATGTCACATTAGCGCCATCAAAGTTCTCGACTCTTACGAGTACGTTACCGTCTTGGTAACGAGCGGCTGCTGCCGCGGTTGCTTGTTGTTTCTGCCGCTGTTTCTCTTTTTCAATGTCGCTTAACTGTTTCTGCTCATTAGCGATTCGATTCTTTGCCATGTAGTACGACTGATCGACCATTGCTATTAAAGCGGGGATTGAATACAAAGTGAGGCCTTCCAAATGGTCAAAGTCGATTTTGGCATGTTGAGTACGTTTATGATTAGAAAATTGGCAGTAACCATCAATCAAACTGATGAAAGCCACTTCAAAAGTGCCCTGTAATCGGCTTACTTCCTGTGCTGCTTTCTCTAGATTTGAGCGGACTTTCCGAATCTCTTCCAAACTCTTTTGTGAAAGACGACCGTTTGGCGATACGTCGTTAGAAACCGAAACCAGTTCTTCGGTCACAAATGGATTGTTTTCGGCTGGAATCACCGTAGTTATACGGTTGGATTTGGTGATGTCTTCGCCCAATAAAACCATCATTTTTTGCGATGCGGCGCTTGTGTTGCCCGCTAATACGTCACTACAGTTTGGCGACGTATTGGCATACACGGCGAATGCGGTAAAAAGTGAAAGTGTAACGGACCAGCCGATGGTGACGAGTCCTGTCGTGGTTCGAGTATTCATCCTGATAACCCCTCTGTCATTTGGTGCGATTCGCTGACGTAATTGCCAATCAAAAGATTGGCTCGCGACATTCAGAATGGTTCTGGTCAACCCTTCGTAGTGGGTATGCCCACAGATGCTTTTTTAGTCGTTTATCAACCGCTAAGCCACGATAGATAAAGTGTCTGAAATTGAGAGCATTAACGCTGCGAAGTTGATGTCTTTGACTGAAAGATAGACGTAACTTTTCTAACCATCAAATACGTGATTGAGTTCTCATTTTTATATGAGTGAGAGGTTCAAGAGAAAACAGGCACTTACTGTAGAGAGTTGATTTGAAGGAAAAATATAAATTTTTTGGGGAACTTTTTTGATGCTGCCTTTGAGACTTTTTCGAATCTCAAAGGCAGGTTCTTACACTCGCGCTCAATTACAACGTGTTGAGGACATCCGCGAGTCGAGAGACAGCTGTCGTCAGTTCTTCTGGTGTAGCATTGGTAAAGTTAAGACGCAGAGCGGCTTTTACCTTTGAACCTTCTGGATAAAAGACCGGGCTCGGCACTACGGCAACCCAGTTTGCGAGAAGGTTTTTCGCCAGTTCGAAGGTGTCGCATTCTGGAATCTCGACCCAAACGAACATACCACCATCGACGGGTTTGAGTACGCAACTTTCTGGCAGCTGTTTTTGCAGTTCAGCAAACATGACATCGTAACGTGATTTGTAAAGCGCACAGATGGTTGAAATGTGCGTTTCGAAGTTGTCATGTTGCAGTAGACCATGCAGCAAAGCTTGCATAGGAATACTAGAGTGCAGATCGGCACCTTGTTTAATTTTGATGAGTGGCTCAAGGTAGCTGTTTTTGCCCGTAACTACACCAATACGCAAGCCTGGTGAAGCTATTTTGGAGAAAGAGCGCAATACGATGGAGTGCTGTGGGCAGAAGTCCGAAACTAGCGGCAGTGCTTCACCAGAAAAACGCAGCTCGCGGTATGGTGCGTCTTCAATGAACGCCACGTCGTATTGTATACAAAGCTCGGCAACTTTTTGGCGAGTCTCTAGCGCCCAGCATACGCCCGTTGGGTTGTGAAAATCGGGTACGGCGTAGAACATTTTTGGTTGCTGCGTGGCAAAGCATTGTTCGAGTTCTTCAAGGTTTGGGCCACACTCGGTTTGTGAAACGGTCACGATGTTGGCTTGCACTAGACCGAATACTTGTATAGCACCAAGGTAGCTCGGTGCTTCCATCACCACTTTATCGCCCGGATTCACGTACGCACGCGCAATCAAATCTAGCCCTTGCTGAGAGCCCGTTGTGATCATCGCCAAATGAGATTCTGGCAGCTGGTAATAATCGGTCAAAAAGTTAAGTAGCGGGGCGTAGCCTGCTGTTGCGCCATATTGAAACACCTCTGGCATATTCGCGAGGTTTTCGAGAGTCGGTTTCATTAAGTCGATCGGGAAGGTTTTTTCGTCCGGCAAGCCACCTGCAAGAGAAATAACGTTCTTATCGCTCGCTGCTGCGAGGATCTCTCGGATGTAGGATGACTTAGTTTGTTGTAATGACTGTGCGATTTCCATGTGCTGTGCTTCTCGTAATTGTCTTTTTTATGTCAGAAATAGTATAGGTAAATTGCCAAGCTTGGTGTGTCCATTTATGCTGTTAAACATGTCTGTTTATGCTATTTAAGCGAAAGTTTACTCCGTGAGCCATCAACAAGTTTCCAGAATCAATGACGTGCTGTTTTACATTCACCAGGACATTAGCAGAGATTTATCGGCTAAAGAGCTAGCAGATGTAGCAGCCTATTCTGAACAGCACTTCCATCGTATTTTTAAAGATGTGGTAGGGGAGTCTGTCCATCAATATATCCGTCGCACAAGAATGGAATACGCCGCCAATCAACTGATGTTTGATACCAGCTCATCGGTGTTAGACATTGCTAACAAGTGCGGCTTTAGCTCGGTGTCTTCTTTTAGCCGAGCGTTTAAAGCAACGTTCGCTATGTCTCCTGGTGCGTGGCGAAAGCATGATTTACAAGTCGCAGAAAAGCCGTATCTAAAAGATCCGGAAGTGGCTGCGGGTTATCATCGGGTTGCTAAACGCGAGTTGCCAGAACCTAAAATTATGGAGGTTCCACAACGCTTTGCGGCTTATGTGCGGCATGAGGGTTATAGCCGTTCCATTCGCAATGCGTGGCTGATTTTGAAGGCGTGGGCAAGCTCTGAGAATCGGGACTTTTCGGTTCAATACGGTTTGCATCACTCCAACCCCGCCTGGGTTGAGCTCGACAAGTGTCGTTATGTGGCTTGTATGGCGATTGATAAGCCGCTCAAAGTACGCGGTGTCGTGAATCAAATGACGATTCCGGGTGGTTTGCATGCTGTTTTTCGCTTAACAGGGGTATATGGAGAGCTTCTTCCTCAATTGAGTATGGTGTTAGAGAAGTGGTTGCCGAATTCAGGCTTTAAGCAGCGTTCTACTCCCGCTTATGTTCACTATCATAAAAACCATTTCCTTAGCCATGATGAGGCGTTTGAGCTGGACTTCTATCTGCCTATCAGCTTTTTCTAATTGGAGTCTTTATTTACTATCCGTAAGGAATAAAATGCTAAGCTCTATATGATGATTTTTTACAAATAATTGAAAATTAAATGAACATCGATCATGTAAAGCTATTTGTCCGTTTGGCTTCGACACACAACATCAGCATGGCTGGTCAGGAGCTTGGACTTTCTCCTGCTGTCGCTAGTGCGCACATCAACAAACTTGAGGACAGCTTAGGAGTTCGTTTAGTTCATCGCACCACACGCAAAGTTTCCTTAACTGAAGAAGGGCAGGCTTTTTTACCTCACGCGGAGGAGGTCCTTGCAACAGTGGAGGCAGCAAGGGGAGCTGTTGGATCAGGGCAGAGTGCGCCAACGGGAGTATTACGTATAACCGCCTCTGCAACTTTTGGTCGCTTACATATTGTGCCCGCATTAAAAGGTTTTATGGCGCGTTACCCAGGGTTAACCGTGGACTGCCGATTTTCTGATTACATTATTGATCTGGTTGAGGGAGGTTTTGATGTCGCCATTCGTGTCGCTGAGTTGAAAGATTCTTCATTGGTCGCAAGAAAGCTTGCGCCAGATCGTCGTATTATCGTTGCATCACCAGATTATATTGAACAATTTGGGAGACCTAACAAGCCCCAAGACTTGACGAATCATGAATGTATTAACTTAGTTGGAATGAATAATTGGTCATTCAATACAAAAGATGGAATGTTCAATGTAAGAACTTCTGGTCGTTTTAAAACCGATAATGGTGATGCGATGAGAGACGCGACGGTAAACGGGTTAGGTATTTCTATCAACTCGGTTTGGAGTGTTTATCAAGAATTACAAAGTGGTCAGCTAGTGGAAGTACTCGAAGATCACCCTTTAGCGATGGATGCTGGGATTTGGGCTGTGTACCCAAGCTCTCGTTTAATTGCGCCTAAGGTGCGTGCTTTTATTGATTACTTTGCTGAATACTATGGCACGCCACCTTATTGGGAAGAGGTTTAAAAGTCACAAAGACCATGATCCGTGCTCAGTTGGAATAGCAAAAAAAGCAGACCCATGCAGGGTCTGCAGTGTTAGAGAGATTAAAAGTCTGCGTTTGTATCGGTACCAACAAAGACGCTAATTCCGCTGGTAGATTGATAAATGCTAAAGGTTTCACCTGCAACAATACCATCTACAGAATCGTCATTTGCGGTACAGGTATAGCCGACGGAGTACGTACCGGGCTCTACAAAGCCAAATTCATATTCGTAATTTGCTTCATCAATGTCTTCCACTACGTTCGCCGCTGCGATTGGCATTATTTGGCCTTCTGCGCCTGCAAATGGCCCCATGTTCTCTTCGGCGATATTTCCTTCATATAGGTAGACCGCGTGTGCATACCCATTTGCGCTTGGGGTATCCGTTTCGCAGTTTTGGTAGGTTAATGTTGCGATATCTCCCTGAATTTCACCCCTTGTAACCGTGTTAATTAAAGTGACTGAGGTGCGCTGAATACTGTAGCCCTCGTTTTGCCCAGTTCCGTCTTTTAAGCCACGACGCAGGTCAAACTCCACCACAAATTCGTTGTTGTCAGGGTTGACTGCGAAGGTATCATTAAAGAACAGTACCCCAGAATTCGGATCTTTTCCGACCCCCTGCGGACAAGCCCCATTACCTTTTACGGTCAGTGGTATTTGATTGCCGGTCGCTTCATCAACAACATAGGATGGATAATCCGGATGATCGCCATCATTCGCAAACACGCAGAGTTTGTAATTGCCAGTGGGTATCAGCTCGTCGTCCACTAACTCTTGAGCGTTACTGCCCTGGAAGTCGAGTAAGTTAACGCTTAATGGTATTGGATCTTCATTATCGAGCAGAGGATTACCATTTTCGTCAACGAAATTTCCGTCTTCGTCGGTTTTATACACATCGAAAACTTGTGGTGTACCACCATCCAAAGGGAGAAATGCCACTTTGTTGTATGCGATAACCACTTCTGATACGTCATCAATAGGGGCATCTGATACAGACAAGGTAACCGGAGTCATTGTGCTGACAGAGTCACTGTCTGAATTACAGCCAATCAACGCAACTGTTATTGACGCACTGATCAAGCCAATTTTCATGCTGTTCATTTAGATGTACCTTTTTATGAGAAGTGTATTAAATGTAGTCGATTATTGATAAAACACAGAATAATAACGAGCGGAGTCGCGCGGTTAAAAGAGTGATAAACCATGACTAAGAAGTTCAGTAAAAGTGTGCTCAAATCGACGATATTGTGCTATTTGAAGTGCTATGGTTAGAAATGTGTCGCTCAAAAAATGAGCGGATAAATACATCAACAACTCTAGCCAAGAGGTCTCTATGTTAGGTGAAAATCACTCATTAACTCATGAATTCCCAGAACATTTGGATACCATTACCCAGCTTACCGAAAACGATGCATCATTTGCTGAAACCGTTAAAAACTACAATGCTTTAGATAAGGAAATCCGCGTACTAGAACTTCAAGGAAGCCCGATTGATGATCACGAAATGAACG
The DNA here is from genome assembly GCF_033339495.1 of Vibrio sp. 2134-1. NCBI lineage: Bacteria > Pseudomonadati > Pseudomonadota > Gammaproteobacteria > Vibrionales > Vibrionaceae > Vibrio > Vibrio sp. 2134-1. The sequence goes on from NZ_JAWOUS010000012.1 coordinate 147,109, forward strand.
TGTTAAAACATAACCGGGCTGAGCTCAAAGACTGGCTCCACTCGCGAATAATGGGTTCTTAGTGACGAAATGATCATCGGCTCGTAAATAGCGGGCCGATTTTAGTTCCAATGGACGATGCCAAGTGTGCAAACATTAGGAGTGCTGAGCAGGAGCTTGGAGCGGCAGGTGACCAGTTTTTACCCAAATGATCGTTTCTTGCTCTACAAAAGGAAAATGCTCGCTCATATGTGGGCTTCGGATCCAAGAGAGAGCGGGATAGGTACCTAGCTCGTCTCTAAACTCGCCTGACAATACGAAAATTTCTTCACCACCAAAGTGACGGTGTGGTTGAAATTTCTCACCTTTTGGCCATTTAACCAACGCGACATGTTCGTGCTCAAAATCATGCAATGGCATGACTTTCAGCCCACCGATGCCAGGTAACCAATTCGCTTCGTTCGTGTTGATGCGAACTGTTTCAAGATCATCAGAATTGAATTGATTTAGTTTAACTAAAATCACACAGCCTTCTTTGCTATAGGGCGCATGTTTACTTCCAGGAGGGTTACGCAAGTAGGTTCCAGCAGGGTAGTCACCATCTTCGTCAGAGAACACTCCTTCGAGCACTAATATTTCTTCTCCTTGAGGGTGAGGATGAGTCGAAAAGTGCGAGTTTGGCTCATACTTCACTACGCTGGTGGTGTGCCCTGATTCTTTGGCTTCTCTTTCCAAAGGTTTGCGCCACACACCTTTGGAAGGGCTGGCGATCCATTCCTGTTGAGCAGTATCTATCACGATTCTTTTTGAAAAATCCATATTCAACATATTGAAATTCCGTTACTTATTTAATTACTAATTCTCATTAGTATACGTTTAAAAAACATCAATTGATTCATTTGTTGATAGCCTAATTCATGGATTGAGTACGAACATGAAATCGGAGCCTAATTTAAATTTCTGCTTGTGTAATGAGAATTGTTATATTATAACATCGCAAAATTAAATGTTATAACATAACAAAAAGGAAAAAGTAGTGAATAAGAAATTGGTGTCTCTCGTGATCGGTAGCATTTTTGCATCCCCTGTTTTTGCCGACACACTATCGAACCCACAGATTGGTGTTGTTGTTGATGGCTACTACCAAGATGGCCAACGTCATAATTCTGAGCGCGAAGAAGGCTTTGGTCTAGGCCATACGGAATTAAACTTCTCATCGAATATCGACGACAAGTTTTACGGCGCATTGACCGCGGTTCTTGAAAGTCACGGTGATGAGACAGAATTAGAGCTTGAAGAGGCATTCATCGAAACTTTGGCATTGCCATATGGTGTAAATGTGCGCGCTGGCCGATTCCTATCTGACTTTGGTTATCTGAATAACCAACACATGCACACCGATAGCTTTGTCGAGCGTCCAATTGCTTATCGTACTTTCCTTGGCTCGCACTACTACGATGATGGTGTACGTGCAAACATCGTGTTGCCAACCGACCTTTACGTAAAATTTGGTGTAGAAGCGCTTAGTGGTAGCAAAATGTCTTCTGTCGAAGATGGTTCTGAAGTTGGCGTGTACACCACGACGCTGAAGCTTGGGAATGACTTCTCCGAATCTTCAAGTTGGCAGTTTGGTTTAAGTTACCTGCGCAACGAAAACGGCAAGGTTAAAGAGTTCGAAGATCACGACCACGGTCATGAAGAAGAGCATGATCACGATCACCATCATGGCGCAGCAGTGACAGGTGCGAACCTTTACGGGGCTGATTTTGTTTGGAAATGGGCACCAGACGGTAATTACAAATACAGCAACTTCACGCTATCGGCTGAATACATGCTGCTAGACGGTGTGGTAGACAGCAAATATAAAAACGATGCAGAGTCACCAGACAACTTAAGCGCTTACTATGTTTCGGGTGTTTATCGCTTCAACCCAAGCTGGTCAGCAGGTCTACGTTACGGCGAAGCAGAAAGCTACGATGGTCATGCACACGGCGACCACATGCATTTCACTGAGCTGAATGATAAAGAAATGGATGCGATGATCGCATGGGATTCTTCTCATTTCGGTACTATCCGTGCGCAATACACTCGCATTGATAACCAAGACAGCGAGACAGACAACGTGTTCACTCTGCAATACGTGATGACATTTGGAGCGCACGGTGCTCATGCGTTCTAAGCTAACATTGAATAAATGCAGTTTGGTGATGATGGCAGCAGGAGCTGCCATCATCTCTTCGCCTGCTTTGGCTCTCAACATTTTCGTTTGTGAGCCAGAATGGAAAGCCTTTCTTGAAAGCCACGCGCCAGATGCCAGTATTTATTCAGCGACAACGGCTAAGCAAGACCCACATTACGTACAAGCTCGTCCTTCTTTGATTGCGAAGATGCGCCAAGCGGACATGGCAATGTGCTCGGGTGCAGAACTAGAAGTGGGGTGGTTACCTATGCTGCAAGTTCGTAGCAGCAATGCGGCGGTGCAAAATGGTGCGCCGAGCATGATCTACGCGACGGACTTCGTGCGCATGTTAGATACTCATGCTCACGTTGACCGTAGCATGGGAGATATACACGCTCACGGTAACCCACATGTTCAATTTGCGGCAAATGACATGATTCCATTATCTCGTAAAGTCACGGAGCGCCTAAAAGCGATTGATCCCGACAACGCACAAAGTTACCAAGTGAATGGTATGAAGTTTCGTGCTCATTGGCGTAAAAAGCTTAAAGAATGGAATGAGAAAGGGGCTGCTTTAAAGGGTAAGCAAGTTGTCGGTTATCACGCGACGTATCGTTATTTGTACGATTGGCTCGGAATGAAGCAGATTGCCGATCTCGAACCTAAACCGGGCATTTCACCGACCACATCTCACCTGCAATCGCTTACCAAGTTAGATGCTGACAGTTTTGATGCGATTGTTTACTCCTCCCATCAGGATCAGCGTCCAGCGAACTGGTTGCAAGATCATACTGACAAACCTGTGATTCAACTGCCATTGACCGTTTCTGAGGGTGAAAGCTTGGATGAGATGTACGATCAGGTCATTGATGATTTACTGGATGTGTTAGTGCCGCCCGTTCCTGTGAAGATCTAAGCCATGGCGGATTATGCATGGCTTTTACCTGCGGTTTTGTGTGGTTTAATTGCGTTAGTTGGCAACATCGTTCTGGGGCAACAAGTTCTTAATCGTCAGATCATCTTTATAGATTTGGCGGTGGCGCAAGTCGCGGCATTGGGGGCAGCACTAAGCCACTACTGGTTGAGCCAATACGCGCTGTTCTCAGGCTCATTCTTTGGCGAAATGATTGGCCCTTGGGTGATGTCTTTGATGCTTTGCGGTTTGATCGCCTTAATGGAGAAACGATACCAGCAGCATTTAGAGCCCATGATCGGCAGCTTGTTTGTCGTGTCTGCATCGCTGGCGATCCTGCTGGTGAGCAAAGACCCACACGGCGGAGATTTTATTCAAGGCATTCTTAGTGGGCAACTGTTATGGGCGACTTGGGCAGACGTTTGGCCTTTGGCACTCATTACCGCTGCGATGTTGCTATTAGTTTGGTTAAAACCTGCGTTTATGCGCGGTAGTGGTTTTTATCTGATCTTTGCTATTCTGATGCCCATTACGGTCAAGTTAACCGGCATTTATTTAGAATTTGCTTTGTTGGTGATTCCAGCTTTATGTGCGGCAGCATTGAAGGGAACTCGATTCTTTGTCGCCGGTATCAGCATTGGTATTGTTGGGATCTTATCGGGTATTGCCGCATCGGCTCGCTATGACTTACCGAGTGGTGCGAGTATTGTGATCACCCTGTTTATTGCTGGCATGTTGTTTAATCTCTTGCTTCAGCCTTTTCTGGTGAAAATAACAAAACCAGCTTTTGTAAGAGATTAAGAGACAAGTAATATTGGTCTGATGAAGTAGTATTTGATTAATCAGACCAATACTTTTCTATCCAAGTCCTCCAATCGTGTAACTTTGCGCCTTCCAACACACTTTCTTACGTTGATCTTGCCATAGTCATCAAGTTGCCTTGATTAGTTCACATCCGACTCCCAGACTGTTTCTATAGTTTTTATAAGATATAAAAGACCCTGCGTATGAGAAGCGCAGCTGTAACGCGATTAGGCATAAAAACAAAAACGCTAGGGATACAAGCGAATTTGTAATCTCAACATTTAAGGAAGACCAAGATGAAACCGGAAAAAGTAGCAGTAATCACTGGTGCGGCTCGTGGTATTGGCCAAGCGATTTGTGAACAATTACTGGAGGATGGATTCCATGTTGTCGGGCTAGATATATCGCCCGTGGAATGGAGCCAGTCGGCGCAGCTAAGCAGTTATCAAGTCAACTTGTGTGATGCCGAAGCCGTCAGTGAAGTAGTAGAAAGTGTTGTAGAGCAGCACGGAAGAATCGATGCTCTGGTTAACAACGCGGGCATCACTCGAGATGCATTGTTGCCAGATATGTTAGAGCAAGACTGGGACAGCGTGATCGACGTGAACCTAAAAGCGGTGTTCTTACTCACCCAACGTGTTGCTCCTGTCATGCTAGAGCAGGGCACAGGCAGTATTGTTAGCATTTCTTCTATAGTGGGAACGGATGGTAACATCGGCCAGAGCAACTATGGCGCAAGTAAAGGCGGCGTCATCTCAATGAGCAAAGGCTGGGCGAAAGAACTTTCAAGAAAGGGTGCACAGATACGCGTCAACTGTGTCGCTCCAGGCTTTATCGCCACCGACATGACCAAGAACCTGCCAGAGAAAGTCATTCAAATGATGGAAGGCAAAACCCCTTTAGGGCGCATGGGCTCAGTGCAAGATATTGCCAATGGCGTCTCTTTCCTAACCTCAGACAAGAGCGCCTACATCACAGGCCAAGTGCTCAAGATTGACGGTGGGTTGGTATTATAGCTCGTTAATCAAAAACTAAATTAAAAATGCCTTTTACTTATGTAAAGGGCTTTTTTGTTTGAGGAACCCGACTTATGCGAGTACTACTAACTAATAGAAAGCTTCGATGCCGCTTCGAGTTGAGTTTTTGAAGCAAAAGGCCAATACGTTTGAATAGCGTCTCCTCTTAAACACTGCATTCCCTAAAGCACCGTATTCCCAAAAGAAAAGCCCACCGAAAAGCGGGCTTTGTTCTCTTTTAGTAAAGAGAAGAATAACTAGTAGCTCGCTTGAATGCTGACACCGCTATAGTTTGAGTAACCTTGAATCATGACGTGATAACTTCCACTTTGCGTCGCACTGACCGTACATGTTTCATTGTTACCGTATTTGAAAGGTCGGCAGTCCCATGCATTCAGTGCTGGTTTTGCTCCAAAACGGAGATACAAATCCGCATCGCCACTGCCACCATACATTTGTACGGTTAAGCGCTGCCCAGCTTCTACATCAACATAGTAATACGCTACTTGACCAGTTGAACCACTTAAACCACTTACTGGCACGCCCGAGGTTAATTTGCCTTCTGGGTCCGGTGTTGGATCTGGGCCACCACAGTCTTGGCCACAATCTGCATCCGTTAAGCTATAAAGTAGCTTGTTCACGCTGCCTCTTGTGTCCGTCACTTTTCCGCTAGTTGCGCGGCTAACGATCAAGGTCTCTACTTGGCTTGGAGACAGTGAACGGTTTTCTTGAAGATATAATGCTGCTACACCCGCCACATGTGGCGTCGCCATCGAAGTGCCACTAATGGTTTTGTAGCCACCGTCATACCATGCGGATTTGATTTGTGAACCTGGCGCAAACACGTCCACACAACTGCCCCAGTTTGAAAAACTCGAACGTGCATCCGTGCTAGTGGTCGATCCGACAGTTACTCCGGAAGCAACGCGTGCTGGAGAATAGTTACACGCATCGGAGTTGGAGTTACCTGCTGCAAGCATAAAGCTGACACCTGACTGAACCGCACTTTGCACCGCACTATCCAGAGCGACGGATTGACCGCCGCCTAAACTCATGTTGGCGACTGAAGGTCCGGAAGCGTTCGCAGCCACCCAGTCCACACCGGCAATAACACCAGAAGTAGAACCCGATCCGGTACAGCTCAATACTCTCACGCCGACAAGGTTGACGTTTTTTGCAACACCATACAAGCTGCCGCCAATGGTGCCAGCTACGTGTGTGCCGTGTCCATTACAGTCACTTGCATCTGCATCGTTATCGACAAAGTCATACCCTGAAACTGAGCGACCACCGAGCTCAACATGCGCGTTATTCACACCAGTATCGATAACATAAGCCGTTACCCCAGTCCCATCAAAGTTGGCACTGTAGTTGTTATCGAGTGGCAAGTTTCGTTGGTCGATTCGGTCTAGTCCCCAAATGGCATTGGTTTGATTTGCGTCTTCCGAGACTATTGGGTCAAGCGATAGGATTCTGTCTTGCTCAATGTAGTCCACACGAGGATCAGAACGCAGATCTTTTAGTTGCTCAGGACTCAAGTTAGCGACAAATCCACTTATCGAGTGGTCAAAAACCGACTCCACTTGTATCGAATACAAACCAGACATGCGGTCTACGGATTGTTGCGTGAATTGCTCGAGTTCCGGTGAGTTGCTCGCCATCATTTGTGGTTGTTGAAATACCACTATGTAGCGATCTGCAATGGCGATCTCGTCCGGTGCGAGCATTAATGTGGCTGGTAATATGTCCGGAGCTTGTTGTAACTCTGTACTGTACACAATCTCATTGGATTGCGAAAAAGCGAGAGAAGAATGAAAACAGAGCGCGGAGGTGATACAACAACTTAGTAGTTTCTTTAACATAAAATATTCCTTGAAATCATAGTCTTGTTGATTTTTACCTAGTACCAAACTGTCAACACGAAAACACAGACAATCAGCGTAGTACGTGCTGAAGTGACGTTACACAAGTCAAACTAGACAATGAGCAATCATATGCATAACTGATAATAATTCGCATACTCAGAAACATGATCAATAACCAAGCTTTATTGAAATTGAAATGCAAAGATTCATTTAGACTTAGAGCAAAATCCCTAAAATAGAATAATTCTACACACCTGACATATTGCCTGTTATATGACTTCATCTTACCGATGATTTACGCAATAAAAACCTAATTATCCTTTTATTGGTCATAACTCAAATCGGTTGATAGATGTTAATATAGCCACCTGATTTCTGATGTTTTTTAACTCATGGTTACTATCCAAGTTCAATGTCGTTTCTATAATAAAACTAGAGCCCGTTCGTGAACATGGAAAAGGGCATTCTGGCTTTCCTCGCTCCAGATGTATCGAGTGTCTAAAGAGCTTTCAGCTCGATTAAGTTTACGAAGCCTGCAAGCCAGATGAAAAAGAAAAAATTGTCGATATGTCAACGAATAGTTCTGGCGTTAGGGAAACAGTAAAAGTGTTGAATTTCGCTTACAACACGGTATTGAGTACTTTAAAAAATCTCGCCAAGGTAAGTAACCTCAATGCCTTTCTATAAAGCAAATATAAGACTAATTTGTAAACTTGAAAGGCTAGCTGTATTGGTTGAGGAATATGAGGAAAACACTTCCCCATTTAAGAACTGAAACACACTTTTGCCCCAAAATCATTTGGTGCAAATACTCTTTTAAACTTTGAGGGCATATGTTTTCCATACCTTAAGTTATACGAATCCTAAATATAGAAAAGTATTGCGTTACGGGCTGCCACCTCATTTCTTAAATAACTATTGACTGATTTTGTATTGAAGAGCAGAGTGAAAAAACTGCATTTTTAGATCAAAAAGTGATTTGTTGCTAAAGAGAAATCATAAGATCTGACTAACGAATCTTTTCATCGAGTAACTTAAATTAGGATATGATATTTTGAATACGGCCCCAATACGACGCCTTAGACGCCTCCGCAGTTCCGAAGCTATGCGAGATTTATTAAGAGAAAATTATGTGCAGCTAGGTGATTTAATTCATCCTATATTTGTCGAGGAACATATAGAGCGAGCTGTGCCAATTTCTACTCTACCTAACATAAGCAGAATCCCAGAGTCTCATTTAGCGGATGAGGTCCGAGAACTTTATGCTTTAGGTATACGCTATGTGATGCCTTTTGGTATATCTCATACTAAAGATGCGCAAGGAAGCGACACATGGAATGATCATGGTTTACTTGCACGTATGATTAAAATAATAAAGTCTGCTGTGCCAGATATGATGGTCATTCCAGATATTTGTTTCTGTGAATATACTGATCATGGACATTGTGGAGCAATAAAGAGTAGTAAAGTGTGTAACGATCTTACGGTTGAAAACTTGGTCAAGCAAGCTTTAGCAGCAGCTCGAGCGGGTGCTGACATGTTAGCCCCTTCAGCAATGATGGATGGTCAAGTAAAAGCGATTCGTCTGGGTCTTGATGCTGCCGGTTATCATGACGTGGCAATTTTGGCACATTCAGCTAAGTTTGCTTCTTCCTTTTACGGGCCATTTAGAACGGCAGTAGATTGTGAACTCAATGGTGATAGGAAAGACTATCAACTTGACTATGCCAACGGTCGACAAGCTTTACTCGAAGCTTCACTTGATGAAGCTGAAGGTGCTGATATCCTTATGGTCAAACCAGGTACACCTTATTTAGATGTGCTTTCCCGCTTAAGACAAGAGACTCATTTACCGTTAGCAGCTTATCAAGTAGGTGGAGAGTATGCGAGTATTAAATTTGCGGCTCTGGCTGGTGCTCTAGATGAAAAGTTAGTGGTGAACGAAACTTTTATTGGGCTAAAACGAGCGGGAGCAGATTTAATTGTCAGCTACTACACCAAGCAGTATGCGAAATGGTTAAGTGAAGAAGTTTAGCTGAATATTTGACTATGAATTTTAATAAGTAACATAAGTTCTCTGCCGCAACAGGACTGTGGACTAAAGGAATGCTCTTCGTCCACATTATTCAACTTTCAGATTTGGCATATTCCCAAGTGTTTAAAGCTTTAAGGTTTCAGCCCGTTCTGGCTGAAACATTTCTGCCCCTAAGTGTGTTAGAACTCATGGTTGCAACATTTGCGAAAGTTCTCTTTTGACTCAATTAATCTAATACACTTAATATGCAACTATATATCACTCTAATGCCGATTAAAGAGGTAGCTATGGTAGCGGCAATTCAAGACCGTATTACAGAAGTTCGCTACTTTCTGCAAGTACGATTAACTGATATACATGAGATTCAAGCACATCCGGACAACCTCCCCGTAATGCAGGCTGTATTGTACTCATCCTTTATAGATGCATTAGGGGCTACACGATATGGTAGTAATGTTGACACTCGAGAACGCTTTACTCGTGTAATCATAGAACATGGCAATTGGCTCGAAGCTGAAAAAATATGCCCAATGCATCTACATCGTTTTTTGGACATCTCACCAGGCTTGCCCAAACTAACACAACACTTGGCATTTTTAATCGATGATTGGAGAAGCAACCAGGATGGTATGATTTTTCTAGATTTAGCTCCGACCAAAATTGAAATAGCGGTATTATGGCCGGACAATGGAGAAAAAAACATCATAAAAAAACACTAAGTCATTTCACTTACGCAAATTTACTATACGGTATGAGAAATGGACTATTACACCAACAGTATGCTGCTAAAGGCTTGCCTCTATTTCCGAAGGAACAAGAAAACGTACATTACATTTTCTGGAATAAACTTGAGAATGGCGGTCAACTAGAACTTATTTACCCTACTCAATTTTTGGCTAAACTATGTGATACTTTGCTCGAGAGCGTCATGAATGACTTCGAAGCAAAGAATGAAAAGCCATGGGATATCGGTCATTTTCCAAATTACTTAATTGATGGGCTGTAACAAAATAGCTTATTTTTTCCCCATTATAAGACAGAGTAAATACTCATTCATATCCTGTTAATTGGGTTTTGCCTTACTAAAAGTAATCCATTCTTCTAATTCTGTTCGTTGTTAATCCTCGTGTTGTATTACGGGGGGGGGGTCTTAAGTTGTCTACATCGTATACAGAACCGCCATGTTGTATTTATTCAAAATGGTGCATTTCGAAAGAACGTCTTCCCCCAACGGCACCCTTAAACCTTGCTTGAGGAGCTTTGCCATCCATCATCTTTTTAAGGTTCTCAGGTATAAATTGACTTGAATCGGGAGTAGTTTGCCAACTTGCTTCACCGTTTTCTTGTGGCGTCCAATTGATGGTTGGTCCGTTATCTTCAATCGCAATGGACAAAATGTTATGTTCACCGAGAACAGCCATAAGGTTCTGACACAAGAGGACTTTGAACTGTTTTTAGAACAGATTGAATCGTGTGAATAAGAAAAGGCGTCATCGTGACTCCTTTTGCTTTTTACTCTTTTAAGCAAGGTTTTCCTTGATTAGTATACTACTCTTTTATTTCTAAAATAACACCGTCAGGAGAGTCATCTCTACCTGGGGAAGGGTGGAAGATCACAGCATTACCATCAGGGTGAGATACTAACTCTGAAAAATGAGCGGATAGATTTGATATATGCAAGTCATAAGCTTCATCATCTAAATCGTTAGTGTCGGTATCTTCGAAAAATTCTTCTAAGAAGCGATACAATTCCGCCTCGGTGTAGTCTTGTAAGGCATCTTTAATCACAAGCTTCATATTATTGAACCTTATGTATCTCAGCAACAGTAGTAAATGTCCGCTTTGAAAGTGTCACAAGAGAGTTTTGAGCTGATATTAAGCATTAACTTGAGCATATTTGATGATTCGCTCGACGGTGATTTCAGGGACACCTTCAAGTAATTCTTGCAGTATAAATACTTTTAAGAAGTAGTCATACCCCTTCGGTAAGCCTCCATCCTCTGGCTCTGTGCAAAGTAAAATATGGGATTCAGGATTCCATGTACTGTCAATGTAAATAGTTAAGTCAGGATCTAAATGTAAATGCCTATTGTTTTGTACTATTTGTGATAGATTCATCGGAGCCGAGGTTTTCTCATATTTAGTCGGCAGTACCTAACTGATAATCATACTCTGGTTCATAGAAGTATTTATCAATCAACTTCTCTATGTCTAAAGCTTGCGCGTCACTAATATCAAATCCGCCAACCCCACTTGTTAGGAACTGAATATCATCTTCTTTTAACCCTAATACTTGAGCAATTCCATCGAGGTGTTCTTGTTCAATGGCTAACTCTGAAACGAGTAACTCAGTCTGTTTGTCGAACTTTTCAATAACAATTTTCATTATTTCTCTACCTTTCTAGCCGGGTCTGCTTCTTTTGTTTGCTCTCCCGATATGTGATCAAACTCGCCGATATGTTTACCATTTTTCGTATAAATTTCGACTTTTCCATGCTGAGAATCCCACTCGTAGATTCGTCCTTTTTTATCTTTCCACCGTTCTCTTAGTTTCCCTCCACCTTGTACTGACGTTTTTTTCTTTGCTTTAATTGCATCAGGGACAAACGGGTAATGGTGGGCTCCCCTTAGGGGCTGGAATGTACTTAATATCGCTATTCGGTTTGTTGTAAACCACATAGAGCGGAGCAATACCTGAGCTTTCAGGGAACACTAAAATCGCATCACGCCAGTCTTTTTCTTCTGGCGCAGGCGTAACGGTGACGTTCGCATCGCTACCCGAGTGGATTGGCGTGACCAGTATATCGTCTTTTTCAAACCCATCACTATGATCGGGGGTAGTTTGCCAACTTGCTTCACCGTTTTCTTCTGGTGTCCAATAGATGGTTGGTCCGTTCTCTTCAATCGCAACGAACAACTGACCATTGTTCCCCTGTTTCACATATTTGATGGGGATTCGTGTGTCATCTACATGATAGCCCTGTACGTGCGGATAAAACTCGCCATCTTGGGGCTCGGTAATGTGGACACGAACACGGCTTTGCGCTGTGGTCACTTGGCGTAAATCTTGGTCTGTGTATTGGGTGTTATCACCAAACAAGCTTTGCTGCATGGCAAACAAAGCGCCAATGCCCTCGACCTGCCAGCGGTAGCCCTCGACGATTTTGTCTTTCAATGTGCCGGCCAGTTTATCTAACTGCATCGCTGCGGTTTGAGTTTGCTGCATTTGCTCTGGGGAACCGGCGACAGCTGCGGAACTGCCCATAGCCATTTGTGCTTGTGTCGCTTGAATGGCGGGTATGACAGCAGCTGGGTTTGCATTGGCTTGTGCAAAGAAGAATGACCAAGGACCAAAGTTACTTATTGACTCTTGTTGGTCGCCAATTTCAATACATCCCTCTGGTCTGGTGCAGGATTTAGCGAACACGAGCAAGCTTGTGGCGTCTTTTAAATTGAGGATTACCACATCGCCTTCTATGCAATCGGCAGTGTTAATGGCTCTATATTTGGTCAACCCGAGCAATGGATCACTGTGCTGATAATGACTGTTGCGGATGTGGTTGTAAGTTTGTGGGCGCAGCGGCGGAAAGGTATTCTTTTTGTCCGGTGCTTGTTGTTGCTGTTTCTCAGCAACAGTAATTTCACCACCGACCGCGAGTGACAGAGGGTCGGCCTCAAACACTGGGTTAAGCAAGAGCAAGGCTTTAGCTCCCATACCATATAGTTCAGCGATGCTTTGCCAGTCTTCCCCTGCTGTTACGGTGTGCGTCGCTGCGGTTTGTTCCGCTTGCGTCTCATCGTTGTTAACTTCTGAGCGCGCTTCTTCCGGCTGTTTGACCGTATCAAACAATGCGGGGATATCCAACTTTATCCCGTTTTCACACAGCCAATCTTCACTGAGATTATCGAGCTCTTCACGCGTGATTTGTCGCTCAAGATAAATGATGTATTGATTTTCGATGATTTGATCGGCTAATTTCCAATACACCAAAATAGCGCTTTGGTCTTTAGTAAAACCACGCTCGTCATTGAGCTTGTCTTGTGTCGATTGCGTAGCGTAAAACGCCCACTTTTCTTCCCCAAGAATTTTGTATTCTTGGACAAGTTCGCCATCATTAAAGTGGTAGTAATAGCCTTCTGTAGGCAAACCTAAACGTTCACCCAATCGCACTGCAGGGACAACAGGTATAAAACCTTCCTCAGCTTTATGGCTGCCGGCTTTTTGTAATGTGACGGCTTCCAATGGTGTCAGTCCGAGATTGTCATCAGCGATGTGGATATTTAAACGCTTTGGCTCATCAAACACACATAACGCTGTGTAGCGGGTGCCTTGCTCGGTATTGGCTTGCTCCCAACGGGTCACCGCGTTCTCTTTTTCAGTTTTCGCTAAAGCAAAGTCACTGTGCACCATTTTCTTTATGGTGGTATCCGAGCATCCGACTTCGAAGCTGTACTCAAACTCCTTGATTAGTTCCTCTTCACTTGCGGTTGTGATTGGCGGCGGCGTGTAAACTCGTTCGGGCGTCGAGGTTTCCCCGATACAAGAGCGGTAACCTCCCGTTGCTCTGGTGGTTTTCGTTATTGCTAACAAATTATTAGCCGCATCATCCGAAAGCTCAGAGATAACCTCAGAATTCAGCCGCCAAGTTTTAGGACCTATTGGGTCGTTGTAACTAAGCAGAGCGGGAGTTTGAGGCGTATCACTCACGAGTGCGAGATTGCCTTCGTAGAGATGCTGTTTTAGCTGTTCAAAAGTAAGATGTGAAGGAATAGCAGAGGCGATATCTGCTTTCGAAATATTATGGAAGTTGCCCTCTATCAATCCAAATTCATGAGACATCACTTCCGAAAGAGGGAGGACTTTATAGGACACACAAATACCTAAAGTAAATACTAGTTATCACGGAAATAAGCAGTAAGCATGCCATTAACTTTCTTCTGAAAAAATCAGCTAGGTAGGACGATAGAAGTATACGCCGATACAATTTTTTGTTTTCAGCCCTAAACCACCTACTTCAGTAGGTGGTTATCATCCGTTTCGGCTTTGCCTGTAAAACTACTC
>NZ_JAWOUS010000013.1:0-150665 GCF_033339495.1 Vibrio sp. 2134-1
GAGCTTGCGACTTACATTAACGGTCAAACTGACCTAGTGAAAGCCTCAGTAGACCAAGACGGTAAACTGCAAATCTTTGCTGGCAACAACAAAGTCGAAGGCGAAGTCGAGTTTTCAGGCGGCCTATCTGGCGAACTAGGCTTGGGCGAAGGCAAAAAGGTGACGGTAGATACTATTGACGTAACCTCAGTTGGTGGCGCACAAGAATCTGTTGCCATCATCGATGCGGCACTGAAATATGTAGACAGCCACCGCGCAGAGCTAGGTGCTTTCCAGAACCGTTTCAACCACGCAATCAGCAACTTGGACAACATTAACGAGAACGTGAATGCGTCGAAGAGCCGTATCAAAGATACAGATTTCGCGAAAGAAACGACGGCAATGACCAAATCACAAATTCTATCGCAAGCGTCAAGCTCAATCCTTGCGCAAGCGAAACAAGCGCCTAACTCAGCGCTAAGTCTGCTAGGTTAATCAATTTAACAAAGCAAGAAACCAAAGCCAGGCTTATCCCTGGCTTTTTGCTTATTGGCTATAACGATTCAGATGTGTCCTGACATTATGTTCGATAAGGCATTCATATCGATTAGATGATCTCTTTAAATTCCAATGTTTCTGCGATGGTGGCGCAGAGACACCTGAGTCAAGCAGCTGCGCAAAATGTTGAGTCACAACGCAACCTAACTTCGGGGTTTCGAATCAACTCGGCGAGCGATGATGCGGCAGGTTTACAGATATCGAATACTCTCCATGTACAAACGAGAGGGCTTGATGTCGCCTTAAGAAATGCGCACGACGCTTTTTCTGTTGCTCAAACAGCGGAGGGAGCATTGCACGAAAGCAGTGACATATTGCAACGCTTACGCTCTCTGGGGCTTCAAGCAGCAAACGGCAGTTATGACTCAAGTGATCGGCAAAGTATTCAATATGAGGTCGTAGCGCTGCAAGATGAGCTTGATCGTGTCGCGATCACGACAACATTTGCGGATAAAAACCTGTTTGATGGATCTTACGGTTCACAAAGTTTCCATATTGGCGCGAACGCTAATTCAATCTCTTTGACGTTACGTAACATGCGTAGCCATATCCCAGAGATGGGAGGGCTGCATTATGTTGGTGATGCGGTCGATAAAGATTGGCGAGTCACTAAAGATAACCAAACCCTAAAAGTCGAATACCAAGACAGTAAAGGGCAAACCCAAACGGAATCCATTGGACTCAAATTGGGTGACCGTATAGAACAGGTCGCCACTTACATCAATGCTCAACAATCGATAGTGGATGCTTCAGTAACGGAAAACAATGAACTGCAATTCTTCGCTTCTACGATGAAGGCGCCAGAGGGTGTGGTTCTCGAAGGGAGTTTAGCGGATGAGCTTGATGTGAGCGCTGGTCAATTAGTCACAATGGATGACATCGATATGTCGACGGCAGGTAAGGCGCAGCTTTCAATTGGGGTGATTGATGCAGCAATTAAGTACGTTGATTCGCACCGAAGTGAAATTGGCAGCTTTCAGAACCGTGTAAACGGCTCGATGGATAACTTAAATACTGTGAATCGGAGTGTTACAGAGTCCAAGAGTCGAATAAGAGATACAGACTTCGCAAGAGAATCTACGGAAATGGTGCGTTCTCAAGTGCTCCAAGATGCGACAACAGCATTATTGGCTCAGGCAAAGCAAAGGCCGAGTTCGGCACTTGGATTACTTAGCTGAGCGGATTTCATTGATGTAAGTCGATCAGAAACAAAATTTCAGGTAATAAAAAACGCTGCCAATGGCAGCGTTTTTTCGTGTTCGATTAAGTAAAAATTACTTAGTTACACGTAGAACTGGAGTTTCACCAACAGTTACAGAACCAGAAAGCTTGTTTAGCTCTTTGATTTCGTCCATGTTAGAGATAACAACTGGAGTTAGCGTTGACTTCGCTTTCTCTTCTAGAAGAGCTAGATCGAATTCAATTACAGTGTCGCCAGCTTTAACAGTTTGACCTTCTTCAGCGATACGCGTGAAGCCTTCGCCTTTTAGTTCAACTGTGTCGATACCGAAGTGAACGAAAAGCTCAACACCGTCGTCAGACTCGATAGAGAACGCGTGGTTAGTTTCGAAGATCTTACCGATAGTACCGTTTACAGGAGCTACCATTTTGTTGCCTGCTGGCTTGATAGCAATACCGTCACCAACGATTTTCTCAGCGAAAACAACATCTGGCACGTCTTCGATGTTTACAATCTCACCAGAAAGTGGCGCGATGATTTCGATAGCACCAGCGTCAGCGCTGTCATCAGATACAAGCTTCTTAAGTTTGTCAAACAGACCCATTGTGTCATGCTCCTAAGGTTTGGTTTTATTCTGTCGAATTATAGTATACCAATATAGCTCATTAGACGACTTTTTTCGCCGTCTAATGGCCATTAAGTATTGAATTACTTGGTACTACCGATTACTGAGCTTTCTCAGCAATAAACTTTTCTACCACGGCTTCGATTTCTTCTGCTGTCGGTAGAGAAAGGGCTTCTTCAGCCATTGCTTTCACTTCTGCGAAGTTAGAGTTACGAACTACTTTCTTCACTTTAGGGATTGAAATGCCGCTCATTGAGAACTCGTCCAGACCCATACCTAGAAGTAGAAGTGTTGCACGCTCGTCACCTGCAAGTTCACCACACATACCAGTCCATTTACCTTCTGCGTGAGAAGCGTCGATAACTTGCTTGATCACAGTAAGTACAGCAGGTGATAGTGGGTTGTATAGGTGAGAAATCATCTCGTTACCACGGTCAACCGCTAGTGTGTACTGAGTTAGGTCGTTTGTACCGATAGAGAAGAAAGATACTTCCTTCGCTAAGTGGTGTGCGATCGCAGCAGCAGCAGGAGTTTCAACCATAACACCGATTTCGATGTTTTCGTCGAACGCGTGGCCTTCAGCGCGTAGCTCTTCTTTGTACTCTTCGATCGCTTTCTTAAGCTCACGGATTTCTTCGACAGAGATGATCATTGGGAACATGATACGCAGTTTGCCGTGTGCAGAAGCACGTAGAATGCCACGTAGCTGATCACGAAGGATTTCACGACGATCTAGACTGATACGTACAGCGCGCCAGCCTAGGAATGGGTTCATCTCTTTTGGAAGATCCATGTATGGGAGATCTTTATCGCCGCCGATATCCATAGTACGGATGATCACAGCTTGACCGTTCATTGCTTCCGCAACTTCTTTGTACGCTTGGTACTGTTCTTCTTCAGTTGGTAGCGCAGTACGGTCCATAAATAGGAATTCAGTACGGTACAGACCAACACCTTC
This sequence comes from Vibrio sp. 2134-1, assembly GCF_033339495.1. Classification (NCBI taxonomy): domain Bacteria; kingdom Pseudomonadati; phylum Pseudomonadota; class Gammaproteobacteria; order Vibrionales; family Vibrionaceae; genus Vibrio; species Vibrio sp. 2134-1. The sequence continues at coordinate 3,301 of NZ_JAWOUS010000013.1, forward strand.
ACCGCCGTTACGAAGGATACCGTCACAGTCTTTCACTGTACCGATGTTACCGCAAACTTCTACACGGTGACCGTCAGTCGTTTCTGCGTGTAGGTCTTTCAGTTTCGCTAGCTCTTCTTTTTCAGCTAGGAATGCTGCTTTAACCGCTTTCGCTTCTTCTAGCTCAGCTTCTGATGGGTTAACAACAATCTTGTTGTTCATTGCGTCAAGAATCAGCATGTCGCCATTCTTAACTTTCTTCGTGATGTCGTTAGTACCAACGATAGCTGGAAGCTCAAGTGAGCGAGCCATGATTGAAGTGTGAGATGTACGACCACCAATGTCACAAGCAAAACCAAGCACGTAGTCTAGGTTAATTTGTGCAGTTTCAGATGGCGTTAGGTCGTAAGCAACAAGAATTACTTCTTCGTTGATATCGCTAAGCGAAACAATGTTGATGCCTAGTGCGTTCTTAACAAAACGAGAACCGATATCGCGGATGTCAGTTGCACGCTCTTTTAAGTATTCGTCGTCTAGAGACTCAAGAGCACATGCTTGCTCTTCGATCACTGAGTGGATAGCGTGATCAGCAGTCATCTTGTCGTTTTTGATAAGTGCTAGGATTTCCTCTTCTAGCTCTTCGTCTTCAAGAAGCATGATGTGACCTTCAAAGATCGCTTCTTTTTCTTCGCCAAACGTTTCAAGCGCTTTTTGCTTGATAGTTTCTAGCTGAGCTGCAGATTTGTTACGAGCGTCAAAGAAACGCTGAACTTCAGCTTCTACTTGATCGTCAGAAATAGTGTTTGTGTTTAGGACAATTTCATCTTCTTGAAGTAGTAGTGCTTTACCGATTGCAATACCAGGAGATGCTAGGATGCCTGAAATCATAGCCTTACCTTAAGTTTGGTCAACTTTATAAAACGGGAGAATAATGGGTGCGCTAACGAATAGTTTTAGCTTAGTTTTGAGCCTATTTCCAACGAAGCCATTTTGCTTTCACAAAATGGCTTCTGGAGTAGGAGACCGGATTAGTGTAGTTGGTCCATTAGAGCAACTAGGTGGTCAACTGCTTGCTGAGCTTGTGGGCCTTCAGCAGAAATAGTAACTTGAGTACCTTTTACTAGGCCTAGTGTTTGTAGTTTGAACAGGCTCTTAGCGCTAGCGCTTTTACCGTTAGAAGTCACAGTGATGTCTGCGTCGAATGCTTTTGCTTCTTTAACAAACTGTGCAGCTGGACGAGTGTGAAGGCCGTTTTCTGCTGTGATTTCTACTTGCTTCTCGTACATGTGATATACCCCAATAAATGTATTTTTTTGTTAGTTTGTGACCAGATTTTAGCTTAACTGCTTTACATCTTGTGCGCTAGCACGGGAAGAGTTCAAAGCGCGTCAGTTCTGATACTAGTCAAAAGTTTGGTAACTACGCAACTGTTTGCGTGCGTAATCACTTTGAAACCTTTTTGTGTTCTGCTTCTTTATTTTGAAGCTAGAAATAAAACACCCTGATATTACCAAAGGTAGGGCAGGGATCAACAAAAAAGCCCCTAAACGGGGCTTTTTTAAACTAAAAATTGATTTGAACACATATTATTGTTGGTTCTCTTTTTCGGTAAAGATACCTGCAAAGAGTGCTGTACTTAGGTAACGCTCACCGGAACTTGGCAAGACAGTTACAATTGTTTTTCCTTCAAATTCAGGTAGTTCTGCAAGTCGGTTCGCTGCAACAACCGCTGCGCCAGATGAGATACCAGCTAGGATACCTTCCTCTTCCATTAGGCGACGAGCCATCTCAATCGCTTCTTCTGAGGTAACTTGCTCAACACGGTCAATAATGTCTAAATCGAGGTTACCAGGGATGAAACCAGCACCGATACCTTGAATTTTGTGTGGGGCAGGTTGGATTTCTTCGCCAGCAAGTGCTTGTGCAATAACCGGAGACTCTGCTGGCTCAACTGCAACAGAAGTGATGGCTTTGCCTTTTTCACCTTTGATGTAACGGCTAGTACCTGTAATAGTACCGCCCGTACCAACACCAGCAACGAATACGTCGATTTCACCGTCTGTCGCTTCCCAAATCTCAGGGCCCGTAGTCTTTTCGTGGATTTCTGGGTTCGCTGGGTTGTCAAATTGTTGAAGAAGTAGGTACTTCTCAGGGTTGCTTGCTACGATTTCTTCTGCTTTAGCAATCGCCCCTTTCATGCCTTTCGCCGCTTCAGTCAGCTCAAGGTTCGCGCCTAGTGCTTTTAGTAGCTTACGGCGTTCTAGGCTCATTGATTCAGGCATGGTCAATGTTAGCTTGTAACCGCGAGCAGCCGCTACGAATGCTAGAGCAACACCAGTGTTACCACTGGTAGGTTCTACAAGCTCTACACCTGGCTTAAGAAGGCCCGCTTTCTCTGCTTCCCAGATCATGTTTGCACCGATACGGCACTTAACACTGAAGCTAGGGTTACGCGCTTCAATTTTTGCGAGAACTTTGCCTTTACTTACTTTGTTTAGACGAACGAGAGGTGTATTACCAATAGTAAGAGAGTTATCTTCGTAGATTTTGCTCATAGTGATGTTCCTTCATTACACGTTGTGTGAATATGGATAGAAGAATATGCGGTATGAAAAAAAGGGAAAAGGATTAAAAAGTTATATCTTATTAGGTTGGCCCAGAACTTGATAAAAGAAAAGGGAAAAGCTGGCGCTGATCCCTTTCCTTCATCTCTAATCGACTATCGTTGGTGCTTAAACTCCGCGACCCACATAGCGGTTGCACCACATATTGCTACAGGCATGACAATGAGGTTCAAAATTGGGATCGTCGTAAACACAGACACCAATACCCCAAAGCCATAGGCCTTACCTTGCTTTTGTTTCAATTTGTAACGCATGTCGTTAAATGGGATTTTATGGTTATCAAACGGGTAGTCACAATATTGAATCGCGAGCATCCAGGCGGTAAAGATAAACCATAAAAATGGGCCTACTGTTTGTCCAAGGGCAGGGATGAGCAATAATAGGAATAGGCCTATTGCTTTAGGTAATATGTAAAGGAGCTTTCTCCACTCACGAGCTAAAACGCGAGGAACATCTTTCAGGACGGCAGTGAAACCATCATCATTTACTTTTTGTCCCGTTAAGTACTCTTCCACTTTTTCAGCCAAGAGGCCATTGAATGGCGCGGCGATAAAGTTCGCGAGCGTGCTGAAAAAATAGGAGAAGGTAGCGAGTATCGTCAGAGCGAGTAAAGGCCACAGAATGTAAGTTAACCAGGATAAAAACTCAGGCAGCTGCCCAATCCAGCCTTCTATCCATATATTAAGGTTTGAAAATAGATAGAAGATGGCACCACCTACAAGCAAGATATTTGCAAGTAGAGGTAAGATGACAAAGCGCCTGATTTTAGGGGCTAGTGCCAATTGTATCCCGTATAGAAAATAACCGAACCCGGTTCTCTGCTGATTGTTTTTCTTCATGTCTATTTTGGCTTCGTGTAAATGAAAACTCATTGTACCTGTGAGGACTTTTCTTTCAATGCCCTGACAAATGACGTCTTGTTAAGTGGAATCGTGGCAAGAATCACAACAAAAAACGGAACTTCTTGCATTAAGTTGTTCTAAATCTACATATAGTTTTGGTAAAGTAAACGTATCATTCAGATTTATTGCACTTGGGTTGCTGCTCAAGGAACTGCGAGTAGTAAAAACAAGTATATTGAGAGTAAATAATGCAGGAATTGCGATTCGTACTCATTGTTGTTGGCGCATTAGCCATCGCGGCATTACTGTTTCATGGTTTATGGAGCAGTAAAAAAGAAGGCAAAGCAAAGTTTGGTAACAAGCCACTTGGTAAGCTGGATGTTGACCAAGAAGACAAAAATGATCTTGTTGAGAAAGAACGAGACTTCGCTCCCGCTCCTGAAGATGACTTTGAGATCATTCGCAAAGATCGCAAAGAGCCAGATTTTGGGATGGCGAATTCTTTCGACAACAAGTTTGAATCTGACCCGTTATTCGGTGGTCTATCTGAAGTCAAACAGACGCAGCAGGAGCCGGATGACATCCCTTCATTTGTTGCAGAAAAAGATAAAGAAGAGGACGTTGAGCCTGTTGTTCAAGCACCAGTAGCTGAAGAGCCATTCCAGCCCGCTGTGGAAGAAGACGCTATTCCCGCCGCGTTTGATATTACGGAGAAAGAACAGCAAGTAGAAATTACTAGTGATCCTGTTGTTGCGGAGCCTAAAGAAGAGCCAAAGCCAGAACCTGAAATGCAAGTGATTGTATTGAATGTGCACTGTGCGGGTGAAGAGCCATTTGTTGGTACTGCTTTATTTGAGAGTATGCAACAAAACGGCTTAATTTATGGCGAGATGGATATTTTCCACCGTCATGTCGACTTGTCCGGTAACGGCAAAGTGCTGTTTAGCGTCGCTAATATGATGCACCCTGGTACGTTTGAGCATGCTGATCCTGCTGAGTTTACAACGAAGGGTATTTCATTCTTCATGACATTGCCTTGTTATGGCGAGGCTGAACAGAACTTCAACTTAATGCTTCGAACTGCGCAGCAAATTGCTGATGACTTAGGTGGTAACGTACTTGATGACCAGCGCAACTTAATGACGCCAGATCGTTTAGCATCTTATCGACGTCAAATAGTTGAGTTTACTGCCGCTAACGCATAATCTTAACAGCAAATAATAATAGGGCTCCGGATGGAGCCCTTTTTCTTGGATTTCCCAACCTCACCGATTGAAAATACACGGGGCTTTACTATGTCTGAATCAGTACTTCAGCGACTAGAAGAACTAAAAGAGTCGTTGCATTACCACGCTGTGCGTTACTACGTGGAAGATAACCCAGAGATCCCTGATGCCGAGTACGACCGTTTAATGCGAGAGTTACTGGATATTGAAGCTGAGAACCCTGACTTAATAACCGTAGACTCGCCAAGCCAACGTGTCGGTGGACAACCTCTTTCTGCGTTTAGCCAAGTGACACATGAAGTACCGATGCTTTCGCTTGATAACGCGTTTGATGATAGTGAACTTGATAGTTTCCACAAGCGCGCACAAGAGCGCGTGGGCAGCCAGAGTGTGAAAGAATACTGTTGTGAGCCTAAATTGGATGGACTCGCCGTAAGTTTGTTATATGAGAATGGCGTGTTAGTTCAGGCGGCCACTCGAGGCGATGGTACTACGGGTGAAAACATCACAGAGAATGTGCGTACGATTAAAGCCATTCCTTTAAAACTCAGGGGTAATGACTGGCCAAATCGTCTTGAAGTTCGTGGTGAAGTCTTTATGCCGAAAGCTGGGTTTGAAAAGCTCAATGAATTAGCAAGGAAGAAAGGCGAGAAAATCTTTGTTAATCCACGTAACGCTGCGGCAGGTAGCTTACGACAATTGGATTCACGTATTACGGCTTCTCGTCCGCTTAGCTTCTATGCATACAGTGTAGGCGTGGTGCAAGGCGCAGAATTGGCAGCAAGTCATTACGAACGCTTTTTGCAAATCAAATCTTGGGGACTGCCAATGTGCCCGGAAACTAAGCGAGTTGAAAGCTTGGCGGATGTAAAAGCTTACTACCAAGATATATTGCAGCGTCGTGATGCCCTCCCTTATGAGATCGATGGTGTCGTTATTAAAATTGACGATATTGCCGTGCAAGAGCGTCTGGGGTTTGTTGCTCGCGCTCCACGTTGGGCGATTGCCTACAAATTCCCAGCACAGGAAGAAATGACGACACTGAATGAAGTGGAGTTCCAAGTCGGTCGCACTGGTGCGATTACACCTGTTGCTAAACTAGAGCCTGTATTTGTTGGCGGGGTAACGGTAAGTAATGCGACGCTTCATAACGCAGATGAGATAGAACGTCTGCAGGTCAAGATTGGTGATCACGTTGTGATCCGCCGTGCTGGCGATGTTATTCCGCAAGTCGTATCTGTCATCAAAGAGCGTCGACCAGAAACAGCTCGAGATATTGTTTTCCCAACTCAGTGTCCTGTTTGTGGTTCGCATGTTGAGCGGATCGAAGGAGAAGCGGTAACACGTTGTATGGGGGGCTTAGTTTGCCAAGCCCAACGCAAACAAGCGCTAAAACACTTTGTTTCTCGTAAAGCGTTAGACGTTGACGGTTTAGGCGATAAAGTGATCGAGCAGCTTGTTGATCGTGAGATGGTGAAAACTCCTGCTGACTTATTTAAGTTATCAGCGGGGATTTTAACCGTACTAGATCGCATGGGGCCAAAGTCTGCGCAGAATATTGTGAATGCGTTAGAAAAATCCAAAGAAACAACTTTACCTCGGTTTTTGTATTCACTGGGGATCCGTGAAGTTGGCGAGGCAACCGCAGCAAACTTAGCAATGCACTTTAAAACGTTGGGAGCGATCCAAAATGCTACCGAAGAGCAGTTGATTGAAGTGCAAGACATCGGTGCTGTGGTTGCTCAACATATTACGACTTTCTTTAGTGAAGAACAGAACCAAGCGGTGGTTAAAGATTTGCTTGAACAAGGAATTCATTGGCCAGAGATTAATACTACTGAGCAGGTGGGGGAATTACCATTAGAAGGTAAAACAGTAGTATTAACGGGAACACTTTCTCAACTGGGGCGTACAGAAGCCAAAGAAGCCCTCCAAGCACTGGGGGCTAAAGTGACGGGTAGTGTTTCTAAGAAAACCGATATTTTGTTTGCTGGTGAAAATGCAGGTTCGAAGCTCGCAAAGGCACAAGAACTGGGTATCGAAATTAAAACAGAACAAGACTTACTCGAACTGATGAATTAAGTCTTCTCAAAAAAGCTAAAAAATAACTAAAAGCCCCGTATGGTAAGCATGCGGGGCTTTTTCTTGTTCATAATTAAGTGTTTTTTTATTGAGTAATTGATGCCTTTGTTCTTTTCAGTGATCAAGATCGAACCTTGGGTTATTGGTTTTTTTGGCTTTTTTAGTCTGCGAGTGACTTCAAGTTGATACTTTTAATTTAAATCTAAATATTTGATTTTAAATGATATTTTATTGCGTTGTGTTGGTGTTGTTAAAAATAAGATCTGGATCAATAAGTTATATGGAACTTTGGAGTGGCTCATATTTTTTTAGAAAAAAAATAAGTTCCATTTGGATGTTTTTAGCTGCGAAGTTAGTCTTAATCACGTGGATACACGGTGTGTATGCAGGAACTAAAAAAAGCCAAATTAGAAATAATGAGGTTTGATCAGGAATTTACTTCTCTCCTTCGGCGGCCAACTAAAGGTGAGATAGAAAAATACAGCTATATCCATTTTTAGGAGTTTTTCCATGGACAAATTTTTTAAGGTTTCAGCGTTAACCGCAGCAATGTTTGGTGTTGTTGCTGTCGCTCCAGCTACAGCGTCTACTGAAAGTGCAGCAGGTGGCGAGTACGTAGAGAAAGTGAACGAATTTATGCAAGACTCAAGTCTGAATGCATTATTCATAGTTGATACTCGTTCACGAACTCGTACAACAGGTAAGCCCGGCGGTGAAAATGGTGACCGTTGGAGTCGTCTAAACTACTCTTCTTACAACGCAATTTTAGACTTCACTTCTGGCTACCACGATGGTTGGGTGGGCGCAGATGTTGCGGCTTACTACTCTGGCGATCTTTACAACGATAGTCTTTACAATTCAAACGAAGGCTACCTATGTAACGAAATCTCAACTTGTAACAACCTAGACTGGGGTGCAGGTGATGGTCAGCAGCTTAAAGTTTACAAAGCAGCGCTGAAATTCAAAGCAAACGAAAACTTTAATGCTCGTTTCGGTATGTTACAGGCTGGTGGTAACGGTACAATCGGTAACGTTTGGAGCTTTGTACCTGGTACTTACCGTGGTTTCGAACTGAACGCTAAACTTGGTGATTTCAACCTAAGCTACTTTGGCGCAGACCAATTTACAGCACCTTGGCTGCTTCACGAAGATGATTACGCACCAGCGCTTTGGTCTGACACGTCATGGAGCTACCTACACTCTCTAGGTCTAAATGGTAACCTAACTGACAGCCTGTTTATGCAACTTGGTTTGGGTCAAGCTACTGGCGTTCAATATGCAAATGGTGTTGACTGGGGTGCAGGTCAAGTGACTAGCTACCACAACGAGACTGATAACACATCTTACAAAGCGTATTTGAAGTACACAGTGAGCGATCGTACAACTCTAGCATTTGATTTCTACGGTGTTGATGACGATGTGAAATACGATGGTCTAGGTTTCCACACTGGTCTGTCTTTGAACCAATCTTTCGGCAAGCTAGCTTGGATGTCTGAGTTGCGCTACACAGACACAGATAACCGTGCGGACTTCGTTCCTCGTACTATTCATACATATGGTATGAACAATGGTACTTGGTCTCAGTGGTGGGACGCGCTATCTGACTGGAACAAAGCGGGTGAGCTAGCATGGTACAACCGTCTATCTTACAACCAAGGTAACGGCTGGAACTACTACCTAGGCTTTGGTTACGGTACTGGCGCTGACTCTGCAGCAAGCGGAGCATCAGGTGACTGGGATTACGAAAGCGAATACGCAGTTAACGCAACAGTATCTTACTCACTACAAAGTGGCGCGCTTAAAGGTTCTACCATTCGTTTACACGGTACAATCCTAGAACGTGATGAGTACGCAGGTGCTGGCGATGCGGATGAAACAGACTTACGTCTACAAGTTCTTATCCCTTACAGCTTCCACTAATACTTAATGAGATAATAAAAGGAGCCGCTAGGCTCCTTTTCTATTTCACTTCTCGGCCGTCGTATATTTTGCAATATAACGGTGGCAACATATGTACATTACCGTTTGGCAACTCACACTTTATCTCTGGGCCTAACGTACGACCACCGGATGCACCATTAGCATGAGTGGTTAACGGAATTATGGCAAAAGATATTACTAATAGACCAGATAAAAATCTCATAATCATCACCTCAATATAAACTTTAAATATCTACGTACTTGTATAAACCGTGACTACGCAGAAAGGTAAGGTTGAAGAGGGCTCTTATATCAAACTAATCTCTTACTTCTTTACTATTCCCATTCCCCACCTCTAAATCGACACATTTCACTTGGAATATTCGTGACGTCGCCACTTGGCATCTTACATTCGACTATAGGTCCCAAATTAGTTGTACCGCCGTTTCCGTTGTTGTAGGCAAAGGAAGAAAAAGAAAAAATACCGCACAACATTAAAAAGAGAAGCTTATTCATAGTACATCCTCTTACTTACCAAATAAAAAGCACTCAACTTAAATGCTTATGCGTTAAGTATGTATCCGAGGATAAAAAGATCAAAAAATAATTCAATAAAGTTTTATTTTTTAAAATAAATTTAGATCGATAATTTACTTAGATATATTTCTATCTTATTGATTGTCGTGTGTTGAATAATTAAATAATAGGAAATGTGAAGTAGGGTATTAATAATATTACTAATACTTATTTTTTTCTCGATTTTAATTAAGGTAATGAAATGAAAGCAGTTGTTTAGATTAAAGTAATGGAGCATGATTTGCCCCATTACTTTGGCATAAATTAATTAGAATCAGGCTCAATGATTAAAATAATACCTTCCACATCAGTGATTCTTACGCGGGTACCGGCTGGAAGTGCTTGATCCGATTGTGCGGACCATGTGGTATCGGCTACCTTGATGCGATTGAGTCCGACGGAAAAGTCTTCTTCAAGGATAAGAGTACGCCCAATTAACTGCTTGTACTTTTGGTTCAGATCTCTTTCTTGGTCTTCTTGCTTGTCTTTAGACCATTGTCGTCGCCACCAAAGCCAGGTGGTGATTAAGCTGAAGCTTGCAAAGCAAAGCCATTGCAATTGCCAGTTCATTGGCAAAACGGTCATGATTGCTCCAACGATAAGTGCAGACATCCCGAGCCAGAGAAAATACCCAGCGGTACCAAGTAGCTCAACTGCTAAAAGAGCAAAGCCAAACGCTAGCCAATGCCAGAAAGAGATACCTTCCAACAAACTAAAAAAGTCCATAAATTATTCTTTATCTTGTTGTTTAAACATCTCTGCTATCCCTGCAACCGAGCCCATTAGTCCGGTTGCTTCTAATGGAAGCATAATGATTTTACCATTTTCGGCTTGACCAATGCTCTTGATCGCTTCGGTATAACCCTGTGCAATGAAGTAATTGACGGCTTGCATGTCACCTTTTGCAATGGCTTCGGAAACCATGTAAGTCGCTTTTGCTTCTGCTTGCGCGGCACGCTCACGTGCTTCTGCATGGAGAATAGCAGACTGCTTTTCGCCTTCAGCTTTTAATATCTCTGATTGTTTATGACCTTCGGCCTTTAATATCTCAGCTTGGCGAACCCCTTCTGCTTCAAGAATTTCCGCACGCTTATTACGCTCGGCTTTCATTTGCGCATTCATTGCAGCGGTCAGATCGGCTGGTGGCTGGACATCTTTAATCTCAATTCGTGTGACTTTTACGCCCCAAGGGTTTGTTGCTTGGTCAACAATCGCCAACAGCTTAGAGTTGATCATGTCGCGTTGGCTCAGCATTTCGTCCAGTTCCATTGAACCTAAAACGGTACGAATGTTGGTAAGGGTCAAGTTTCTAATAGCGTGTTCTAAATCGTTGACTTCATAAGCCGCTTTGGCAGCATCGATCACTTGAACAAATCCGACAGCGTCAATAACCACGTTAGCGTTATCTTTTGAAATGACCTCTTGCGCAGGAATATCGAGAACGCGCTCCATCATATTTACTTTTTGACCAACTTTATCAACGAATGGAATGATTAAGTTTAAACCCGGCTTTAATGTGTGGGTGTAGCGTCCGAAGCGTTCAACTGTCCAGTTGTTTCCTTGCGGAACCGTTTTAATGGCTGAAGATAAGATAACGACAGCAAGAACGACGAAAATACCGATGGTGATCAGTGAATCAATTGGCATGAGTTATTCCCTTAAGTGCATAATATTCGATCCATTTTTACCTATTTATAGACAATAGACAATTGAAGTTCTGAGACCTTTGAGAGGTTATTGGTTTTTTATATGACAAAGGCCGGAAATCCCGGCCTTTGTTGTCTTATTCCTAGAAGAATGCGGCGCTTAGTACAAAATTGAGTAAAGCTGGCGACGATATTTGCTTGCTAATGCGTTACCTTGACCTAGCGCACTGAGAATATCCATAAAAGTCTTCTTCACTTCACCGTCTTGGGCGCCCAAGTCTTTTTTAAGAATATTCCACAGCAGTTCCAACGCTTCTTCATCCCGACCAACTTGGTTGTATTGTACCGCCAATTCACAAGCGAGTTCGAAGTTTGCCATGTCTGCTGCGTATGCTTGTTCTAGTCGCTGTAACTCAGGGCTATCTGCAGCCTGCAAATGCAGCTCGAGCTTGGCTATTAGGCTCTTGTAGTAGTTATCTTGATACTCGAGAGGGATAGCGTTCAGTAGTTCTTGGGCAATATCAAATTGTTTGGTTTCTAGCAAACAATCAGCCATCGCGAGTTTCACATCACCACGCTCTTGCAGCTCTGGCGGCAAAGTGTGGATGATGCTCAAAGCCTGAGCATGCTCACCTTGCTGAAGAAGTTCACTGACTTGTTTTAATAGTTGTTCATCTGGGCTTGGCAAATGCTTTTGTAGCATGGTAGCAATGGCATCAATTGGCTGGGGGCCTCCCAGACCATCGACGGCTTGACCATTTATAAACAGCGCGATAGTTGGCAATACTTGCACGCCAAATTGAGACGCTAAAGCGGGCTGATCTTCACAATTTAGTAGAGCAAGCGTAAATGCACCGTTGTACTGTTGAGCAAGAGATTGCAACTCAGGGAGTATCTGTGCGCTTTCTGGCTGAGCGTTGGCCCAAAAGTGGATCAAAACGGGCGTGTTCATTGATCCTTCAAGCGTTTCGCGAAAGTTCTGTTCTGTTATCTCAACGATAAATGGGGATTGCATCAGAGTATCCTTGCCTTGTGTCTTGTCGTTGATATTAGATATGGAGTTGATTTAGGTGAAATTCAAGCGACATTCACCATCAATAATGAATCATTCTATTTTGAGAAAACGTGAGGTAATAGAGTGAGGTTATTGCTGCTCAGGTGTTAGATAAAAAGAAAACGCTGCCGAAGCAGCGCAATTCTAATGCTATTTGTTAGTGCGGTATCAAAATAGGATGAACATGGTCAACACTACACCCACACTAAGCCAGTTAAGCTGATTTAATGTCATTGTTGCCTCGCAGTAGTATAAACATTGCTACAAAACGTAATGGGTGGCGATACCAAATCTAAGCAACTCAATCACTTTGGGCGAAAGAATCCTCGCTGAATTGCGTAGAAATTGATTCGTTTGGTTGAGGTTTTTTTAACCTACATGTTCATAATGACATCACATTGTTACGGTGAAATTACATTTCGACAAAACTTTTTTATGCAGCCTGTCGCAAAATTTTATCAAGTACACGGGTTGGTAATAGTCTTTTCAAGACTGCGAATAATTTAGTCGGTGTAGTAATTCGATAACGAATTTTCGGTGAAACGCTAGTTAATGCATGAAGAACTGGTGCGATGCAAGACTCTGCAGGCAAAACAAATCGATTATTAGACTTGTCGTTGTTGAGTCGCTCTCTTTGTCCTTCATAAGCATGACGATGGGGGCTAGATTCAATATCAACCCACTTCTCAAAGGCTCGTAATGCATTGTTTCTAAATTGAGTTTCGATCGGTCCTGGTTCTATCAATGCTACTTTGATATTCGTATCCGCAAGCTCTAGCCTGAGCGTATCTGTCCAGCCTTCTAAGGCAAATTTTGATGCATTATAGGCGCCACGGTATTTCATTGCGGCAAAACCAAGAACAGAGCTGTTTTGTATGATGCGTCCTTCGCCTTGCTGGCGCATATGAGGAAGCACTTCTCTGACCAACTGGTGCCAACCAAAAAAGTTGGTCTGAAATTGATCTTGAAGAGCCCCGGTGGGTAAGTCTTCCAGTGCTCCGGGCTGACCATAGGCACCATTATTGAACACTGCGTAAAGCTTACCTTCTGCTAACTCTAGCGCTTGCTTCACGCCCGAAGAAATGCTTTCTGGGCTATTTAGGTCTAGATTGATGCAGGTTAGCCCTTCATTAATTAGGCGCTGGACATCTTGTTCTTTCCTACAAGATGCAATGACATTAAATCCCTTGTTTTGTAGGGCGTGAGCGCACACGTAACCGATGCCGGTTGAACAACCCGTAATAAGAATCGACTTTTTCATAATTTAATTTAAGACTCAGAAACCTTGATTAGAGCCATCATTCATCAGCTCCGGTCATGAAGCAAGTGCTTGAGTGCTGGCTCTATTCTGGAGTAGCTAAATTTAAAGCCCAGTTCGGTGAGTTTTTTGGGTTTGGCTCTCATGCTATCAAACAATAAGCAGGAAGATTCTCCCATTAGGAGTTCCATCGCCCATTTAGGCGTGAACAAGATATGCGGACGTTTTAGCGTTTTAGCTAGTGTGCCGCTGAATATACGATTAGTCACAGGATGGGGGGCGCACATATTGAATGCACCGTGGGCATGTGGTGTTTCAAGCAAGTACATGATGGCGCGGACCATATCTAGGATGTGAATCCAAGGCATGTACTGATTACCGTTCCCAAGTGGGCCGCCTACGCCAAGCTTGTAAGGTAATAGCATTTTTGCCAACGCACCACCATTAAGGCCGAGTACCACGCCAGTTCTCAGTAGACAAACCCGTGTTTGTTCCGACTCTGCGCGCTTGGCTATTTGCTCCCACTTTGCACATACCTCGTGAGGAAAGCCGTCGCTATTAACATGTAAGCACTCATCAAACGGATGGTCTTGTTGATCACCATAGTAGCCAACTGCCGAGCCACTAATAAAAACAGAGGGAGGTTCGGTACTTGCGTGGATCAGCTCAACAATTTGCTCGGTAATTTTCCAACGACTTTTGCAGATTTTTTCTTTTTGCTCGCTGGTCCACCTTTTATCCGCAATAGGCTCACCTGCAAGATTAATGACGGCATCAACGTGATTGAGATCGGCGAACGACTCGAGCGAGTCAAGGTATTCGATATTACCCAGATCAGCATGCTGTAGGCGTTGTTTTGCTCGCTCTGGAGAGCGTGTAAGTAGCATAACCTGGTGAGTTGATAGCAGCTTGAGCAACTCCGAGCCAATAAACCCAGTGCCACCTGTGAGTAATATCTTCATGTTATCTCTTTGAATGTACACGTATTAGAACATTATAGTCGTTTTGTGCTTAGCTTGATCATCTCAACACCATTATTTCTGGGATAGTGACAAGCTGACAGAGAGGCTATTAACTTCACATATTAGAAAATATGTAACTAAATGTTATAGATGGCGCTAGTGCATTCACGGTAGAAGAGTGAAATCTATGCCAGACTAAAAGTTATCGCTCATTGGAACGAGCGTAATCAGTTTGCATAATCAAGGAGGATAGGCATGGAAGCATTTGTTGCGCTTTTTCGAGCGCTCCTCAATAGTGCTCGTGACTTATTACCCATCATCATTGTTATCACTTTTTTTCAATTAGTCGTTTTGCAAGAGCCGCTGCCCAACCTGGTCTCCATTCTTTTTGGCTTGTTGCTTGTCGTTTTAGGATTAACCTTTTTTATCTTTGGCCTAGAACTTGGTCTTTTTCCTATCGGAGAGAGTATGGCTCAAGCCTTTGCAAAAAAAGGCAGCGTATTCTGGTTGTTAGTTTTTGCGTTTTGTCTAGGCTTTGGCACCACGATCGCCGAGCCTGCATTAACGGCCGTAGCAGAAGAAGCATCAGAAGTTGCGGCAGAAGGAGGGATGATCACAAACTCAGAGCAATCCATGCAGGATTATGGACAAGGGCTACGAGTAACGGTGGCACTTTCTGTGGGGATCGCTATCGTTATTGGCGTTCTGCGCATCTTAAAAGGGTGGCCAATTCATTACATGATCATCGGCGGCTACGTCGGCGTTGTAATACTGACGTGGTTTGCACCTGAAGCCATTATTGGCGTTGCTTACGATTCCGGAGGTGTAACCACGTCCACCATTACAGTACCTTTGGTCACTGCACTGGGTGTCGGTTTAGCGTCTTCTATTAAAGGGCGTAACCCTATGGTGGATGGCTTTGGTTTAATCGCTTTTGCCTCGCTGTTACCGATGATGTTTGTGATGGTTTACGGAATGGTCGTAACATGATTTCAATTGATCATTTCCTAGACACTTTGTTATCGACCGTTCGAGACGTCGTTCCCATCGCCAGCATTATTTTTGGTTTTCAGTTAGCGGTGTTAAGGCGTCCTGTTAGCAACCTTAAGAAAGTTTTGCTTGGGTTCGTTTATGTGATTTTCGGGTTAGCTCTTTTTTTACTTGGATTAGAAATGGCGTTGTTTCCACTTGGGGAGACGATGGCTGTGCAATTAACGGCGCCGGAGTTTTTACAAGAGTTCAAAGTATCGGTAGGGAAAGCCTTAATGTGGGTCGACTATTATTGGGTTTACACCTTCGCCTTTTTTATAGGCTTTAGTACCACGATTGCAGAGCCTTCTTTAATCGCTGTAGCGATAAAAGCAAACCAAGTCTCTGGAGGCAGTATCAGTATTAACGGCTTGCGCGTAGCCGTTGCGTTTGGGGTGGCAATTGGTATTGCATTAGGGAGTTACCGGATTGTCGTGGGCGATCCCATTCATTATTACATCATCGCGGGTTACATCGTCGTTGTGATTCAAACGTTTTACGCTCCTAAGCTTATTGTTCCACTCGCCTACGATTCTGGAGGCGTAACAACTTCTACCGTCACTGTCCCACTTGTAACTGCATTAGGGTTAGGGCTTGCTTCGACCGTCCCTGGAAGAAACCCAATGATTGATGGCTTTGGCTTGATCGCGTTTGCCAGTCTATTTCCTATGATCTCTGTGATGGGCTATGCGCAAATAACCCAGTGGCTGAATAAAAACGTCTCGGAGGAAGAAGAAAATGCGCTTTAAATTGATACTTGCGTTTGTTGAAGACAGCAAAACAGACAAGGTGTTGGACGCTGCACGCGATGCTGGTGCGACCGGTGCAACAGTGATTAACAATGCTCGCGGGCAAGGTTTAAATCAAAAGCGAACGTTTTTTGGTTTAACGCTAGAAGTGCAAAAAGATGTGCTGCTGTTTGTGGTCGAGGAACATCTATCTCGACACATATTAGAGACCATTAATGAGGTTGGTGAATTTGACAGAGAGTCGGGACAGGGGATTGCTATTCAGATCGATATTGAAGATGCAGTCGGTGTCGCGCATCAAGTCGAGACATTGACCAAAGTAGTCGAGGATGAATTATGAGTGATCAAACGATAATTAGAGTTCGAGATGTTATGGCGGCAACGTATGTAATGGTTGATGGACTGATGACCGTATACGAAGGCATAACGCTAGCGAAAAAATACCAAGTCAAAGCGCTGGTGGTGAAAAAGCGAGATGATAATGATGAATATGGCATCGTGTTGATGAATGATATCGCCAAAAAGGTGCTGGCGAATAATCGTTCTCCTCAGCGCACAAATATTTATGAAATCATGACCAAGCCCGCTTTGTGTGTCGAACCAGATATGAACGTAAAATATTGTGCACGTTTGTTTGAGCGATTTGGCATAAGCAGAGCGCCGGTCATTGAAAGTGGCGAGGTCATTGGGATGGTGAGTTATAACAATATTGTCATCAACGGTATGGTGCGAGAAGAAGTGTAATAGGTTGATATAAATGAAAAATCAACGAATTTTTTCTCAAGTCAGCGACTGTTACAAAGAACTAAAATATTTAATATATGTTAGGTTGCATATGTGTTAATTCACCATTATTCTTTGCGCCCTAAGCCTAATGTCGAGGAATCTGTATCATGCCTTTAGTCTCTTGCCCAGTGTGTGAGAAACAAATCTCAAAACGCGCTCATGCATGTCCAGGATGCGGAGAGCCCGATCCGCTGCACCATCTAGCCAAATCAAAGTTTATGTCGATGGTGTTTTGGATACTGGTGTTGGTTGGAACAGCGTATGCAGCATGGTTCTATGTTTTGCCTATGGTCATTGAATCATTGCGCTATCAGTAGTATTCAAACCGTCGTAGGTTGAGCTGCTAAAAAAATGCCGTAGAATGACCTCATACTTTTTGAGGAGACAATGTCGTGAAACTATTTTTTGCCTCAGACCTGCATGGCTCTTTGCCAGCAACTAAAGAAACCATTGAGCTATTTCTGGCCTCTGGTGCGCACCACCTGATTTTGCTAGGAGATACGCTAAACCATGGGCCGCGAAACCCTATTCCGGAAGGCTACAACCCTCCACAGGTAGCAGACTTATTGAACCAATACAGTGATCAAATTATTTCTGTACGTGGCAACTGTGATAGTGAAGTGGACCAAATGCTATTGAAGTTTCCAATGATGATGGATTACTCATGGGTGCTACTTGAATCTGGCAAGAGAATCTTTTTGACTCATGGTCACTTGTACAACTCTGAAAAACGGCCGCCACTACGTGAAGGTGATATCATCGCCCACGGTCATACACATGTTCCCGTCGCAGAGATGCAAGATGGAGCCATTATATTCAACCCAGGCTCGATGACATTCCCACGTAATGGCTTACCGAGAAGCTTTGGTACTCTAGAAGACAATAAGCTAACGGTAAAAACGCCAGAAGGCGAAGTATTAGCACAAACCATGATTTAACGGTTTTACTAAGTAAAAAAATAGGGAGCGAATTGCTCCCTATTTTGTGTCTGAATGTCCTAAATCGCGTTCTGGGTCGATAATGTCTCTAACGCGCTGTTTTAGCACCTTGGCTTCAGGAAAGCCGCTGTCTTTTTTCCGTTCCCAAATTTGCTGGCCATTACAGAAAATTTCGAAGCGACCACCTGTGTCTGGGTGTAAGCTGATTGTTTCTATTTCTTCACTAAAAGTATGCAGTAATTCTTGCGATAGCCAAGTTGAACGCAACATCCAGTTGCACTGGCGGCAGTAATAAATATCAATGATTGCTTTATCCATGAAACTTTCCTTTTAATCTTTTTAAACCAGCAACTTGATGCCCACGGCAAACGTGAGAATTTCGAATGCAACTTTAATCACTCTGTTACTGTATCGAGTCGCGGCCCATGCGCCTAAACTGCCGCCTAGAAATGAGCTTAACAATAAAACAGGCATCCAAGCCCAGTGAATAGGGGCCCCTGCCTGTACGACGGCAATGCCTCCAATGCCATTCCAAAACAGGCCGACACAAATCATGGTGTAAGCAACGGCTTGTTTGTAGTCGTAACCAAACCAGCGCACCAAAAATAGTGTCACGAGCAAACCAGAACCTGCGGTAAGAGATCCGTTAATGATGCCGATAGACAGTAAGCCAATTCCACCAATAACCCAACCAATAGGATGACGGTTGCGTATTACTTCAGCTTGGCCTAGCGATGTCTTAAACCGCGAGTATATACCCAGCGCTAGGATCATCGTGCCGAGCATCTTTTCCGCGATACCATCAGGGATCTGTACAATTAAGTTAGCCCCTAAAATCACGCCAATACTGCCGGACAAGATAAGATAGAGCGCGATTTTCCATTTAATAGTGCCTGATCTCAAATGCGTGCTTGCTGCGCCTAAGCCTAAAGCGACCGAAGCCACCTTATGTGTGCCTAGCGCAACGGAGAACGGTAAGCCGAGAAAGATGAGTAAAGGGAATTGAAGCAAGCCTGCTCCGCCACCAGAAAGTGAAGCCAGCGTGTTGGCGATTAGTGAACCGAAAAAAAGGGTAAGGGTATCTAGCCAATCCATAAGCAAAACAAAGGGGGCGTCTTGCCCCCTTATCATCCAATCAAAATTAGTTTTTAAACAGTACCGAAGAACCGTGGTTCAAGCTAGTGAGCAATAGTGTTTTTTCGTTCACGACGTCAATACGACGACTTTGCTCCGCATCTAGCTTAAAAATTTGAGTAATTAAACGTAGCTGTGCTTCGGAAAAGTCTTTTGATTGAGAAGATGAAATATCTTTAAACTCCGAAGGCGAGACCAACAAATAGTTGTCACTTACTTCCCAGCGGCCTTTTTCCGAGATATTTATCGTTGATTCTGCGGTTGAACCTTGAGCGAATAGTTTTATATTTGCTACGCGAATATAGTCACCATTAGGGAGATATTTCACGTTTGATTCAACATTAACTCGGCGTAGTGGGCCGACAGTATCGTCAGGCAAGCTGTCTGTAATGACTGTCACCATGGTCGACTGCCATTCGTTTGCTGTGAGGAGCTGCTCCACTTTTAGGTCACTTCCCCAATACAACCAACTACTGAAAAGAACGGATACGGCCAAAACCGCAGATGCTAATTTAATCTTCATATTGGCCTCCTTTATTTGCAGATGTCTGTTGGATCGTTTTGACCTGCGAAAATACGCAGTGTTACGTTCTCGTAAGAGTGGTTACTGTCATGAATATAGTTCAGAATCAGCTGGTTATTTTGTCCACCGGTGGCAATCACTTCAACTGGCAACGAGTCTTCTGCATGGTGCTTCACGTAGCGCTCAATGCATTGCTCTATTGAGGGCAACCAGTTGTTGATTTGAGGGTGATTTACAGGTGTCATCACTGGTACATTTTGATACTCACCAATCTGACGGAATTGGGATTCCGCAGGGTTCGTGAATAACAATACGCAAACAGGAAGCAGCAGAGACAAAAAGATAATGACACGCGGTAGCCAGTTAATCGTGTTAGATGCTGGCTTCGGCTGAGTTTTAGTCGGCTCTACTTGAGGCTCAAGATCAGCAGTAGTATCGGTCACTATCTCTGTTGGTGGTGTATCGCTCGCTTCTAACTCCACTGCTGGCGCTTCGTGTTCAGAAGCGGTTTCTTCAACGTCAGTGTTAGAGTCAGTAGAAAATGGGCTCAAGCGTTCCACTGAACAAATGAGTTGGTAGCCACGTTTAGGTACCGTTTTAACAAACTCTGGAGATTTTGTTGAATCCTTCAACATCTTACGCAGAGTAGAAATCGCTTGAGTCAGGCTTGAGTCATCCACCTCAAAACCTTGCTCACGCCAAACAAACTCGTGAAGCTCGTTACGGGTTAAAACTTCGTTTGGTCTCTCTGCCAACATCAGAAGTATACGGCTTTCGTTGCTTCCTAATCGTACAACGTCGTTGCCGTTTTGTTGGTCAGCGAGCGAATTACTATTTGGATCAAAGGTGAACCTTTGAGCAAGTAGAAATTTGGTGCCAATGTTAGTCATTTAGTTCTTCTTAGATGGATGATGTTGTAATTATGGTGATTTATGTCACAAAATTACCGGGGCGCTTGGAGTGCGCACGACATTTTAGATGCTTTTAGACGGGTAGGATAATTAAAATTTTCTAAAAAAACACCGTTTTTAGCAATATTGACCTTGAATTTACATTTGTCAGCCACATGTTAAATGACATCTCGGTAAGGTGATTTCAAGGGGAAAGTCACAAACTTGTCCCTATGAAAAAGCCAATTAGTTTAGATGTTATGGAGCACACATGAGCGAAACCGTATCTCAAAATAAAGAAACTCGTGGTTTTCAATCAGAAGTAAAACAACTACTGCATTTAATGATCCATTCTCTTTATTCAAATAAAGAGATCTTTTTGCGCGAGCTGATCTCTAACGCATCAGATGCATCAGACAAACTGCGCTTTCAGGCGTTATCTAACCCAGATCTATACGAAGGTAATGCAGACCTTTGCGTGAAACTGTCGTTTGATGAAAGCGCAAATACCTTAACCATTTCTGATAACGGTATCGGTATGAGCCGTGATGATGTGATTGAGCACTTAGGAACAATCGCAAAATCTGGAACAGCCGAGTTTTTCTCAAAGCTATCTGAAGAGCAGAGCAAAGACTCTCAGCTTATTGGTCAGTTTGGTGTTGGTTTCTACTCGGCATTTATCGTTGCTGACGCCGTTACCGTGCGCACTCGCGCTGCGGGTCTAGCCGCTGATGAAGCGGTACAATGGCACTCAGCGGGTGAAGGTGAGTACACCATCGAAAACATTACCAAAGAGTCACGTGGTACCGACATCATTCTTCATATGCGTGAAGAGGGTAAAGAGTTTTTGAATGAGTGGCGTCTACGTGACGTTATCAGTAAGTACTCTGATCACATCGGCATTCCTGTTTCAATCCAAACTGTCGTTCGTGATGACGAAGGCAAGGAAACAGATGAGAAGAAGTGGGAGCAAATCAATAAAGCCCAAGCACTGTGGACGCGTAACAAATCTGATATTTCAGAAGAAGAGTATCAAGAGTTCTACAAGCACGTATCACATGACTTTGCCGATCCCTTGGTCTGGAGTCATAACCGTGTAGAAGGTAAAAACGACTACACGAGCTTACTATACATCCCATCGAAAGCACCTTGGGATATGATGAACCGCGACCACAAATCAGGCTTGAAACTGTACGTACAGCGCGTATTCATTATGGACGATGCAGAGCAATTTATGCCGTCATACTTACGCTTCGTACGTGGTTTAATAGACTCAAACGATTTACCGCTAAACGTATCGCGTGAGATTTTACAAGACAATAAAGTGACTCAGTCTCTACGTAATGCTTGTACTAAGCGCGTGCTAACGATGCTCGAGCGTATGGCCAAGAATGACGAAGAGAAATACCAATCATTCTGGAAAGAGTTTGGTCTTGTGATGAAAGAGGGCCCTGCGGAGGACTTTGCAAACAAAGAGAAAGTTGCAGGTTTATTGCGCTTTGCTTCAACTGAAGTGGACTCTTCTGAGCAAACTGTGGGCTTGGCGTCTTACGTTGAGCGCATGAAAGAAGGTCAAGATAAGATCTACTACTTGACGGCAGACAGCTATGCAGCTGCGAAAAACAGCCCTCACTTAGAACAGTTCAAAGCGAAAGGCATTGAAGTTATCTTGATGTACGACCGCATTGATGAGTGGCTGATGAACTACTTAACTGAGTTTGATGGTAAACAGTTCCAGTCAATCACTAAAGCTGGGCTTGATCTAAGTCAGTTTGAAGATGAAGCAGAAAAAGAGAAGCAAAAAGAAACCGAAGAAGAGTTTAAGTCGGTTGTAGACCGCACGAAGTCTTACCTAGGCGATCGTGTGAAAGAAGTTCGTACGACCTTCAAACTCGCATCTACGCCTGCTGTTGTGGTAACGGACGATTACGAAATGGGCACTCAAATGGCGAAGCTTCTTGCGGCAGCTGGTCAAGCTGTGCCGGAAGTGAAATACATCTTTGAGCTAAACCCTGAGCACGAATTGGTTAAGCGTATGGCTGACGAAGCCGATGAAGAAGCGTTTGGTCGCTGGGTTGAAGTTCTGCTTGGTCAAGCAATG
This sequence comes from Vibrio sp. 2134-1, assembly GCF_033339495.1. NCBI lineage: Bacteria > Pseudomonadati > Pseudomonadota > Gammaproteobacteria > Vibrionales > Vibrionaceae > Vibrio > Vibrio sp. 2134-1. Next base: position 25,620 of record NZ_JAWOUS010000013.1, read on the forward strand.
CTCGCTGAGCGAGGCTCTATTGAGGATCCAACAGAGTTCTTAGGAGCCGTTAATCAACTTTTGACTAAGGTGTAATAACCTCTGCAAATCAAAAAGCTCGCATTTCGCGAGCTTTTTGTTTGTTGTCGCAAAATTTTGCATCTCAAGTGCTGAGTTAATAATCAATAGGGCGTGAAAGAGGGTACTGTTAACATTCTTTAGTCTTAATACACTCTTTGCTCAGAGAACCTGTGATAGAATCTGCGACTTGAATGTGAGTAATAAGGCGTGTATTTTTGCTCGCCTATATACGTTATACCGAAACTTATCGTTGCAGGTGCTTCTCAGGTTTGATGTCTAAGAGGTCAGCTATTGTGAGCTTCGGTATAAATCTTAAATATTAAAGAGGATAAATCATGCGCATCATTCTTCTAGGTGCTCCAGGTGCAGGTAAAGGCACACAAGCAAACTTCATCATGGAAAAATACGGTATTCCACAAATCTCTACTGGTGATATGCTTCGTGCTGCTATCAAAGCAGGTACAGAGCTTGGTAAACAAGCTAAAGCTGTTATTGACGCTGGTCAGCTAGTTTCTGATGAAATCATCCTTGGTCTTATCAAAGAGCGTATCGCTCAAGAAGACTGTGCAAACGGTTTCCTATTAGATGGTTTCCCACGTACTATCCCTCAAGCTGACGGCCTAAAAGAAATGGGCGTAGACGTAGACTACGTTATCGAATTTGACGTTGCAGACGATGTGATTGTTGAGCGTATGGCTGGTCGTCGTGCTCACCTTCCTTCTGGTCGTACTTACCACGTGGTTTACAACCCGCCTAAAGTGGAAGGTAAAGATGATGTAACTGGTGAAGATCTTGTTGTTCGTGATGACGACAAAGAAGAAACAGTACGTGCTCGTCTAGGTGTTTACCACGAGCAAACTGCACCGCTAATCAACTACTACGGCAAAGAAGCTGAAGCAGGCAAGACTAAGTACCTTAAGTTTGATGGTACTAAGCAAGTAGCTGAAGTTAGTGCGGATATCGAGAAAGCACTATCTTAATTTGCTGAAGTCAAAAATTTAATATTTTGATATATTGAAAGCGGCCCAAGTGGTCGCTTTTTTTAGTTTACTCGTAAACATATATCTAATTAACTTCAGCTCGGCTATTCGTTACTTCGAGGTTACTTAAATATATGAACCAAGCCGTTTACCATGAATAGGATGTTATGAAAGAGAATAATAAACAGGGTGTACTCCTAGTTAACCTGGGAACTCCTGACGCACCAACCGCTCCTGCCGTAAAGCGCTTTTTAAGTCAGTTTCTTCATGATCACCGAGTGGTAGACATGACTCGATGGCTTTGGTGTCCACTATTGCACGGCGTTATCCTTCCTATCCGAGCTCCTAAAGTTGCCAAACTCTATCAATCAGTATGGATGGAAGAGGGCTCGCCGTTGATGGTGTACTCTAAACGCCAAACGGAAAAGTTAGCACAAAAGCTTGATATACCTGTAGAGCTTGGTATGACGTATGGTAACCCAAGTTTGCAATCAGGCTTTGAAGCCCTATTGGCGCAAGGCGTTGATGAAGTCATTGTTTTACCTTTGTATCCGCAATACTCGGGCACAACAACGGCAGCGGTTTCTGACGGAATCACTAAAGCATTTAAAAACCTGCCGGTGATGCCAGGCTTTAGCTTTATTCGTGATTATTACAATCACCCGAAATATATTGAAGCGTTAGCGCATTCAGTTCGTGAACATTGGCAAAAGAATGGTCAGGGAGATTACCTGCTGTGTTCTTATCATGGTATTCCAAAACGCTATGCTGACAATGGTGATGTTTACCCACAGCATTGTGAAGAGACGACTCGCTTGCTTGGGGAAGCGTTAGGTTTAAGCGAACAACAAATTGGCATGACGTATCAGTCCCGATTTGGGAGAGAAGAGTGGCTTCAACCTTATACCGATAAGACCCTAGAGGCACTTCCTGCAAAGGGTGTGAAAAATATTAATGTTGTGACCCCTGCATTTTCGTCAGATTGTTTAGAGACGTTGGAAGAGATCTCGGAAGAGTGTAAAGAGATTTTCCTTGAAGCTGGTGGCGAAAACTTTACCTACATCCCTTGTTTGAACGATAGTGAACTTCATATCGAGATGATGGTTGAGTTAGTTCAATCTAAACTTTAGATACAAAAAAGGGTCGCAATAGCGACCCTTTCTACGTTTAGTTGAGCGATCAAGCAACTTGTACTTGCTGCTCTTCTACTTGCTCTGCCGTTCTGTGCGTATTTTCAGCGCCATGCATCCAGCGAACGAGTGTATTAGAGAATAGGAGCAAAATTACGCCACTTACGGTTGCGCTGACCGCAATACCACTAAAGATAGCCATAGCGCCTAACTCGCCTACGTGAGAGCCCACATAGCCCGCAACATAGTTAGCAATCGCATTACAGCCAAACCATGCACCCATCATAAGTGAAGCTAAGCGAAGCGGTGCTAATTTAGTCACCAATGAAAGACCAATTGGTGATAAACACAGCTCGCCTAATGTGTGGAAGAAGAAAGCGCCGACCAACCATAACATCGATGTTTTTACTGTTGTATCTCCACCTTGTTCTAGCACTGCGCCAACCATACAAAGGAAACCAATCGCCAAGAAAAATAGTGCCATCGCAAATTTCACTGGCGAAGTAGGTTCACGTTTACCCAATTTTACCCAAAGGACAGCCAGAACTGGCGCTAGAGTAATAATGAAAAATGGGTTTAGTGATTGGAACCACGCAGCAGGAACTTCGAAACCACCAATCATGCGATCAGTATATTGTTGAGTGTAGATGTTCATCAGACCACCAGCTTGTTCAAAGCCTGCCCAGAAGACAATAGTGAATAAGCTCATGACCAGAATTACTTTTAGTCGATTCACTTCTTCTTTGGTGAGTGGCTGCTTCGTGGTGGCGTTTTTGTTGTTTAGATCTCGTTTCGCCGCTGGTTCGCGACCAATATCACCAAGCCATGATTGAGCCAGTACCATTTGCATCACTAGGCTAACCAGCATACCCACACCAGCGGCAACAAAGCCTGCTTTCCAACCGTAAGAGGTTGTCACAGAGCCAGAAACGACGCCGGCAAGTAATGCACCTAAGTTGATACCCATATAAAAGATAGTGAATGCGCCGTCACGACGGTTGTCACCTTCTTGATAAAGGTCGCCAACCATGGTTGAGATATTTGGCTTAAAGAGACCGTTACCAGTGATAAGTAGGCCAAGACCTAAATAGAAACTGTGTAGCGAACCAATACCTAAAGCATCAGCAGGAAGTGCAAGAGTAAACTGGCCGATGGCCATTAACGCGCCACCAAGAAAAATTGAGCGACGTTGACCTAAATAGTTATCTGCTAGGTAACCACCGATAAGAGGCGTGATATACACAAGCCCTGTGTATATGCCGTATAGGTCTAATGCGTCTTTGGTTGACCAGCCAAGGCCGCCGTTCATTGTTGTATCGGTGAGGTAAAGCACGAGAATGGCACGCATTGCGTAGTAAGAAAAGCGTTCCCACAGTTCAGTACCGAACAATAAGAACAGGCCACGTGGATGACCAAAATATTGATGTTGGTTTGACATAAGCTCTTCTAATAATAGTTATTACATTTTTTAACGACTTCTACGTATACAATGCAATTCAACGAGTGACAAATAATAAAATTTTGCCATTCAACTATTTTTGTTTGTTAAGTGGCTGTTTTTGATTGGATTTGCAGATTATATGATGGTGTATTGGTTGTGTTACAAACTTAATTTCCATTTTTGCCTATGGACTTCTTTATCGTAAGTTGCTGAAAAATGTCGTTAATGCGAGCGATGTATAATCATACTTTTATAGATAAACTGAATATCAATGACTCAACTTTGGCTTAATGCTAGGATAAAAACAAAATAGAATTGGCTAGTAAAAAGATGAAACGTTGGTATCTACTTTATTGTAAACGTGGGGAGCAGGTTAGGGCGAAACAACACCTTGAAAACCAAGGTGTGGAGTGCTTTTATCCAACTGTAGAAGTTGAGAAGATTTTGCGCGGTAAAAGACAAAAAGTTGAGGAACCGCTGTTTCCTTGTTACGTATTCGCTTACTTTGATTATGAGCAAGGGCCAAACTTCACCTCAGTCCGCTCTACTCGAGGTGTTGTTGACTTTGTGCGTTTTGGTGCTCAACCGAAAGAAGTTCAAGGTGACTTGGTCTTCGAATTGATGCAGTTAGAAAAGTGTTGTAATGACAATACCGTTTCTGAATGCATGCCAAAACCAGGCGATCAAATTAGAGTTAAAAGCGGTCAATTTGCGGGCATAGATGCCATCTTCCAAGAACAAGATGGTGAGAAACGCTCAATTATGCTAGTTCAGATGATCACCAAGCGTGTGCCTGTCAGCATAGACAATAGTGATTTAGATTTAAAATAGCCTAATTCCATCCAACATAAAAAGAGGTGCAAAAGCACCTCTTTTTGATCGTATCTAATTTTTTGTCTGTTTTAAAAGGGTTGGACGAACCGACCCTTATCTTTATCGTAGAGAATTAGTATGAGTCGTTGTGAACGGTCTGTACTGCACGACCTGATGGGTCAACACAGTTTTGGAACGATTCATCCCATTCAATCGCCTTCGCTGAAGAACACGCTACTGAAGGGCCTCCTGGTACACACTCTGCTGCTGATGGAAGTGGGAATAACTCTTCAAAGATTTCACGGTACACGTAGCCTTCTTTTGTCGTTGGCGTGTTGTATGGGAATCGATATTGAGCTGTTTCCATCTGCTGGTCTGTCACTTTCTGTTCCGCTACTTCTTTCAGCGTATCGATCCAGCTGTAGCCAACGCCATCAGAGAACTGCTCTTTTTGACGCCATGCGATCGATTCTGGCAGGTAGTGCTCAAAGCACTCACGAAGGATGTGTTTCTCCATTTTACCGTTGCCACACATCTTGTCTGCTGGGTTCAAGCGCATTGCTACATCAATGAACTCTTTATCTAGGAAAGGTACGCGTCCTTCAACTCCCCATGCTGCCAGCGACTTGTTAGCACGAGCACAGTCGAACATGTTCAGAGCAAGCAGTTTACGCACTGTCTCCTCGTGGAACTCTTTCGCGTTTGGCGCTTTGTGGAAGTAAAGGTAGCCACCAAAGATTTCGTCAGCGCCCTCACCAGACAATACCATCTTGATACCCATCGCTTTGATCTTACGACCCATTAAGAACATAGGTGTTGATGCGCGGATAGTCGTCACGTCATACGTTTCAATGTGGTAAATCACGTCACGAATCGCGTCCAAACCTTCTTGAATCGTGTACGTCATTTCGTGGTGAACGGTACCAATTTGGTCGGCAACTTCGCGAGCTGCTTTCAGGTCAGGCGCGCCTTCTAGGCCAACAGCAAAAGAGTGCAGTTGAGGCCACCAAGCTTCAGACTTTTCATCATCTTCAATACGCATCGCTGCAAAGCGTTTTGCTACCGCAGATGTAATAGAAGAATCTAGACCACCTGAAAGAAGCACACCGTAAGGCACGTCAGTCATTAGTTGGCGTTTAACAGCCGCTTCTAGCGCTTCCGTCAATTCTTCTTTGCTAGTGCTGTTACCTTGTACTGCTGCGTACTCGTTCCAGTCACGAACATAGTAACGTGTTGGCTCAGTATCTTTAGAGCTGTAGTAGCTACCAGGAGGGAATTCACTTACTGTTTTACATACTGGAACAAGAGCCTTCATCTCTGATGCCACATAGTAGTTACCATGCTCATCGTGACCTTGATAAAGAGGGATAATACCAATATGGTCACGTCCGACTAAATACTCATCTTTTTCTTCGTCGTAGAGCACAAAAGCGAAAATACCGTTTAGTTCTTCAAGGAGATCTGCACCCATATCTTGGTAAAGTGCAAGAATGACTTCACAGTCTGAATCGGTTTGAAATTCGTACTTTCCTTCGTAACGAGCACGAATTTCTTTATGGTTGTAGATTTCACCATTGACGGCAAGGATGAGCTTCTTATCAGGGCTGTATAGCGGCTGTGCACCACTATTTAGACCAACAATCGCCAAGCGCTCGTGCGCTAAAATAGCACGCTCTGAAGAGTAAATCCCAGACCAGTCTGGGCCACGGTGACGAAGTTTTTTCGACATCTCTAATGCGATAGGGCGCAATGCGGCTGCATCGCTTTTAATGTCTAAAATGCCAAATACTGAACACATACTACATCCTTACTAAACTAAACAATTTCTAATCGGTATGGTTTAAATTTGCCATTACTAATAAAAAAAGCAACGTTTTGTGATTAAAAAAATGATAAAAGGCCTCGTTGTATAGAAAATATTTAATTTAATCGTTGTTTTGGTGAATGAGATTAAGGTTTGGTACAAAAACTATACAAAAAAGGCTTTCTATCAATAGAAAGCCTTTCAAAAAATATCAGTGCTGTTGCTTATTTAATTGGTGTGAATTTAGGTTGAAGTTGTTTACAGACGTGTCGAGCAAAACCGCTACCAGCTTCACTATATATATTGAATGCTGCGTCAACGCCATTTTCAAGTAAGCCTTCCAATTGATCTGGGTATTCGGCGATAGCGGCAATTTGCCCCTTATATTTTCTGCGTTTAAGCTGTTCAAGTGCTGTTTGGTTACCTTGATGATGTGGCATTGCAAGCAGAACCAGTTTTACATGACCTGTATCTAAAATTCGCTCCCAGAAATCCGGGTCGGTGGCATCACCAGAAATCACATTTCTTCCTTCTGAACGATGATGATGTGCAGCGTCTTCACGAATTTCTATACCCAATGAAATTTTGCCATAGCGTGAGCGTAGCTCATCATAAGCGCCCGTTCCAATACGCCCCATACCTAAGATCAATACTTGGGCATGACCTGGGTTGATGAGTTGGTCGCGTTGATTGAGCTTTTCTACCGCTGTCTCTTGCAGCCACTTACCTGAATGTTGATAAATTTTATGGCTAAGGCGGTTAAGTGGCGCGGAAATTACAAAGGATACCGACACCGCAACTGCAATCGCAGCAAGTATATCACTTGGCATCCAGCCCATTTTATAGGCCAACCCAGCAACAATAAGACCAAACTCACTGTAGTTAAATAGTGATAAAGAGGCGAGCAAAGAGGTACGTACTCGAAACTTAAAATGATTAATAGTGACGAAGTACAAGAGTCCTTTGATTGGTAGCAGTAAGATAAATAGCAGGGCGAGAGCGACGCCATTCACGCTCAATGAGGCGGATAAACCAATGTTTAAAAAGAAGCAGACTAAAAAGAGCTCCTTCATATTGAATAATGACTTGGATAGTTCTGAGGCTTTTGGGTGACCTGCGAGTAGCATGCCTAAAATTAGCGCGCCCAAGTCTGGTTTCATCCCGACCAACTCGAATAGCCCAGCACCGACAACAAGCGCGAAGAAAATACCGAATAGCACCAGCATTTCGCCGTGGCCAACTTTATCGAGCAGCTTATAGAATAGGGGACGAAGGAAAGGCAGTGCGAACAAACCGATGGCATACCATTCTGGGACTTTTCCGGTTGAAGCAGTCAGGAATACTACGGCAAAAATATCTTGCATAACCAAGATACCGATCGCGAGTGTGCCGTAGGTCGCGTTCATTTCGCCTTTTTCTTGCAATGCTTTTACGGCAAAAACGGTACTAGAGAACGATAGTGCAAAAGCTAAAAGCAGGATTTGGCTGCCGTCCATACTGGCTAGCGAAGTCAAGCCCAGTAGTTTTAAGCCGGATAACGCTAGGGCAAAAAAAGCGGTAGAGAGTATGTTGTGGGCGGTTGCCCCTCCCCATATTTCTTTGGACAGCAGGGTTTTTACATCGAGTTTGAGTCCAATAGTAAACAGAAGAAGAGTAACACCAAGATCTGCGAGAGTGACGATAACGTCATTGCTTTGGTAACCAAATGCATGCAAGCCAAATCCAGCTAGTAGAAAACCAACGAGGGGAGGGAGGCTGCATTTAAGCGCAATAAAACCAGCTAAAAAAGCGGCTGTAATTAGAATAATTTCCATACTGTTGAGCTGTATTCCTGATATACAAAAACGGGCTGTGAAAACACAGCCCGAGATTGTAACTCAATTGGTTGTATAAACTTAGTCTTCCAGTAACTTTTGTAACAAAACTCCGTTTAGCATAGCGCGTTTAATCATCGCAAATGCGCCCATCGTTGGCTGCTTATCAATGTGAGAAGCCACGATAGGGAGGTCGTTATGGAAAGTTTTAAGAGATTGATTCTCTACGTTGCGTTGAATTGCAGGGAAAACAATATCTTGTGCTGCAGTAATATCGCCAGCAATTACAATTTTCTGTGGATTAAATAAGTTAACCGTAATCGCAATCGCTTTACCTAGCTGGTTGCCCACTCGCACTAAACTCTGTTTCGCAAGTTCATCACCATTCATTGCGTGCTGACATACCGCTTCAATTGTGATGTTTTCAAGGTCGGTTAAGCTTGATTCGTATCCTTGAGTAATCAGTTGCTTCACTCGTTGAATAATCGCTGGGTTTGCAGCTACGGTTTCTAAACAGCCAAAGTTTCCACATTGGCATTGCTCGCCAAGCGGGTCAATTTGGATATGACCAATTTCACCGACGTTGCGGTTAAAACCAAGAAAAACCTGGCCGTTAACGATAATACCTGCGCCAGTACCGCGGTGGACGCTAACCAAAATAGAATCCTGGCAGTCTTGGCTTGCTCCAAAGTAGTGCTCAGCCAACGCCATGCCACGTACGTCGTTGCCAACAAAGCATGCTGTATTAAACTTCTCTCCAACAATTTCACCGAGAGCAAGATTATCGATATCGGTATTAGGCATGTATTCGACCACGCCAGTTGTTGGGTTAACAAGGCCCGGTAAAGTGATGCCGATAGCGATGAGTTGATCAATTTTGTCTTCGCAACGGCTTACGAAATCTTTTAATAAATCGATAAGTCCTGCGATTAAGTCTGCTTGGTTAGTGTAGTGCAGTTCATGCTGATCTTCTGCCAGCGCGGTACCACCTAAATCGTATAAACTGAACTGTACGTAATCTCGACCTAAGCGAACGGCAATCGAATGAAAAGGTTTGACTTCAGTAGTCAAAGAGATCGCACGACGACCACCAGTTGAAGCTTGTTGGGCGACCTCCTTAATAAGGCCGCGCTCTAAAAGTTGGCGGGTTATTTTGGTAACACTAGCAGGCGCGAGCTGACTCACGTCCGCGACTTGAATACGGGAGATAGGACCTTGCTGATCAATCAGCCTATATACCGCAGCGCTGTTAAGCTGTTTTACTAAATCTACATTACCAATCTGTCCGCCATTCATGCTTAATTTTGCTCGTATTGTCCGTTAACAACCGTCGCTTTTACTTTAAAGTCACGATCGAAAATAGTCAGGTTTGCAACCATCCCTTTTCGAACTCGGCCAAGGCGATCCTCAACACCAATTGCTGTTGCTGGGTATAACGTGGCCATTCGTAGAGCTTCGTCTAAAGCGATCCCCGCGTGCTCAACTGAATTCTGAACTGCTTCAATCATTGTCAAAGCTGAGCCGCCTAGCGTGCCATTTTCATCAACACACTTACCATCTCGGTAATATACTTTCTTACCGACAAAAATAAAGTGATCAATGTTAGCACCTGCTGGAGCTGTGGCATCCGTCACCAAAACAAGCTTTTCACCTTTGATTTTATGAGCAATTCGGATGTTTGCGTAGTCGACGTGAAAACCATCAGCAATAATGCCAGCGTATACGTCAGGAGTATCGTAAATTGCACCAACAACTCCTGGTTCACGACCAACCATTGGTGTCATTGCATTAAAGAGGTGTGTAGCAAAAGTAATGCCTGCTTCAAAGCTTTTACGTGCTTCGGCGTAGGTTGCATTTGTGTGGCCAATTGAAACCACGATGCCAGCAGCCTTTAATCGCGCAATATGCTCTGGGTCGTTATGCTCAGGTGCTAGTGTTACTTTCGCTACGATATCGGCGTTTGCGCAGATAAGGTCGATCATGCTTTCGTCTGATGGGCGAATAAAATCGACGTTATGGATGCCTTTTTTCGCGACGTTAAGGTAAGGACCTTCGAGGTGTAAACCAAGCGATTGATTTTGATACTTGTTGTGGTACTCACGAGCTGCGGCAATTGCAGTTCGCATATCTTCATCAGATGACGTAATGAGTGTTGGCAGGAAGCTAGTACAGCCAGATTTGAGGTTTGCCTGGTGCATGATTTGCATGGTTTCAGGGGTAATTGCATCGTTTAGCATTACACCGCCACAACCGTTCAACTGCAGATCGATAAAGCCTGGACTTAGATTAGCGCCTGCAAGGTCTTTTACTTCGATGCTTTGAGGTAGCTCAGAAACCGGCACAATAGATTGAATAAGATCATTTTCGATGATGACCGCATGATCGGTAAGAACATCACTACCGGTATAAATTTTACAGTTACTTAGCGCGTACATAGTCAGCTAGTCCTTATAGATGAGAATTCAATTTCTATATCGTTATCTAAGTAGAGACTGCTTCAGTCATATGGGTACTTAGTTTGTATCACTGAATTAGATAACGAGTCACATACAGCAAGTCGCGTTTTATCGATGTTATTGTCATAGTAACTAACTGAAAAGTAATAATTGTATGGTTTTTTTATGATTCTTTTTCAGAGCAAAGTTACAGTGATTTACCCGCCTAGATACCAAAATAACACTGATTCTGCCTTGCATAAAGTGCGAGAATATTATCTTTAAAACGCCATTTTTTCGTATAATAAAATAAGTTTTATGATCTCGCTAGCAAAAACCTTCCGAAAGGGCAAATTGTGGTGATTATGATCACAAACGGTGAGCTTTTAATTTGCGGAGCAAAATTAATATCATAAACTTAGGATGACTAAATTGGACGGCTGAAATAAGTCATTCAACATAACATCTAATCCTATAGGGGGAACTTAAGGTGAACATTCTCGGATACTTCCAGAAGGTGGGTAAGGCGCTTATGGTGCCGGTTGCCACACTTCCTGCAGCAGCAATACTCATGGGTATTGGCTACTGGATCGACCCAAATGGCTGGGGCGCAAACAGTGCACTTGCTGCATTTCTTATAAAAGCTGGTGCAGCGATCATTGACAACATGTCAGTATTGTTCGCTGTTGGTGTTGCTTACGGAATGTCTAAAGACAAAGATGGCGCCGCTGCACTTTCAGGTTTCGTGGGCTTCTTGGTTGTCACAACGCTTTTGGCCCCTGGTGCAGTAGCACAAATTCAAGGCATTGACCCAAGTGAAGTACCTGCTGCATTTGGTAAAATCAATAACCAGTTCGTCGGTATCTTGGTTGGTATTGTTTCTGCTGAGTTGTACAACCGTTTTTCTCACGTAGAGCTGCACAAAGCACTGGCGTTTTTCTCTGGTAAGCGTCTTGTACCTATCCTAACGTCTTTTGCTGGTATCGTTATTGCGTTCATCCTGATGTACGTTTGGCCATCAGTTTACGGCGGTCTGGTCAGTTTTGGTGAAAGCATTCAAGGTATGGGTGAAGCAGGTGCAGGTGTTTACGCATTCTTCAACCGTCTTCTAATTCCTGTTGGTCTGCACCATGCACTAAACTCAGTGTTCTGGTTTGATGTTGCTGGTATTAATGACATTCCAAACTTCCTTGGCGGTGCGAAATCATTAGCTGAAGGCACGGCAACGGTAGGTGTTACGGGGATGTACCAAGCGGGCTTCTTCCCAATCATGATGTTTGGTTTACCAGGCGCTGCTCTAGCGATGTACCATACTGCGAAATCAAAGAATAAAGAGAAAGTGGCATCTATCATGATTGCGGCTGCGTTTGCTTCATTCTTTACAGGTGTAACAGAACCACTTGAATTTGCATTCATGTTCCTTGCTCCAGGACTGTACGTTCTTCACGCAGCGCTGACTGGTCTATCAGTTTATATCGCGGCATCGATGCAGTGGATTGCAGGTTTCGGTTTCTCTGCTGGTCTAGTCGACTTAGTATTGTCAACTCGTAACCCGCTAGCGGTAAACTGGTACATGCTCATTGTACAAGGTCTTGGTTTCTTTGCGGTTTACTACTTCGTGTTCCGTACCGTGATTGTTAAGTTTGGCCTTAAAACACCGGGACGTGAAGATGATGAAGAAGCTTCATCTAACGTGGCTGGATCAAGCAATTCTTCAGAGCTTGCTCGTCAGTACTTGAAGGCCCTTGGCGGTCATGACAACCTAAGTTCTATCGATGCCTGTATTACTCGTTTGCGCCTTTCTGTGAAAGATATGAGCGTTATCAATGAGAAAACTCTGAAAGATCTTGGAGCTATGGGAGTTGTGAAGCTAGGTACAAACAACCTACAAGTTATTCTTGGTCCACTAGCAGAGATTGTTGCTGGTGAGATGAAGAATGTATCTAAAGATGAAGACTTAAGTGGTGTTCAGCTACCAGCTTAACTGTTTAATAGTGGTGTGATTGTTTGTTATTGGTATTGCAAACAATTGATACTACAACATCGCAAAAGGCCTCCGCAGGAGGCCTTTTTTCGTTTAGGCCCTTTGAATCTGCTTTGCTTTCACGCTAACTCGATAAATATTGTCGTTTTAGAGCGAGTTCTTGTTGTCTAATTGCTTAGAATTGTGGATCATTAGGAACAATGTACTCTGTGAAACCATACTTGGATACAGGGTTCCGTTTTCTCTGACAATACTAATATTTTTGAGGTGCTATAGATGAGTGAAGCTGATGCTCGTCCATCAAACTTTATTCGCCAGATCATTGATAAAGATCTAGCGGATGGTAAACACACTAGCGTGCATACTCGATTCCCGCCGGAGCCAAATGGCTACCTGCATATCGGTCATGCTAAGTCTATCTGTTTGAACTTCGGTATTGCTCAGGACTACCAGGGTCAATGTAATCTGCGTTTCGACGATACAAACCCTGAAAAAGAAGACATCGAATACGTTGAGTCTATCAAGAAAGATGTAAACTGGTTGGGCTTTGAGTGGAGTGGTGAAGTATGTTACTCATCAAACTACTTCGATAAGCTTTACGAATATGCAATTGAATTGATTAACAAAGGCTTAGCGTACGTAGATGAGCTAAGTCCAGAGCAAATTCGTGAATACCGCGGCACACTAAAGGCGCCAGGTAAACCAAGTCCATACCGTGACCGTTCTGTTGAAGAGAACTTGGCGTTGTTTGAAAAAATGCGCGCTGGTGAATTTGAAGAAGGTAAAGCGTGTCTTCGTGCTAAAATCGACATGGGTTCTTCATTCATGGTCATGCGCGATCCAGTTTTATACCGTGTGCGTTTTGCTACGCACCACCAAACTGGTGATAAGTGGTGCATTTACCCAATGTACGACTTTACGCACTGTATTTCTGATGCATTAGAAGGCATTACGCACTCTATTTGTACGCTTGAATTCATGGATAACCGTCGTCTGTACGATTGGGTTCTAGACAACATCACGATCGAAAGCCGTCCACATCAATACGAGTTCAGTCGTTTAAACCTTGAATACACAGTGATGTCTAAGCGTAAGCTTAACCAGCTAGTTACTGAAAAACTGGTTAATGGTTGGGATGATCCACGTATGCCGACTGTCTCAGGTCTGCGTCGTCGTGGCTTCACACCTGCATCTATTCGTGAGTTTTGTAAGCGTATTGGTGTAACGAAGCAAGAAAATATGATCGAGTTTAGTTCATTAGAATCTTGTATTCGTGATGACCTAAACGAGAACGCTCCGCGTGCAATGGCTGTACTGGATCCTGTTAAAGTTGTTATCGAAAACTTTGAAGCAGGCGCAGTAGAAAACTTGACAGTTGCCAACCACCCAAATAAACCTGAAATGGGCGTGCGTGAAGTGCCATTCACGCGTGAATTGTGGATTGAGCGTGAAGACTTCCGTGAAGAAGCGAACAAAAAGTACAAGCGTTTAGTGCTAGGTAAAGAAGTTCGTTTACGTGGTGCTTACGTGATCAAAGCTGAGCGCGTTGAAAAAGATGCCGAAGGCAACATCACAACGATCTTCTGTTCTTACGATGCAGATACGCTAGGTAAAAACCCAGCAGATGGTCGTAAAGTGAAAGGCGTTATTCATTGGGTGTCAGCTGATAAAGCTCTTCCAGCGGAAATTCGTCTGTACGATCGTTTATTTACGGTGCCAAACCCAGGCGCAGCGGAAGATTTTGCTTCTACTATCAACCCTGAATCATTAGTTGTGATCAATGGCTTCGTCGAGCCTAGCCTAGCTTCTGCAGAAGCAGAAAAAGGTTACCAGTTTGAACGTATGGGTTACTTCTGTGCAGACTCGAAAGACTCTTCAGCAGATAATCTAGTATTCAACCGCACGGTTGGTCTACGTGATACCTGGGCAAAAATTGAGAATCAATAATCTCAATTAATGCTGAGAACGATGAAAAAATGCCAGCAAACGCTGGCATTTTTTATACCTAATCCCACAGAGTGCTATATAGATGTGCAAAACTGTGGAGAAAAAAGATGGGTGTTTAGTAGCTTTTGTTCTGTAACCAAAGTACTGACGTCTAAGGTACTGACTTCTAGAAACAAAAAACGCCAGCATGTGCTGACGTTTACTTTTTAAATTAACAAACCCTTATTTTTTCGGTTTGTGTGCATCTGGATTGTCTTTACAACCACCATCGCTACACTTGCCGTACAAGTATAAGCTGTGGTTTGTTAGTGTGACATTGTACTTAGCTGCAATCTCTTTTTGACGTTCTTCAATAAGATCGTCAGAAAATTCAATTACCTCACCACAGTCTAGGCACACTAGGTGGTCGTGGTGATGTTGAGTCGATAATTCGAAGACTGACTTTCCACCTTCAAAGTGGTGACGAGTTACAATACCAGCATCGTCGAACTGGTTTAGAACTCGGTAAACAGTTGCTAGGCCAATTTCTTCACCTAGATCAATCAACTTTTTGTACAAATCTTCAGCACTGATGTGCTGGCAGTCTGGCTGCTGAAGTACTTCTAGAATTTTTAGCCTCGGAAGGGTTACTTTTAAACCCGCATCCTTCAGCGCCTGATTATTATCTGACATATACTTTCCCGTTGGATCATCTGCAGCGATTTAACAGAATTCAATCTTCCTACCATTATAGGATAAGCGTTCGGAACATTAAACCACGAACTTCAAAGGGTTAATAGAATCTTTTTGTAAATTAGAAACAGGTCCATTATATTACAGCTCTGACCAGTTACAATTGTGTAACATTAAGCTTGGAGAGGGCAGGGATAGCGATGAATAGGCGACTAGCGAAGATATACAAACCAGGAATTGTAAAGTTCGCACTCAATGTTTGGCCTCCTTTTTGGGGGGCGGGTATTAAAATCTTACATATTTCTCAAGACTTCCGTACTGTAAAGGTACGTTTAAAGCTTCGCTGGTGGAATAAAAATGCCAATCGCACCCAATATGGCGGCAGTATTTTCTCTTTAACTGATCCTATTTACTCGTTGATGCTGATGGGGATTCTACGAGAGGAATATTATGTGTGGGATAAAGAGGCAAGCATTAACTTTATTAAGCCGGGGCAAAGTGATTTGTTTGCAGAATTTGAGGTCACTGAAGGGATGCTGGAAAACATTTATCAAATGACACGGAATGGAGAAAAGTGTTTTCCTGAGTTTATTACTCATGTAAAAGATAAACAGGGGAATGTGGTTTCAGAGGTTCAACGCAAGCTTTATGTAAGAAAGAAACCTCAGTATCGCGAAGAGGAAGTACTTACCGATGCTGTGTGACAATACATACAAAAAGACCTCCAAGTGGAGGTCTTTGCATCATTCAATTTGATTAGCCTTCTAGCTCAGCTAAACACATCTCTTCATAGATCTGTTTAACCCAGCTTTCAACACGCTCGTCAGTCAATTCTGGTTGGCGGTCTTCATCAATACATAGACCTACGAATTGGCTTTCGTCACCTTCAACAAGTGCTTTAGACGCTTCAAATTCGTAGCCTTCTGTCGAGGTATGGCCAAGAATTGTGCCGCCTTTAGATTCAACGATATCACGGACTGTGCCCATCGCGTCACAGAAGTATTCTGCGTAGTCTTCTTGGTCGCCACAGCCAAAGATAGCCACTAGCTTAGTAGAGAAGTCGATTTGCTCAAGCTCAGGGAAGAAGTCATCCCAATCACATTGTGCTTCGCCGTAGTACCAAGTTGGGATACCTAGAAGAAGAAGATCGAAGTTATCAATGTCTTCTTTGCTGCTTTTCGCGATGTCTTGAACGTGAACTAGATGTTTACCTAGTTGCTTTTGAATCATCTTTGCAACGGCTTCAGTATTACCTGTGTCGCTACCGAAGAAGATACCTACACTTGCCATAGAGTCTATACCTTTACATTGTTTGTTATTGGCGATGCTACTAAGGGTTTAACCTAACCCTGAGCCTTCCCAAGTTAGCTGAATTACACCTTTTGCAATAAAGCCAGCACAGCCTAGGAAAAGGACTAACCACACAATACGACGACCAAAAACAGGTACATTGCCTTGCTTTAGCACATCTTTTATCGCCATCCCGATGAAAAAAAAGATAGCAGCAAAAAGAAGATCGAGCCCAATAGACTCGAGCATATCCATATAGTCGTAAAGCATTTTAGCCCTTCATGCCGAAAAATCTTGGGCGCACTATACCACTGTTAAACGGTAAAGTTAATGCACTACAAGAAGGGTTATTTCAATAATCTAGTGTTGCTTTTCGAATTTGTTAACTCGAAATGTATTTTCGAATGACTCTCATTACTTCTGTCGGTTTCTCGGCGTGTAACCAGTGACCAGTGCCAGCGATAATGTGTGCTTTAGCATGGTTAAATTGTCGCTTCACTGCCGGCTGATGTTCTGGCATTAAGTAGTCAGAGTCCCCGCCTTTGATAAATAAAGTTGGGATATCTGTTGGTGTGATTTCTTGCCAGCCAATAATTTGGTCATAATTCTCAAAAAGGCTCGGTACGTTAAACCGCCAATCCATCTTATCGCCATTTTTGTACAGTGATTTAGAGAGAAATTGTCTTACACCATCGAGTTCAATATGTTGAGCTAGGATATCCATGGCTTGCTGTCGATTTGCTGGTTTTTCATTAATAACAGCATGTAAGCCGTTAAAAACATTATCGTGACGGTTCGTAGTGTAGGCAACAGGCGCCATGTCGAGAACGACTAACTGCTTGACTACATTTGGCGCAATGTCCACAAGAGCCATCGCGACTTTTCCGCCCATGGAGTGACCAATAACAATAGATGGCTCAACGTTTAAGTACTGAAGGAGCTGAGCCACATCTTTTGCCATATCGGTATAGTTATGGACTTCGGAGTGGAAAGAGAGGCCGTGATTTCTCAGATCAATACTGATCACCGTGTGATCTTTAATAAGATCGCGGGCGAGTAGACCCAGATTACTTAAACTACCAAACAATCCGTGAATCAAAACAACTGTTTGGCCTTGGCCTTCCTGCTTATAGTTGAGTAATGCTGACATTTTATCTTATTCGTGATGGGTTTAACGTGGAGTATCCGCGTGGATCTCGTTATAATCCCCCAGAGTTTAAACATTGAGAATGTGAAAAGCGAATGAAAACAATTGAGGTTGATGAGGATCTATACCGTTATATAGCTAGTCAAACTAAGCATATCGGTGAAAGCGCCTCGGATATTTTGCGACGCCTTTTAAACCTTGATGGTCAGTTGCAGGAAGCTAAAGCCGCGCCTGTAGTAGAGAAGCCACAAGGGATTGTAGTAAGTAAAGATGCGGGTAAAACGGAATCTGTTGATGTAGTGAAAGAAATGCGTTCGCTGCTTATTTCTGATGAGTTTGCCGGTCTAAAAAAAGCGATTGATCGCTTTATGTTAGTATTATCGACCTTACATAAATTGAATCCAGAAGGTTTCGCCCAGGCTACGAATGTAAAAGGACGCAAACGCGTGTACTTTGCAGATAATGAAGAAACCTTGCTAGCAAACGGTAATACGACCAAGCCGAAAGCCATTCCTGGTACACCGTTTTGGGTTATCACGAATAACAATACAAGTCGTAAAAGACAGATGGTTGAACAAGTGATGGCACACATGGGGTTCCAACCTGACTTAATAGAAAAAGTAACAGGTTCAATCTAAGAAACCTGATAGAAGCCTCATAATGCGTCGCAGTGAGCGGATATTATGAGGCTTTTTTAATTTTATTTGTATTTAAAGAAAGGATGTCAAACATGGCTATGCACCCTCGTGCTGGGCAAAAAGCGCAGCAGGAAGATCTTCACAATATCCCAGCACTCGTTGCTAACTACTTCTTACTTCAACCAGACGCGGCAAACGCAGAACACAAAGTTCAATTTGGTACTTCTGGCCACCGCGGTACTGCAGACAAGCACACTTTTAACGAAAACCACATTTTAGCGATCGCTCAAGCGGTAGCAGAAGTTCGTGCTGAGCAAGGCACAATTGGCCCGTTGTTTGTGGGTAAAGACACGCATGCGCTATCTGAGCCTGCTTTCTCAAGTGTGATTGAAGTACTGATTGCAAATGGTGTGAGAGTGATTGTCCAACAAGACAACGGTTACACGCCAACACCGGGTATTTCACACGCGATTCTGACTTACAACATCAAACACGATGAAAAAGCAGACGGTATCGTTATTACCCCATCACATAACCCACCACAAGACGGCGGTATCAAATACAATCCGACACATGGTGGTCCTGCAGAAGCAGAGTTGACTCAAGCTATCGAAGATCGTGCGAACGAACTGATTGCTGAAGGTTTACAAGGTGTGAAACGCCTACCACTAGCAGAAGCAAAAGCATCGGATCTGTTTGTAGAGATGGACTTGGTGAAGCCATACATTGATGACCTGGTGAACGTTATCGATATGGAAGCAATCCAAAAAGCGAACCTGAAGATTGGTGTAGATCCATTGGGTGGCAGCGGTATCGATTACTGGCGTCAAATTGGTCAGGCATACAACCTAGACCTAACGCTAGTAAGTGAATCGATCGATCCTTCTTTCCAATTCATGTCGCTAGATAAAGACGGCGTTGTGCGTATGGACTGTTCTTCTCCTTACGCAATGGCGGGTCTATTGGCACTGAAAGACGAATACGATTTAGCATTTGGTAACGATCCTGACTACGACCGTCACGGTATCGTTACGCCAAAAGGTTTGATGAACCCGAACCACTTCTTAGCCGTTTGTATTGACTACTTGTACCGTCATCGTGACGAGTGGGGTAAAGATGTCGCTGTTGGTAAAACACTAGTTTCAAGTGCGCTGATTGACCGTGTTGTTGCGGATCTAGGTCGTGAGCTATGTGAAGTGCCTGTTGGTTTCAAATGGTTTGTAGACGGTCTGTACACTGGTAAGTTTGGTTTCGGCGGCGAAGAAAGTGCTGGTGCGTCTTTCCTTCGTAAAGATGGCAAGCCTTGGTCAACAGACAAAGATGGCATCTTGCTATGCCTTCTAGCAGCAGAGATCACTGCGGTAACGGGTAAGAACCCACAAGATTACTATGAAGAGCTAGCGGCGAAGCACGGTGAGTCGAAGTACAACCGTATTCAAGCTGTAGCAAATGGCCCACAAAAAGACGTATTGAAGAAGTTGTCACCAGAAATGGTTGCGGCTGAAACTCTAGCAGGTGATGAGATCACTGCTCGTCTAACGCATGCACCAGGCAATGGTGCTGCGATTGGTGGCCTTAAAGTAACGACAGCTAACGGTTGGTTCGCTGCTCGTCCATCAGGTACAGAAGATATCTACAAGATTTACTGTGAAAGCTTCAAAGGTGAAGAACATCTGAAACAAATCGAAGCTGAAGCACAAGAAATAGTTAATCAAGTATTTGCAGCCGCTGGTTTGTAAAACATCCAATGGTCAATGTATCTAGCAAAGGGTTGATGTGAAAACATCAACCCTTTCATGTTTAAGTGCCCCGAACCGCTTTATCTCCGGGCCATGAATCTGGTACCACAAACCAGAATTGACCGTCTTCCGTTTGTGCGTGTATGAATCGATCTAAAGGCTTTTCAATAGGTTGAGAGAAATCGTCTGTACCGATCGCCCAGCATGGTTTATGTAAATGATAAAGTGGTTTACCAATTAAATCCCATTGACTTTGATAGCACCAGTAACCACTAATCTGACTTGGATTTAATTCATAACCCAAGCACTCCTTAGGAGTTGGCTCTGGAGTAAACGGATTAATATAGAGTCGTCCTTGCATCATTAGGCGCTCTTCTGGAGAGTCGTTTAAAGGAATTATTTTTTGAAATTCCGGGCGATCGCTCATTTTCAGCTGATGCGTGAGCATTCTATCCAATTTTGCATGTAACTGGTCGTGAGCATTCGGGCCATACCAAATGCCGTTGTAAAGAAGATAAAACTTAATCGCCACTTCCCAATGTTCTATCTGATTTGATTCTGTATTCCTCAACACCAAATCGACAGCACCAATGGTCTTACCTTCAGCGTCGTTTAACTGAATTTCTTCGGCAATAATCTGATATCGTTCTGAATTAGAAAGAGCCGCAGTGCATAGGTGCTGATATAAAAAACCCAGTCTCGGATTACCATTGTATTGTTCTGAGCTATTCAAAGGTTTGACCGAGACATCTTCTAAGGTTGCAAACGGAGGGCGTAACTTGAAAAGCGGAGGTGAAGTGGCGATCCATTGGTAAAAGCGTTGCAGTTGGTTCATCCGTATCCCTAAATTTATGGTGAGGCGACAAGCTTTGTTATTGTAACTAAATTTGCTTTTGAGGGTAGGGTGGCTAGCATCGATATTAGGGTTCGAGATACACTTTAAAGACCTAAATGATATCAAGGTGCCAGATGTCAAAAACGTTGTTGTATCAACTAGGTTGCACTCTTTCGTCTGATTCCATCGAGAGGTTATTTAGGTTTACATGCGCTAGAAATTGGAAGTAATAATGAATAACTTAAAGCTAGAACAGATTCTTAATGACAAACTGTCACCGCAGTTAATTAAAGATTACGCGCCAAATGGGTTACAGGTAGAAGGGAAATCAGCGGTAAAGCGTGTTATCACTGGCGTAACCGCCTCTCAAGCCTTAATCGATAAAGCGATTGAGCTTAATGCAGACGCATTGCTTGTTCATCATGGCTATTTTTGGAAAGGTGAGCCTGAGCCAATTCGTGGCATGAAAGGTAAACGAATTCGTAGCCTGATCAAAAATGATATCAACTTATATGGTTATCACCTTCCTCTAGATATTCATCCAGAGCTAGGCAACAACGCTGAATTAGCTCGCTTACTTGAAATCGAAGTAGAAGGTGGGCTTGAAGGGCACCCTCAGTCAGTTGCTATGTTTGGGCGCTTGAAAAAGCCGATGTCTGGTGTTGAATTTGCGAGTAAGATCAACCAAGTTCTTGCTAGAGAGCCTCTGCATATCGCTCCAGAGAATACCGATAAGATGATTGAGACAGTCGGCTGGTGCACTGGTGGAGGGCAGGATTTCATTGAACTTGCTGTACAGCACGGGCTGGATGCATTTATCTCTGGAGAAATTTCAGAGCGCACCACTTATACCGCTCGTGAAATGGACATTCATTACTTTGCTGCAGGTCATCATGCTACTGAGCGTTATGGTGTTCAGGCCTTAGGCAAATGGCTAGCGGATGAATATGGCCTACATGTGGAGTTTATCGATATTGATAATCCGGTTTAGCGTTTTCCATTAATAACGTTAAACGCAAAAAAGAAAAAAGGGTTGAGACGAAAATCTCAACCCTTTTGTTTGTCTATCTTCGTACTAAAAGATCATTCACGTTCGTGAAGTGGAGAAAACTCACGTTGTGTTTCGCCAGTGTATAGCTGACGAGGACGACCGATGCGGTTCAGTGGATCGCTGTGCATTTCGTTCCAGTGAGCAATCCAGCCGATGGTACGAGAAATCGCGAAGATAACCGTAAACATAGAAACTGGAATACCAATCGCTTTAAGAATGATACCTGAGTAGAAGTCTACGTTCGGGTACAGCTTCTTAGACACGAAGTACTCATCAGAAAGCGCAATGCGCTCAAGTTCCATTGCAACGTCTAGCAGAGGGTCTTGAATGTTTAGCTCTTTGAGAACTTCATGACACGTTTCGCGCATTACTGTCGCACGTGGGTCATAGTTCTTGTAAACGCGGTGACCAAAGCCCATTAAGCGGAATGGGTCATCTTTGTCTTTCGCGCGGTCTACATATTCAGGGATGTTATCGACGCTGCCAATCTCTTCTAGCATTCTCAAGCAGGCTTCGTTTGCACCACCGTGAGCAGGTCCCCAAAGGGATGCAATACCAGCGGCAATACATGCAAATGGGTTCGCACCAGAAGAGCCAGCTAGACGAACAGTTGATGTCGACGCATTCTGTTCGTGATCCGCGTGTAGAGTGAAAATCTTATCCATCGCACGGGCAACCACAGGATTTACTTCATACTCTTCGCAAGGGTTTGCGAACATCATATGCAAGAAGTTCTCTGCGTAGCTAAGGTCGTTACGAGGGTAAATAAATGGCTGACCGATAGAGTATTTGTAACACATCGCCGCCAGTGTTGGCATTTTTGACAGCAGACGGTACGCTGCAATTTCGCGGTGTTCGTCGTTGTTAATGTCAAGAGAGTCGTGATAGAAGGCTGCAAGTGCTCCAACTACACCACACATTACCGCCATTGGGTGAGCATCGCGTCGGAAGCCATGGAAAAAGCTTGCGATTTGCTCGTGTACCATTGTGTGACGAGTAACGGTCGTTTTGAATTGCTCGTATTGTTCTCGGGTAGGGGCTTCACCATAAAGAAGGATGTAACATACTTCTAAGTAATCTGCGTTATTGGCTAATTGATCAATCGGGAAACCGCGGTGCAAAAGAATACCTTTGCCGCCATCGATGTACGTGATTGATGATTCACAAGATGCAGTGGCAAGAAAACCTGGGTCAAAAGTAAAGTAACCATTGGCTCCCAGCTTACGAACGTCAATTACAGGTGTACCTAGCGTACCGTCCATAATTGGCAGTTCGATTGGCGCTTGACCTTCAACATGAAGGGTCGCTTTCTTATCCGCCATAACAATCTCCTTTGTTTATTATTTAATCCGTCCAGGATGTTTATGTGCCATTTTTGTACTGTTGTTAAAGCTTAAAGTCAATTTTTCTCCATCTTTGTGTGCACTTGTTATGATTTTTCTCATGAAAATCGTTAAAAATCTGTTCTATGTAGCATAATTTGTTACACCAATTGTATTAGAATGTTGCTCGCCGTATATTGGCAAAGAAAATTTTAGTTAAATCCTTATAAATTCGGGGCTAGAAACAAAGTGTGAGGTTTGTTGCTGGATTCCGTTTGTTAACAAATTGTTTACAATTATCTGGGTGGTTACTCGCGATATTTGTTAAATAGATGTTAACTTTTGTACGTTTGGAAGCTGAAATTGGTTATAACAATAAATGCTCAATGGAGCTGAGTGAGCAAGCCCGTGAAAGAAAGAAAGTCAAGACCTGTTAATTTAGATTTACAGACCATCCACTTTCCTATCACAGCAATCGCATCCATCCTACACCGTGTGTCTGGGGTAATTACGTTTGTTGCGGTGGGTATATTACTGTGGTTACTATCCATTTCTCTGTCATCCCCAATGGGTTTTATGGAAGCCGCTGACATCGTCGATAGCTTCTTCGTAAAATTCATCCTGTGGGGAATTCTTACTGCACTTGCCTACCACATCGCAGGTGGTATCCGTCACTTATTGATGGATCTAGGTCACTTTGAAGAACTAGATTCAGGCACGATGAGCGCTAAAGTCGCGTTTGGTGCAACAGCAGTATTATCATTATTGGCGGGGATCTTGGTATGGTAAAACACGTATCTTCATTTGGTCGTAATGGTGTACACGATTTCCTACTAATTCGTGCAACTGCAATCATTATGACGCTATACACGATTTATCTGATTAGCTTCTGTGCATTTTCAGATATCTCTTACGCATCTTGGACCCAATTCTTTGGTGGTACCTTCACTAAAGTATTCACCATGTTGGCACTTGTCTCGATCCTGATTCACGCTTGGGTTGGTTTGTGGCAGGTATTAACTGATTACATTAAGTGCGCGAAACTACGTGGCGCACTACAACTTGGTGTTATTGCCGTGCTATTCGGCTATGTCTTCTCTGGTCTATTTATTCTGTGGGGTGCGTAAGTGTCTATTCCAGTTCGTGAGTTTGATGCCGTAGTAATCGGCGCTGGTGGTGCAGGTATGCGCGCTGCACTACAAATTTCAGAACAAGGCCTATCATGTGCTTTGTTGTCAAAAGTATTTCCAACACGTTCTCATACTGTGTCTGCACAGGGTGGCATTACTGTTGCTCTGGGTAACTCGCACAAAGACGATTGGCAATGGCACATGTACGATACCGTTAAAGGTTCCGACTACATCGGTGACCAGAACGCGATTGAATACATGTGTAAAAATGGTCCTGAGTCAGTTATCGAGCTTGAAAAAATGGGTCTTCCATTCTCTCGTTTTGATAACGGTACCATCTACCAACGTCCATTCGGTGGTCAATCTAAAGAGTTTGGTGGTGAGCAGGCTGCTCGTACAGCCGCTGCTGCAGACCGTACTGGTCACGCACTTCTTCACACGCTTTACCAGCAAAACGTAAAACACAAAACAACCATCTTCTCGGAGTGGTACGCTTTGGATCTTGTGAAAAACCAAGACGGCGCAATCATGGGTTGTACTGCGATTTGTATGGAAACGGGTGAAATCTGTTACTTCAAATCAAAAGCAACCATTCTAGCTACAGGTGGTGCAGGTCGTATTTACGCATCGACCACTAACGCGCACATCAACACGGGTGATGGCGTTGGTATGGCACTTCGCGCAGGCGTTCCAATGCAAGACATGGAAATGTGGCAGTTCCACCCAACAGGTATTGCTGGCGCGGGTGTTCTAGTGACGGAAGGTTGTCGTGGTGAAGGTGGTTACCTTCTAAATAAAGATGGTGAACGCTTCATGGAGCGCTACGCACCAAACGCGAAAGACCTTGCTGGTCGTGACGTGGTTGCTCGTTCAATGATGATTGAAATTCGTGAAGGCCGCGGCTGTGATGGTCCTTGGGGTCCACATATCAAGTTGAAACTTGATCACCTTGGTAAAGAAGTACTTGAATCACGTCTACCAGGTATCTGTGAACTGTCTCGTACATTTGCACACGTTGACCCTGTGAAAGAGCCAATTCCAGTAATTCCAACTTGTCACTACATGATGGGTGGTGTACCTACTCAAGTCTCTGGCCAAGCAATTAAGCAGAAGGCCGACGGTAGCGAGATGGAAGTACAAGGCCTTTACGCATGTGGTGAGATTGCTTCTGTATCGGTACACGGTGCTAACCGTCTGGGCGGCAACTCATTACTAGACTTGGTCGTATTTGGTCGTGCTACTGGCTTGCACCTTGGCGAAACGCTAGCAGCGCAAGCAGAAGCTCGTCCTGCAACAGAATCTGATATTGAAGCGTCTCTAGCGCGTACTATGCGTTGGGAAAACAGCACTGGTGGTGAAGATCCAGTTCAGATTCGTAAAGACCTACAAGCATGCATGCAAAACAGCTTCTCGGTATTCCGTGAAGGCGATGCGATGGCAACCGGTCTAGAAGAGTTGAAAGTGATTCGCGAACGTTTGAAAGATGCGCATCTAGCGGACAAGTCTTCAGAGTTCAACACGCAGCGTATTGAGTGTCTAGAACTTGATAACCTGATGGAAACCGCGTTTTCAACTGCCGTTGCAGCAAACTACCGTACAGAGAGTCGTGGCGCACATGCTCGTTTCGATTTCCCTGAGCGTGATGATGAGAACTGGCTATGCCACTCTATCTACAATCCGGAAACAGAAGCGATGACTAAGCGTGATGTGAACATGACGCCAACGCATCGTGAAGCTTTCCCGCCGAAAGTACGTACATACTAAAGGGAGGATACGACTATGAAATTAAACTTCTCTTTATACCGTTACAATCCGGATGTGGATACCAAGCCTTACATGAAAGAGTATACCCTTGAGGTAGACGAAGGCTCAGACATGATGGTGCTTGATGCATTGATTCTGCTAAAAGAGCAAGATCCAAGCATCGCGTTTCGTCGCTCATGCCGTGAAGGGGTATGTGGTTCTGATGGTTTGAATATGAATGGTAAAAACGGCCTAGCGTGTATCACACCGTTATCTGCTCTACAAGGCGATAAGATAGTTATTCGTCCACTACCAGGGTTACCTGTCGTGCGCGATCTTATCGTTGACATGACGCAGTTCTATGATAACTATGCGAAAGTTAAACCATTCTTGATTGATGATGGTGCATTACCACCATCACGTGAGAACCTACAATCGCCTGATGATCGTGCGCATTTAGATGGATTGTACGAATGTATCATGTGTGCATGTTGTACAACGTCTTGCCCATCATTCTGGTGGAACCCTGATAAATTCATCGGCCCAGCTGGTCTTCTCGCAGCGTACCGTTGGCTAATTGATAGCCGCGATACGGCAACAGATGAACGTTTGTCTGATCTTGATGATGCATTTAGCGTTTTTCGTTGCCATGGCATCATGAATTGTGTAAGTGTTTGTCCTAAGGGATTAAATCCGACGAAAGCCATCGGTCACATTAAGTCGATGTTGGTTAATCGTTCGGTTTAATTTACTCGCTCTTAGGAATGTCGCAGTGTTGCGGATCACCCGATATGACCGCTTCACTGCTTCAGTAATATTCGAGTAAAGAATACAAAAATTGCCGACCGTATTTTTAGTCGGCTCTTATAGCTCGGCAAAGACCGAAGCAAACGTGAAAACTACTGGTTAAGGGAAAATATGCACAACGGCGTGATGAAGGCATGGCTCGAGTCTTCACACTTGGCTGGCGCCAATGCAACGTATGTAGAGGACCTCTACGAACTGTATCTAAGTGATCCCGATCTGGTAAGTGAGGAGTGGAAACGTGTTTTTGAAGGCTTGCCTAAGCCATCAGAAGAAGTGGCAGAACAACCACATTCACGTGTCCGTGACTACTTCCGACGACTCGCTAGAGAAACAAAGCATTACAATGTCCAAGTTAGTGACCCAGATGTCGATGCAAAACAAGTAAAAGTTCTACAGCTAATCAACGCATACCGTTTCCGCGGGCATGAAGCTGCAGAATTAGACCCACTAGGTCTATGGCAACGCCCAACAGTGGCGGAGTTAGACCCTGCTTTTCATAATCTTACCGAAGATGACTTCGAAGAAACTTTCAACGTAGGTTCTTTTGCTGTTGGGCAAGAAACCATGAAGTTGAAAGATATCTATGAAGCCCTCAACAAAACTTATTGCGGTTCCATCGGTGCTGAATACATGCACATGACTGACACAGAGCAAAAGCGTTGGATTCAGCAACGCCTTGAGTCTGTCGTAGGCCAGCCATCATTCAACAAAGATGAGAAGCGCACATTCCTAGAAGAGCTAACAGCCGCTGAAGGTTTGGAGCGTTACCTCGGGGCGAAATTCCCAGGTGCAAAACGTTTCTCTTTAGAAGGTGGTGATGCGCTGATTCCGATGACGAAAGAGTTGATCCGTCATGCGGGTACAAGTGGAATGCGTGAAGTGGTTATCGGTATGGCTCACCGCGGTCGTTTGAACATGCTGGTGAACGTACTTGGTAAGAAACCTCAAGACCTGTTTGATGAGTTCGCCGGTAAACACGACGAAACTTGGGGTACGGGTGATGTGAAATATCACCAAGGTTTCTCTGCTGATTTTGCGACTCCTGGCGGTGATGTTCACTTAGCACTTGCATTTAACCCGTCGCACCTAGAAATCGTAAACCCAGTAGTCATGGGCTCAGTTCGAGCACGTCAAGATCGCTTGGGTGATAATCAAGGTAGCAAAGTGCTTCCTATCACCATCCACGGTGATTCTGCAATCGCTGGTCAGGGTGTGGTTGCCGAAACGTTCAACATGTCTCTTGCTCGTGGGTTCCAAGTTGGTGGTACGGTACGTATCGTCATCAACAACCAAGTAGGCTTTACGACGTCTAATCCTCGTGACACGCGTTCTACGATGTACTGTACCGATATCGCGAAGATGGTGCAGGCGCCAATTTTCCATGTAAATGCAGATGACCCAGAAGCAGTTGCTTTTGTTACTCGCATTGCATTGGATTACCGTAACGAGTTCAAGCGCGATGTCGTGATTGATCTTGTATGTTACCGTCGCCACGGCCACAATGAGGCGGATGAGCCAAATGCGACTCAGCCTTTGATGTACCAGAAAATCAAAAAGCATCCTACACCACGCAAATTGTATGCAGATGTTCTGATCGATAAAAATGAATCAGATATCGAGACAGCGACTCAGTTAGTCAATGAGTATCGCGATGCATTAGATCGCGGTGAAGTGGTTGTTAAAGAATGGCGTCCAATGGCGTTGCACTCTGTAGACTGGTCCCCTTACTTAGGGCACGAATGGGATATGGAGTGGGATTCAAAATACGACAAGACACGCCTTATTGAGCTAGGCAATCGTCTGTGTCAGTACCCAGAAAGCCATAAACTGCAAAGCCGTGTTAATAAGCTATACAACGATCGTCTAGCAATGATGACCGGTGAAAAAGCCATTGACTGGGGTATGGCTGAAACATTGGCGTATGCTACATTGGTTGACGATGGCAAGCGTATTCGTCTTTCTGGTCAGGACTCGGGTCGTGGTACTTTCTTCCACCGTCACTCGGTTCTTCATAACCAAACCGATGCAAGCACTTACATTCCATTAGCGAATATTCATGACAACCAAGGGCCATTCCAAGTCTTTGACTCAGTATTGTCAGAAGAAGCAGTGTTGGCGTTTGAATACGGTTACGCAACAGCCGAACCAGGTGGTTTAACTATCTGGGAAGCACAGTTTGGTGATTTTGCCAACGGTGCACAAGTTGTTATCGACCAGTTTATCTCGTCAGGCGAGCAAAAGTGGGCGCGTTTGTGCGGTCTTACTATGCTTCTACCTCATGGTTATGAAGGTCAAGGTCCTGAGCACTCATCTGCACGTTTAGAGCGTTACCTTCAGCTTTGTGCTGAGCAAAATATGCAGGTTGTGGTTCCTTCAACACCGGCTCAGGTGTACCACATGATTCGTCGTCAGGTTGTACGCCCAATGCGTCGACCTCTCATTGTTATGTCGCCGAAATCTTTGCTGCGCCACCCTCTATGTACTTCAACGATTGAAGACTTGGCGGATGGTACATTCCAATCTGCAATTCCAGAAGTAGATGATTTAGAACCAAGCAAAGTGAAACGTGTCGTGTTCTGTGCTGGTAAGGTTTACTTTGACCTACTAGAGCAGCGCCGTAACAACGAGCAAGACGATGTTGCTATCGTGCGTATTGAACAGCTTTACCCATTCCCAATGGAAGAAGTACAAGCAGCAATTGCTCAATACACTAACGTTGAAGACTTCGTGTGGTGTCAGGAAGAACCTCAGAACCAAGGTGCTTGGTACTGTAGCCAACATAACTTCCGTGCCGCTATTCCTGCAGGTGCAAATCTTAAATACGCAGGTCGCCCAGCTTCTGCTTCGCCAGCAGTTGGCTACATGTCGGTGCACTTGAAACAACAAAAAGCGTTGGTTGAAGACGCTCTGAACGTGAACTCAAAAACTTCGAATTAAGAACTAGAAGTTAAAGGAAGAAACAGATATGACAATTGAAATTCTGGTTCCAGATTTACCTGAATCAGTTGCTGATGCAACCGTAGCGACATGGCACAAACAACCAGGCGACGCAGTAGAGCGTGACGAGGTTTTGGTTGACATCGAAACAGACAAAGTTGTGCTAGAAGTTCCAGCTCCGGAAGCTGGCGTTTTAGAAGCTATTGTTGAAGCAGAAGGTGCGACAGTACTTTCTAAACAAATCATTGCTAAATTGAAGCCAGGCGCAGTTGCAGGTGAACCAACTGCAGACAAAACAGAAGGTACTGAAGCATCTCCTGATAAGCGTCACAAAGCTGCGCTTAGCGAAGAAAGTAATGACGCATTAAGCCCAGCAGTGCGCCGTTTATTGGCTGAACATGGCTTAGAAGCAAGCCAAGTGAAAGGCACTGGTGTTGGTGGTCGTATTACGCGCGAAGATATTGAAGCGCATCTTGCGAACGCTAAATCTGCGTCAAAAGAAGACTCGCCAGCAGTGGTTGACGTGCCGGCAGCGGCTCGCAGTCAGAAGCGTGTTCCAATGACTCGCCTTCGTAAGACAGTTGCTAACCGTCTGCTAGAAGCGAAGAACAACACGGCAATGCTAACGACGTTTAACGAAGTGAACATGAAACCAATCATGGACCTTCGTAAGCAGTACAAAGATCAGTTCGAAGAGCGTCACGGTATTCGTTTGGGCTTCATGTCTTTCTACGTGAAAGCAGTAACAGAAGCGCTTAAGCGTTACCCAGAAGTAAATGCTTCGATTGATGGCGATGACATTGTTTACCACAACTACTTCGACATTAGCATGGCGGTATCAACGCCACGTGGTCTAGTTACACCTGTCCTAAAAGACTGTGACAAGCTTGGTTTCGCTGATGTTGAAAAAGGCATCAAAGAGCTGGCTATTAAAGGTCGTGATGGCAAGCTAACGGTAGACGAGCTAATGGGCGGTAACTTCACTATCACAAACGGTGGTGTGTTCGGTTCACTAATGTCTACACCAATCATCAACCCACCTCAATCAGCGATTCTTGGTATGCATAAGATCCAAGAGCGTCCGATGGCAGTGGATGGCAAAGTTGAAATCTTGCCGATGATGTACCTAGCGTTATCTTACGATCACCGCCTAATTGACGGTCGTGAATCAGTTGGTTTCCTAGTAACGATTAAAGAGTTACTAGAGGACCCAGCACGTCTCCTATTAGACGTTTAATATCGCTAAAACGTCTAGTTATCGTAGGTAGCTAGACGTTAAAAATTTCAATGGCTAGACTAGCTCAACGTTTGGCCTTCATTTGAATCCTTCAGTATGAGAACTCATGATGAAGGATTGATTTGAGAAGACCCTACAGACGTACAAGCAGCCAAGACTGCAGCGTTATGGAAATAATAAATCCCTTAAGGGAAAAACAAACGGAATATCGAAATGAATTTGCATGAATACCAAGCCAAACAGCTGTTTGCAGAATTCGGTTTGCCTGTGCCAGAAGGCTACGCGTGTGATACACCACAAGAAGCTTTTGAAGCCGCAGGCCGTATTAGTACAGCCAAGAAAGTAGTTAAATGTCAGGTTCACGCTGGTGGCCGTGGTAAAGCGGGTGGCGTAGAGCTACACGATACAAAAGAAGGCGTTAAAGAGTTTGCACAGAAGTGGTTAGGTAAAAACCTAGTGACTTACCAAACAGACGCAAATGGTCAGCCAGTAACAAAAATCCTTGTTGAAGAAGCTTCAAATATTGCGAACGAACTATACCTAGGTGCGGTAGTTGACCGTGCTAGCCGTAAGATCGTTTTCATGGCTTCTACCGAAGGTGGTGTGGAAATTGAAAAAGTTGCGGAAGAAACGCCGGAACTCATCCACAAAGCAGCAATTGACCCACTAGTAGGTCCACAAGCTTACCAAGGTCGTGAGCTAGCGTTCAAACTTGGTCTTGAAGGCGACCAAATCAAACAATTCGTTAAGATCTTTATGGGTCTTGGCACTATGTTCTCTCAGTACGATCTTGCTCTGCTAGAGATCAACCCACTTGTGATTACTGGCGAAGGCAACTTGCTATGTCTTGACGGTAAGATCAACATCGACTCAAACGCACTGTATCGTCAGCCTAAGCTTCGTGAAATGCACGATCCTTCACAAGAAGATGAGCGTGAAGCACACGCAGCTCAGTGGGAGCTGAACTACGTAGCACTAGACGGTAACGTTGGCTGTATGGTTAACGGTGCAGGCCTAGCAATGGGTACGATGGATATCGTAAACCTACACGGCGGCAAACCAGCTAACTTCTTAGATGTAGGTGGCGGCGCGACGAAAGAGCGTGTTGCTGAAGCATTCAAGATCATCCTATCTGATGACAATGTGAAAGCGGTACTTGTTAACATCTTCGGTGGTATTGTACGTTGTGACATGATCGCAGAAGGTATTATCGGTGCGGTTAAAGAGGTAGGCGTAAGCGTACCTGTTGTTGTTCGTCTTGAAGGTACTAACGCTGACCTAGGTCGCGAAGTTCTTGCTAATTCTGATGTTGATATCATTGCTGCTGAGTCGCTAACTGATGCTGCTCAGAAAGTTGTTGTTGCTGCGGAGGCTAAATAATGTCTGTATTAATTAACAAAGACACTAAAGTAATCTGTCAGGGGTTCACTGGTGGTCAAGGTACTTTCCACTCAGAGCAAGCTATCGCATACGGTACGCAAATGGTTGGTGGTGTGTCTCCAGGTAAAGGCGGCCAAACTCACCTAGGTCTTCCTGTATTCAACACAGTTCGTGAAGCAGTAGAAGCGACTGGTGCAACAGCGACAGTCATCTACGTACCAGCACCTTTCTGTAAAGATGCAATCCTAGAAGCGATTGACGCGGGTATCGAGCTAATCGTAACGATTACTGAAGGTATCCCTACTACAGATATGATCGACGTAAAAGTGAAGCTAGAAGAAACTGGCGTTCGCATGATTGGTCCTAACTGTCCGGGCGTTATCACTCCTGATGAGTGTAAGATCGGTATCATGCCTGGTCACATTCACAAGAAAGGCAAAGTAGGTATCGTATCTCGTAGCGGTACTCTAACTTACGAAGCAGTTAAACAAACCACTGACGAAGGTTTCGGCCAGTCTACTTGTGTTGGTATCGGTGGTGACCCAATCCCGGGTTCAAACTTCATTGATATCCTAAAACTGTTCCAAGAAGACCCTGAGACAGAAGCGATCGTTATGATCGGTGAGATCGGTGGTACTGCAGAAGAAGAAGCAGCAGCATACATTAAAGAAAATGTAACGAAGCCAGTGGTTTCTTACATTGCTGGTGTAACTGCACCTCCTGGTAAGCGTATGGGCCATGCTGGTGCGATTATCTCTGGTGGTAAAGGTACTGCTGAAGACAAATTTGCTGCACTAGAAGCGGCTGGCGTTAAAACTGTGAAATCTCTAGCAGAGATCGGCCAAGGTCTACGTGAAGTGACGGGTTGGTAATCGACCACACTACTTAATAAGTATTAAAAAGCCTGCGACTTCGCAGGCTTTTCTTTTTCCGTTCCCGTGGGTTTATGTTTGTTGTTAGCAAGGTCTTTCGCGTTTAATACTCAATGCGATTATGCTTTGCTTTTAATCAGCTGGCTCAGCATAAATAAGGATGTTGCGCTGATCACTACGGAAGGGCCGGCCGGTGTATCGAAGTGCCATGATAGGCTAAGCCC
Source organism: Vibrio sp. 2134-1 (assembly GCF_033339495.1). Classification (NCBI taxonomy): domain Bacteria; kingdom Pseudomonadati; phylum Pseudomonadota; class Gammaproteobacteria; order Vibrionales; family Vibrionaceae; genus Vibrio; species Vibrio sp. 2134-1. The sequence goes on from NZ_JAWOUS010000013.1 coordinate 59,052, forward strand.
CATCAGTACTGCCACAGAGCCAATAATGGATGCGAACAATGCCATTTGCTCTGGTGATGAAGAGACTTTACGTGCTGTTGCGGCTGGGATAATTAGGAGCGAAGTCATGATCAACGCGCCAACGAACTTCATACCTACTGCGATTACTACACCCACCATTAGCATTAACACCAATCGAACTAAGTCTGTATTCACGCCCTCAACAGCGGCAAGTTCTTCACTAACAGTGCTAGAAAGCAGTGGGCGCCAGAAGACGTACAAACACGCACTCACCGCAACAACACCTGCGTAAATAAACATCAGATCTTGTGGAGAGACGGCAAGTAAGTCCCCAAATAGGTAGCTCATTAAATCGACGCGCACGTTTTCCAAAAAGCTAACCGATACTAAACCGATAGAGAGTGCACTGTGTGCCAAGATACCTAACAACGTGTCTGTAGCCACAAGTTGTTGCTTTTGCAGAGTGACAAGCAAAACGGCCAGAGCTAAACAGCAGACGAGTAGCGCAAGGTAGAGATTTACGTTGAGCAAGAAGCCCAGCGCTAGGCCCATTAACGATGCATGAGCTAGGGTATCTCCGAAGTAAGCCATTTTACGCCAAACGACAAATGACCCAAGTGGACCGGCAATGATCGCAATACCAATACCAGCAAGAATAGAAGGTAGGAGAAACTCAATCATGATGGTGATGTCCGTGTTTATGGTGGGAGCATGATGTCGCATCACCGCTTACTGGCGTTCCGGATAAATCGTGATGATGGTGCTCATGGTCGTGATGATAAAACGCGAGAGACTCTCTCGCAGCATTGCCAAATAGTGCGATGTAAGAAGGGTGCTGAGTAATAGTGGCAGGTGAACCTGAGCAGCAAACATGGTGATGCAGACAAATAACATCGTCCGTTTTCGCCATCACTAAATGTAAGTCATGCGACACCATAAATACGCCACAATCAAAGCGGTGACGAATGCTCTCAATTAAGTCATAGAGATCGATTTGACCTTGGATATCCACACCCTGAGCTGGTTCGTCTAATACCAACAGCTGAGGACGCTGAAGCAGAGCGCGCGCCAGTAACACTCGTTGGTTTTCACCACCGGATAAGCGATGCATATTACTATTAAGTAAATGTTCAGCGCCAACAAGCCTTAATGCATCAATGCACTCCTGCTTACTGTATTTTCCTGCTAAATTTAGGAAGCGGTTTACATTCAATGGAAGGGAGTCATTGAGCTTCAACTTTTGAGGAACGTAACCAATTTTCAGTTTTCTTTGTCGGTTCAACTTGCCGCTAGTCGGCTTTTGAAGACCTAAGATAACTTTGACTAACGTTGATTTTCCCGCTCCATTGGGACCAATTAGGGTAGTTATTTTGCCCTTTTCTAATTCCATACTAATGTTATCGAGAACTCTGCGGCCATCGAACTCGACGCATAACTGCTCAAGATGGACTAAGGAAGACATGAATGAAACTCATTTGCAAATCAATAATGTTATAATGTAACATTATCTCACTTTCCACGCCATATCCCAAGTAAAACTATGAAAAGAGCATTAATTCTTGCTGCCTCAGCAATGTTAACACTGCCAGCACAGGCGGTAACGGTACTGACGAGTATCAAACCTATTCAGTTGTTAGTAACAGAGCTTACTCAAGGAGTAACTTCACCAGACGTGCTATTGCAGTCTAACACATCACCCCATGACTATGCTTTGCGTCCATCGGATGTTAAAAAGGTCGCTTCGGCTGATTTGGTTATCTGGTACGGACATGATCTTGAACCGTTTCTAGAGAAAGTTGTTTCGGATAGATCGAATACTTTGACTATTAGTCAAATTCCAAATCTAGAATTGCGTGAATTTGATAGTGAGCACAACCATGACCATGATGGGCACGATCATGGCTCACATGATCCGCACTTTTGGCTAGGTGTAAGCCAAGCACAACAAGTGGCCAAGGCTGTTGTGAATCAACTTGTATCACTTGATCCGGAAAATGCAGCTCAATATCAAGCGAACCTCAAAAAGTTTGAACTCGAGCTAAAAGACACTGACCAACAGATAAAGCAGAAGCTGGCACCAGTAAAAAACAAAGGTTACTTTGTATTCCATGATGCTTACGGTTATTTCGAAGATCGTTATGAACTAAATCAAATGGGGCATTTTACTGTGAGCCCAGAACGCAAGCCAGGAGCGAAGACCTTAATTCAAATTCGTCAAAAGCTAAGTGGTGGAGATGTGGCTTGTGTATTTTCTGAACCTCAGTTTACCCCGGCTGTCGTTCAGAGCGTAATGAGAGGCAGTGATGTCGCTAAAGGCGAGCTTGACCCGTTAGGGAGTACAATTGAAGCAAAACCTGGCAGTTACTTTACTTTTCTCAACAATATGGCGAATAGTTTTGAGCAATGCTTGAACAAAAAGTCAGATTAAGTGCTGTCGTAATGTAGGAGTAGTCTTTTTAACGTGATCCAGTAGTAAGAATTACAACCTTTGGTAAGTCGAGCCTTTTCTCAGAAAGTAATTGAGATATCATTACCAATAATTATCAGCTCAAAATAACCGTATCAATCCATGTTTTACAAACGATGAACGGTCACTTTCAGAGCACAAATTGATACAAAAGGTTTTCGTCTTGCTACGCCAATTAGCCCTTGCTCTGTTGGGCTTCGTCTTATCCTACCAAGCATTTGCGCTTCATAATGCAAATGCAATCTTTTACCCTTTGCCAACTCAGGCAAAGGGTACTTTTATCGCGGCTAAAAAGTTGTTCTTGGGTGAAAAGGGCGGTTTGTGGATTCATGACGTACACGGGAGAGTCCTGTTTTACGATGGTCAAACTATATTGCCTAAATCAGGTAGCTTCCTACAAACGTCGGCCAAGCAGTTGGCCTATCATAAAGGTGCTTTTTGGACCTTTATTGAAAATGAGGTCTATCGAACTTATCCAAATCAGGAGCGACGTTTAGTCTTTAGTTTAAATCCAGGCTCACAAATAAGAAAAATAGGGTCTTCAAAGAACTATATTTGGGTGAGTGATGGCGCGCATTTCTATACCTACAATATCGACACTAGCGAGTTAAACTCTTTCTCTCTATTGCAGCTCTATCAACATAGTAATAATAGCTACGTTTACATTAATGATGCGGTGCTAGTTGAAACGAAGTGGGCACTAGCAACGACTTCCGGCTTCTATCTTTCTGAAGGTGATAAGTTTGACCATGTCGCTGCCTCAGGTCAAAACTACATTGAGAAAGTCTATTATTCACACACGCGAAGAGAAATTTTGATAGGTACATTGCGTGGCGCTTTAATTTTCAACATTTACCAGCCTGATAAAGAAGTGATTAGAATTGGCGGCTCACATGTTTTGACATTCGCAGAGACAAATCAAGAGTATTGGGTGGGGACAGAGCATGGCCTTTATTTGTACTCATTTTTTTCAGGTGAGGTCACCGAAGTCGCGCCTGCAAGTTTTCTTGAGTTAGAGTTAGATAACACGAAGATTTATTCGTTGTTGAGTGACAATATGGGAGGGATGTGGATTGCGACTAACCAAGGTATTCGTTATTACTCGCTATTTAGTAAAAAATTTGAACGAGTGACCTTTAGTAGTTATGACTCACACACCCTATCAGGACGAATTCGGCAAACTATTGAAGGTCCTGATGGTGCGCTTTGGTTTGCTGATGACCGAAAGATTTATCGTTCAGGAAAGAGTGGGATTAACCAAGTCTTAGAGTTGGAGTCGCAGATCAATGAATTTGCGTTTCAAAACGGCATGCTTTGGCTTGCAACCTTAAAAGGGCTGGAAATATTTGAGCTAAATGGTCTCAACAAGATTACATTTCCTTATTTACAGGTTATGGCCGGACATGCCGTAGAGCATGTGACCGTTGATGGTGATGACCGTCTTTGGGTATCAAGCGGATACCATCTTTACAATGTTGATACTGCTGCACAAAGCGTACGAAACTTTGGAAGTGAGTGGCTGGTAAGTCAGTATTTGCCTGCTAAGGTTACGCGCCTATATGATACTGAAGACGCCCTATTAATAGGCACCGATCATGGCGTATACCAATACAGTAATGACAACATCCAGTTTATCCGTTTTTCAGAAAAGTTTGGTGAATCATTAGACATGACCACGGCGGTTGATGGCAGCCAGTGGTTTGCTTCATCTTATGGTGTGTTTAAAACTGATACACGAAGCGATGAAAAACGTGTTGTTGAAATGAGTGAGCCCAACGCCAGACCTGCTTGCTTGATCAGAGACAGGCAAGGTGTATGGTTAGCTTCCTCTGTCGGTTTAGGCTATTACCACCTTTCGGGTGAGTTAGTGAAACATTACTCATCGTCATCAGGCTTAATGAACAATGAGTTCCTCCCTGGTATTTGTAGCGTTATACAGCAGACAGAAATTGGTGAGCGAGAGCTTGTTCTGGGGTCGAAGTACGGACTCGTAAAAGCAGAAGCATCCAAGCTGCTTGTATCTAATCCCCCAGAGTCTAAGTTTATTGTTAGCCAAGTTGTGCTTGAAAATGAAGTTCTGCAAGTTGGTAGTGCCGATCTGAATGGGCTCACACTGCCATATGGATCTTCGCTGAGTTTTTTATTCGGTGTGATGCCAAAACCAGACAGTCAAAACTTGTACTATCGATTGAACAACGATGACCCATGGCAAACGTTAGAGGGGGGCCAACTGACACTCGAGCACCTTAGTTCCGGTGAATATCACTTGCAGGTCAGTAATGAGTCTCAAGTTGCCGCTGGAGTCGTTGGTTTAGAATCTCACTTTATCGTCCTTCATCCTTGGTATCTATCGCGATTTGCTATTTTAGGCTTTGTCGTAGCTAGTATTGCGGTCGTTGCAGTACTCGTATTCTGGCGCTCGCGCTACGTTGTACAGGCTAACCGTGATCTAGCAGCTCAAGTGACCCTCAAAACGAATCAGTTAAGACATCAAAGTAGAGTGTTGCTTACGAGCAACCAGCAATTACGTAAACAGATTCAAGTTAGAAACCTACTCGTAGACCATGTAGCTCTATCCATAAAATCAAGCGTCGACTTTATTGTGGCGAAACTACCTATGCCTCTGGATACTGCGACAGAGGATCATTTGGCTAAAACGAATTGGCAGTTAAATGAACTCAAAAGTGTTCCAAGTGATGTAAGTGGTGGGAGCCAGAACTACAACTTGAGTCAGATAACTCAGTCAGTGGTTGATGTATGGCAAGATGACTTTGCAAAAGCGGGTATTTTGGTAGAGCTAGAAGATGAGAGCAAGCAGAGCCGGGTTGCTCTGGAAAGTTTTAATCTTGATGTTATTTTCAATAGCATTTTTGCCAATATCATCAAGCGCTCTTTCCGGGGTCAAACGGTTAGAATTATGCTAGAAAAGGGGCATGATATTGTGTCATTGAGCTTTCTTGATTACGGGACGCAATTACCTAATAAAGTCGCGACTGGGCTTCCATCTAACTTAAATCACTCTGAGTTGAGTATTGACCACCTTGCCCAACTAGTGACAACGAGTGGTGGTTATTTGGCTGTCTTCTCTTCTGATGCTCAGAACAAAGTCGAGATCACATGGCCATCTGCGAAGGAAAGGAGTTATTTGGATGAACCGCAGCAAGAATTCAATCCTGTAACTATTGCAGAAGATCAAGTCACACCAGAGAAAGAGTGGTTGCAAAAAGTCTATCAATTAGTGGCAGAGCATTACCATGATCCTGAATTTGGCACTGCGTCAGCCGCTAAAATGCTGTATATGTCTGAACGTTCTTTGCAGAGACGTTTTAAATCTGCCTCGTCAAGAACGTTAAAAGACTATGTCACAGAGGTGCGTTTGGAAACGGCGTGTGAACAGTTATTAGCGGGTGAGAAAATCAGTGAAGTCGCCTTTAACTGTGGCTTTAATGATCCATCTTACTTTAGCCAAAAGTTTAAGCTACATTTTGGTTTGCCCCCGTCCAAGTTTGCTTTGACTCAAGAAAGCCAAGAAATTAACTAGAAAACCTTCATTATACGCTCCCTAGTTAATAGTTAAGATGCTGGGGAGCTGCATGCAGTGCTCTATTATTGCTGCAGTTGCTAACGCAGTGAGTTTCATTGTTTCTTCATCACATCTAGCCTACAAATCCATTCTCAACACGTAAGCACGATCACGTTCTATCTGTTAGTCGCGATGTTCATAGCAATAAGCATAAATGGCTTCAAGAGAATGATTTATTGATAGTTGCAACAAATAAATGACAGTTGTATTGCTGTATCAAAAGAGCGTTGTTCATTTGGGTGAATGATGGTGTGCGACATTCGTGAAAACGAAAACTGTGTTGAAAAGATGAATAAGGTAAAGAAGTTTTGAAAGAGGTGAAAAAAAATATCGTGGTATAGCCGGGGGGACTATACCACGGGTGTCAAGGACACCTTCGCTTGCTGCCGGAGTGACATGTTGCCATGCCACCTCTGGAATTTATTAGAGAGGTTGCCCTCTCGGTGGAGTAACTATACGAGAGGTTACTTATTTTTCTTATAAAAATAACGCCATGTTTATATGAGAAAAGCGACAACGTTTGGTTTTTTACTTAACCAATTGTTTTAATTTGCATTTTTTGTTTTCTATCTTGGTTTGTGACATTTTTGTTTCGTTAGGTGTCATTTTTAAATGTTAATTTTGACGTAAATAACGAGAGGAAATTTACGAAGTTAACGTTTGAAAGCGTGAAAACATTTACGGAATCTTTGATTTCACACAAGGATTGAAGGGGTATAGGGGAGTAATATTGGCAACCTAAACTTATTAAATAATAATATTTCTCATTAGCAATACTCTTAAGGGCCACTATGAAGTTATCAGAGATTAATCCTGGCGATACGGTGACGATTCGGTTGTTAGATGGTCTTTCATCAGATATCAGAAAGAAACTCATGGTAATGGGGCTGCTTCCCAATACAGAAGTCAAAGTGATTCGACGTGCGCCAATGGGCGATCCTTTACAAGTCGAAGTCCGTGGTGTGTCTGTCGCATTGCGAGAAACAATTGCTCAGAAAATTGAAGTGGAGCGAGTGTAATGCAATATCAAGTGCTAACTGTAGGTAACCCTAATAGTGGTAAAACGACGCTATTTAATGGTTTAACTGGCGCAAAACAGCAAGTTGGTAACTGGGCAGGCGTCACGGTTGAAAAGAAAACGGGACAATTCAAGCATGCTGGGGATGAGTTTTTGCTCACTGACCTTCCGGGTATTTACTCATTAGACAGTGGTAATGATAGTAATAGTATTGATGAATCCATCGCATCGCGTGCGGTTCTAACTCATCCTGCTGATCTCATTATTAACGTGGTGGATGCTACAAGTTTAGAGCGCAGCTTATATATGACGCTGCAACTTCGCGAACTTGGTCGCCCTATGATTGTTGTCCTCAACAAGATGGATGCGCTAAAGCGTGAACGTCAGATGATTAACGTTGCAGAGCTTGAGAAAACGTTAGGTTGTCCGGTTGTCAGTTTATCTGCAACCAATAAAACTCAAGTGGCAGAGTTTAAAGAAAAGCTCCATAAATCCATCGTTCAAGGAGTGCCACTTAAAGAATTGTCTTTGCATTATGGTGAGAAGATGGAGTCGGCAATTCAAACGGTTTCCGCACTTTTTAACGACCAAACCGTCGCTCATCGTGCACTAGCGATTCGTGCGCTTGAAAAAGACACAATGGTGCTCAATAGTCTTTCTGATATTGATCGAAGCAAAGTCTTGGAAGTCATTACGACGTTAGATTTGGATATCGATTTGCATGTCGCGGATACTAAGTACACGCATCTGCATGAACAGTGTAAAAAAGTTCGCCGAAGCGAAGGCAAGTTAAGTCGTAGTTTGACTGAAAGACTCGACCAGTTTATTTTGAACAAGTGGATTGGAATTCCTTTCTTCTTTGTTGTTATGTACCTGATGTTTATGTTCTCGATTAACATCGGTAGTGCATTTATCGACTTTTTTGACATTGGTGTGGGCGCATTGTTGGTTGATGGTGGTCACCACTTGTTAGACGGTCATTTGCCTGTGTGGTTAGTGACGGTTCTTGCTGATGGTATCGGTGGTGGTATCCAGACGGTTGCAACCTTCATTCCGGTTATCGCGTGTTTGTACCTGTTCCTAGCGGTACTTGAGAGCTCAGGTTACATGGCTCGCGCAGCATTCGTACTAGATAAAGTGATGCAGAAGATCGGTCTACCGGGCAAAGCATTTGTACCGTTGGTTCTTGGTTTTGGCTGTAACGTACCATCAATCATGGCGACTCGTACTCTAGACCAAGAACGTGAGCGTAAACTGGCTGCATCTATGGCGCCATTTATGTCATGCGGTGCTCGTCTGCCTGTATACGCACTATTCGCTGCAGCATTCTTCCCTGGTTCTGGTCAGAACATTGTATTCGCACTTTACCTACTTGGTATTGTAGCAGCGATCTTCACAGGTCTTTTCCTTAAGCACACGCTTTACCCAGGTAGCAGTGACAGCCTAGTAATGGAAATGCCTGATTACGAACTTCCGACGCTACAAAACGTGGTGATCAAAACTTGGCAAAAGCTAAAGCGCTTTGTACTTGGTGCAGGTAAAACCATCGTTATCGTTGTTGCTATTCTGAGTTTCTTCAACTCATTGGGTACTGATGGCAGTTTTGGTAACGAAGACAGCGAAAACTCTGTGCTTTCTAAAGCAGCGCAAGTAGTGACTCCAGTATTCTCACCAATCGGTGTTCAAGAAGACAACTGGCCAGCGACGGTAGGTATCATTACTGGTATCTTCGCAAAAGAGGCGGTAGTTGGTACGCTGAACAGTCTATACACTACGCCAAGCGACGGTGAAGACGCAGAATTTGATCTAATGGGCAGCCTAGAAGAGGCAGTAATGAGTATCCCTGAAAACCTAGCCGGTTTGAGCTACTCAGATCCACTAGGCATTGAAGTGGGTGACTTAACTGACTCAAATGCCGTTGCCGAAGAACAAGAAGTCGATGCTTCTATCTTCGGTAACATTAAATCTCAGTTTGCTTCTGGCAATGCCGCATTTGCTTACCTAATCTTTATCCTACTGTACACACCTTGTGTGGCGGCGATGGGGGCTTACGTACGTGAGTTTGGTCATAAGTTCGCACGCTTTATTGCGGTTTGGACAATGGGCTTGGCTTACCTATGTGCGACGTTCTACAACCAATTGACGCATTTCGCAGATAGCCCAGTGACAAGTGGCATTTGGATGGCTGTGATCGTTGCTATCTTCTTTGGTACCTACCGTGTGTTCAAACAAGTTGGTAAGAAACAAAACGGTGCATTAGAGGCGCAAGTAGCATGATTTTAAAAGAGCTTTATCAATACATTGCAGACAAAGGAACCGTCTCCCAGTCAGATCTGGCTAAACAGTTTGGGATGAGTGAAGATGGCGCCGACGCGATGTTAAACGTGTGGATTAAGAAGGGCAAAATTAGCCGCCTAGTCGACACTAATAAAGCTCATGACGTGACTCGTGTTCGCTACTCAGTGACTAAACAAGATGGTTTGTCTCTGACAGTCACCATGTAGCGACTATCAAAATTAGTCACCTAAAAATTATCACGTAAAAACGACAAAGCCGCATCAGCAATGATGCGGCTTTTATTTTGCTGGTTATTGTTTGTGAATACAGCGAAATTAATGTTCTTCAGAGTGTTTAGTCGCGCCTAACCCTAGGAACTTCAAACCAAGACTTAAAACTAAAATCGAAATAGGTAATGTTAAGATCGTCCAATCTAAGCTGTCGAAGTTAATCAGCACGAGCTCTAAGAACTTCACAAACAAGATCACGATGATGACTTCAGCCAAAATGTTTTTTAGATGGCCGATGTTCGGGGTTCTGATCCAATGCAAAACCGACTGCTCTTGTGTTTTCGCTTTAGCTTTGTTGGAAATAAATAGTGTGTAGATGCCGTGAGCAAAGATGAACAAAACTAGTGCGACAAGAAACGTATCCAGTGACTTGATCAAATAAGCGATCGCGATGTCTGCTTTATCTAAATGTGCGAGTGCTTCTGGAGGTGTTTGATTGAGAATGAAGACCGCAAATGCCGAATAGGTTTTTGCTGCACCCATAAGAAAAAGCAAGAATGAAGCAGCCATGGAACAGATGATGGCGATCCAGCTGACGTATCGGAATGTGTTGAAGACTTGTTTCATGATGACCCTCTCTAACTGAGCTGGTAGTCTAAACAAGTTTTATTTTAGTGATAATCCCAGAAAAATGAGAAAGATTGTTACAAATACGTATTAATCTTTCTCTGTCTATTTCAGCCGTATTCAAAGGCGAATTATTTTCGCTTGCAGTTCTTATGCTTTTTGGAAAATAGAGCTCAGTGACAACACGTTTTTAATGCGACCAAGTAATTCGTTTTGCTCTTCTTCTGTACGGAATTCACCTTTGGTGTTACCCCAAACCGGTCCCGGCCATGCGACGTCATCTTTGAAGCGAGCAATATGGTGAATGTGCAGCTGTGGCACCATGTTACCTAGTGCGCCAAGGTTTAACTTGTCTGGACGGAATGTTGCTTCCAGTGCTTGGCTTACTGCCTGAGATTCTAGCAAAAACTGTTGCTGTTCTTTCATTGGCAAGTGGTGAAGCTCTTTTAGGTTTGCACGTTTAGGTACCAAAATAACCCATGGCACGGCATTGTCTTTATGCAGAAGTGCCACACACAGTGGGAAGTGACCGATAACGGTAGTGTCTTTTGCCAATTGAGGGTGCAGTTCAAAACTCATTATATTATCCGATTTGAATTGAATGACATCAGTATACGCCAGATAAAACAAAAGGTTGACGCTTTCACGCCAACCTTTTGAAATCATATCGATTCTCGATTCTCGATTCTCGATTCTCGATTCTCGATTCTCGATTCTCGATTCTCGATTCTCGATTCTCGAATCGCTTACATGCGCTCTAGAGTATCAATACCTAGTAGAGACAGACCTTGCTTGATGGTCTTCGCTGTTAGCGCTGCTAGTTTCAGACGGCTTTGTTTCACTGCTTCGTCTTCAGCAACTAGGATAGGGCACGCTTCGTAGAAGCTAGAGAACTGACCTGCTAGTTCGAATAGGTAGCTACACATGATGTGTGGTTGACCTTCGCGAGCGACAGATTGAACCGCTTCTTCGAACTGCATAAGCTTAGCAATAAGTGCTTTCTCTTTCTCATCAGTGATTTTGATGTCACCTTGGAGAGCGTCCATAGCAACACCAGCTTTAGCGAAAATAGAAGCTACGCGAGTGTATGCATATTGCATGTATGGTGCTGTGTTACCTTCAAACGCTAACATGTTGTCCCAATCGAACACGTAGTCAGTCGTACGGTGTTTAGATAAGTCAGAGTATTTAACCGCTGCCATTGCAACTGTTTTAGAGATCTTCTCTTTTTCTTCCGCATCTAGCTCAGGGTTTTTAGATTCGATCAGTTGTGCTGCACGAACTTCTGCTTCATCTAGAAGGTCGGCAAGGCGAACGGTACCACCCGCACGAGTCTTGAATGGCTTACCATCTTTACCAAGCATCATGCCGAACGCGTGGTGCTCAAGAGATACTGACTCAGGTACGTAGCCTGCTTTACGAACAATTGTCCAAGCTTGCATTAGGTGCTGGTGTTGACGTGAGTCGATGAAGTAAAGCACACGGTCTGCGCTTAGCTCTTCATAACGATATTTTGCACATGCGATGTCTGTTGTTGTGTATAGGAAACCGCCATCGCGTTTTTGAACGATAACGCCCATTGGTTCGCCATCTTTGTTCTTGTATTCATCTAGGAATACAACTTGCGCGCCATCATCTTCAACGGCAAGACCTTGTTCTTTTAGGTCTGCAACGATCTTAGGAAGCATGTCGTTGTACATGCTCTCGCCCATTACGTCGTCACGAGTCAGTGACACGTTTAGACGGTCGTAGTTGCGCTGGTTTTGGATCATGGTTACATCAACGAGTTTTTTCCACATTTCTGCACAGTACTCGTCACCGCTTTGCAGTTTCACAACGTAGTTTCGCGCCTTTACTGCGAAGTCTTCATCTTCATCGTACAGCTTTTTCGATTCGCGGTAGAAGCCTTCAAGGTCCGCAAGTTCCATAGAAACTTCGCCAGACTCTTGTTGTACACGTTCAAGGTTTGCGATAAGCATACCGAACTGAGTACCCCAGTCGCCGATGTGGTTCGCACGGATCACTTTGTGACCTAGGAACTCAAGAGTACGTACTACCGCATCACCGATGATGGTTGAACGTAGGTGACCAACGTGCATTTCTTTAGCAACGTTTGGTGCAGAGTAGTCAGCAACGATAGTTTGAGCTTCGTCTGCCGCAACGCCAAGACGTGAATCAGCCAGTGCTGCTTCCGCTTGTTTTGCTAGGAACTCTTCGCTTAGGAAAATGTTGATGAAACCAGGACCAGCGATTTCTGTCTTGCTCGCAATACCATCTAGGTCTAGAACATCCAGTACTTTCTGTGCAAATTCTCGTGGGTTAGTACCCAGTTTTTTAGCAACGCCCATTACGCCGTTTGCTTGGTAGTCACCAAATTGTGGCTTTGCTGATTGGCGTACTGCCGCAGGACTGCCTGCAGGTGCGCCAGCGGCTTCTAGAGCCTGAGATACTTTGTCATTAATAAGTGCTTGGATATTCACACGCGTTTCCTTCAATTCAAGGACGAAGAACTCGGCGAAATAAGTGCCGAGTTCTGTTGGAGTTCACAAAAATGGGGCTAATGATAACAACTTTATTGCTTTTCATACAGAGAGGAATTGGGGAAATTTATACTTTTTCGATTGAATGGAAATGTGGCTTAGTTTGCGTTTACTATTGCGCTCAGAGTAATGAGATAAATCGCCCCATAAGAGAGCCACAATGACGACTCAACTAGTTGAAAAACGCCTAGCGCCTAAATTGATGATCCAAGATCTGGATGAATTTATGGCGAAGATTGAAGAGCTTGCATCCCTGTTAAAACTGGATCTGAGCTTTGCTCAAGCTGACCATATTGCGCTGCGAATTAATGATACTGAAACAGCAAAAGCCGCGCATGAAGCATGGAATCAATACGGTAAGGTGATTTCACAAGCGAAAATCAACGGTCGTCCAATCATCGTTATCGAATTCGACAAAGCGTTGGAAAGCCGTGGTTGGAAGATTGAGTGTCTGGAACTGCCATACCCTGCGGAAGGCAAAATCTACCCAAATGAAAGCTGGGAACATGTGGAGTTTGTGATTCCGTCTCATGCCGAAACTGCAGACGAGTTTCTTGCTGATTTGAAACACACTTACCCAGCGTTTGGCGCGCGTTTTAATGAGTTGGAAGAGCTAGGTGTGAAGATCAAACTGTCGAGCCCGAAAGGGGATGGCGAACGCTTGAACAACCCAACCGTGGCGTTTAAGTACCAAGACATTTGTATCAAACTGCACCCGCATTCACTTAAGCGTATTGTGGAGTCTGAGCAGGCTGAATAAGCAAGTTTTGAACGACTAGAAAGAAGAAAGGTTTGCAAATGAGCAACCCTTTCTTTCATTCAAAAGCGATGAACTTAAAGGATCACTGTCTTATTCCCATAAACAAAGACGTGGTCATTGATCACTTTATTCAAAGCCTTACTCAATACGTTCTTCTCTACATCGCGTCCCGCTTGCGCCATATCTTGGGCATTGAATGTATGGTCGACAGGAATTACGTCTTGCTTGATGATCGGCCCTTCATCTAAATCATTAGTCACGAAGTGTGCTGTTGCACCGATGATTTTCACACCGCGATCGTAAGCTTGTTGATATGGCTTCGCGCCAATAAAAGCAGGTAAGAAGCTGTGATGAATATTAATGATTTTGTGGTGATATTTCTCAACAAACGTCGGCGTTAATACGCGCATGTATTTAGCTAGCACCAAAAAGTCAGCATCGTATTGATCGATCACTTCTAGCATCTTCTGCTCGTGTTCTTCACGGCTAAGGTTTTCATGGGTCACATGGTGGTAAGGAATGTCGAAGCGTTCAGTGAGAGTTTGCAGTTTGTCGTAATTCCCCACCACAGCGGCGATCTCAACATCTAGGCTTCCATCGTAGGTTTTCATCAGAATATCGCCTAAACAATGCGCTTCTTTTGTGACGAGAATGACGATGCGCTTACGGCGAGAGCCAACCAATTTACGCTTAGCACCTTGCGGGAGAGCTTGGTCCAAGTCGGCAAGAAACGTTTGATCGTTGAAGTACCCCTCCAACTCCGTTCTCATGAAAAAGTGGCCACTGGTATTATCAACAAATTCGTTATTGTGAACGATGTTGAGTTGGTGCTTGTAACAGATATTAGTAATTTTCGAGATGAGACCCGGGGCGTCAGAACAGTGGGTCAACAGTGTTTTCTTTTCCATAAATCAGGTACTTCCATGCATTAATATTTTAGCGTACGAATTTGTTATTATTCCCTGGCGGGTGTAACTGTACTGCCATGTTTCACCATAAATAATCTATTCTTACGTTGGTTTCAACAAAATATCCGCGTGTCGCCGCAAGCTGGTCAGATTGTGGGCTGATGTCACTCCTATTCCTCTGATATACTCTCGATAATTTTTCAAACTCAATACCAAGCATGATCGCAAAAACTTTTTCCTCTGATGGCGCGTTAGGTAAGGCCATTCCTGGCTTTCAAGCTCGTCAGCCACAAATCGATATGGCGGAAGCCGTCAGCAGTGCGATCAAAGATCAAACCCAGTTGGTGGTGGAGGCAGGAACCGGAACCGGTAAGACCTTCGCCTACTTAGTCCCTGCGCTGTTAAGCGGTAAAAAAGTGATCATCAGTACAGGCTCGAAAAACTTGCAAGAGCAGTTGTACCATCGTGACTTACCGCTCATGGTCAATGCGCTTGGTTTTTATGGCCAAGTGGCGTTATTAAAAGGGCGTTCTAATTATCTGTGTTTGGATCGTTTGAGCCGCCAAATGGTCGAAAGCCACACTAATGAATCTGACCCGACGTTATTAACTCAACTGGTTAAAGTGCGTGCTTGGTCATCAGAAACCAAAACAGGTGACCTTGGTGATTGTGATGATCTGCCAGAAGACAGCATGATCATTCCGACTATCACCTCAACCAATGATAACTGTTTAGGTAAAGAATGTCCGAGCTACACTGATTGCTTTGTATTGAAAGCGCGTAAGCGAGCCATGGATTCCGACATTGTTGTAGTGAACCATCACTTGTTTCTTGCTGATTTAGCGATCAAAGAAACAGGATTCGGTGAACTGATTCCAGAAGCCGATGTGTTTATTTTTGATGAAGCTCATCAGTTGCCAGATATTGCGAGCGAATATTTCGGCCAGTCAGTTTCAAGCCGCCAAATTCACGATCTTGCCAAAGACATTGAAATAGCCTATCGCACCGAAGCCAAAGATATGCGTCAATTGCAAAAAGTGGGCGACAAACTCATGCAAAGCGCAATGGACATGCGGATTGTATTGGGTGAGCCAGGCTTTCGTGGCAACTGGCGTGAGGCGTTGCAATCAGGTTCTATTAAGCGAGAATTATTGCGCTTAACTGACAGCCTCGAATTGGCGATTGATGTACTCAAAATAGCCTTAGGGCGCAGTCAATTACTGGATACCGCCTTTGAACGAGCCAATTTGATCAAAGGCCGTATCGACCGGGTATGTGATGTCGATATTACCGGTTACTCATACTGGTACGATACCTCGCCTCGTCATTTCGCTCTGCACATTACGCCTCTTTCTGTCGCGGACAAGTTCCATGAGCAAATAGAGATTAAACAAGGCGCTTGGATTTTCACGTCAGCAACCCTAGCCGTATCGGGCGATTTCAAGCACTTTACTGAGCGCCTTGGCCTCAAGCCTACAAAGCAATTTTCTCTGCCGTCCCCCTTTGATTATCAAAAGCAAGCGCGCCTTTGTGTGCCAAGGTATTTGCCAGAGCCAAACAGTAACGGCTTAGCGGATAAGTTAGTCCGAATGCTTGCTCCGGTGATTGAAGAAAATGATGGTCGCTGCTTCTTTTTATGTACCTCGCACAGCATGATGCGTGAACTAGGTGAGAAGTTCCGAGAAGTACTTGAGCTGCCTGTGTTAATGCAAGGGGAGATGAGTAAGCAGAAAACCTTGGCGGAGTTTATGGAACTGGGTAACGCTTTACTCGTGGCGACGGGCGCTTTCTGGGAAGGGATTGATGTTAGAGGTGATGCGCTGAGCTGTGTTATTATCGACAAATTACCGTTTACCGCCCCTGACGATCCGTTACTCAAAGCCCGTATCGAGGATTGTCGATTACGTGGCGGTGAACCATTTGCTGAAGTACAAATCCCGGATGCAGTGATTACGTTAAAGCAGGGAGTCGGGCGATTAATTCGAGATCAGAAGGATCACGGTGCGTTGATCATTTGTGATAATCGCCTCGTCACGCGAGACTATGGTGGTATTTTCCTCGGAAGTCTACCACCTATCCCAAGGACGCGAGACTTAGATGGAATCAAAGCATTCCTGAAAGCAGAACAATCTGTCACAGACGCAAGTGCTGAGGCATAACCCAATAAATGAGAGTTGTAGAGAGTTAAATGAGCGCAAAAATTCTTGCTATCGATACAGCGACTGAAAACTGTTCAGTTGCGTTGTTGGCTAATGATCAAGTGATTTCACGTAGCGCGGTTGCACCACGCGATCACACCAAAAAAGTACTGCCAATGGTTGATGAAGTACTCAAAGAAGCTGGCCTGACTCTACAAGAGCTGGATGCGTTAGCGTTTGGACGTGGTCCAGGTAGCTTTACTGGCGTTCGTATCGGTATTGGTATCGCACAAGGTTTGGCGTTCGGTGCTGACTTACCTATGATCGGCGTTTCAACGCTGGCTGCAATGGCTCAAGGTAGCTATCGCTTACATGGTGTGACCGATGTCGCTGTGGCTATTGACGCACGTATGGGTGAAGTTTACTGGGCACGTTACACTCGCCAAGCAAACGGTGAGTGGGCAGAGATGGATGCAGAGTGCGTAATTCCACCAGCACGTCTCGTTGAAGAAGCACAAGCAGACGACAAAACGTGGACGACAGCAGGTACTGGTTGGGATGCTTACCAAGAAGTATTAGCAGACCTACCGTTTAATTTGACGCATAGTGACGTTCTGTACCCTGATTCACAAGACATCGTGATTCTTGCTGAACAAGAATTTAAAAAGGGTAATACCGTGCCGGTCGAAGATTCGAGCCCTGTTTATTTACGTGATAATGTGACATGGAAAAAACTTCCTGGTCGCGAATAGTCCGTTTTTCATTAACCTGACAAAAAGCAGGGCGTTTGCCCTGTATTTTTATGGAGTGCTATGGCGTCGATTAATGGCTTGCCTCCTTCTTTGATTCCCGGTGCAAATCGCACTCATAAAGCCAGTCAAAAGAAGCAGGTAAATAAATCACAAACAAAGCAGCCTGTAGGTCAGCCTTCAAAGGTTGCTAACGCCGTGGCGCACTCCATAAAACACGTGGATGAGTCCCAAATTCACCGAGCTCAAGTGCAATATGACCTTCCTGAAGGGGGCGCACGTAAAGCAATGGAGCAGTACATGGATGTCATGAATCGAGCTAAAAAAGAGGAACTGGCTCAATTACTTGGTGTCGATATTTACGTGTGAGATCTCCCCAGCTTGGGGTTACTAATATTGAAAGGTGGTTTATGAAGGTTTTTGGACGGTTTTTTCTCGCATTATTTGCTACGGTTGGTTTGTCTGCGTGTAGCTCTTTGCCAGAGGAGCTAAATGCAAGCACAGAATTGGTCGTTACAGACTATAAAGCGTTTGCTGAGTCTCAGGGGCAAGTGAGTGAAGATGTTCGCCTTGGTGGAATCATCGCTAAAGTGGATAACTTTAAAGATAAAACGCGTCTAGAGATTGTAAACCTTCCTATCAGTAAGTCTGGTAAACCTGATATTGATGAAGAGCCTACGGGGCGTTTTGTCGCCTATTTTGATGGCTATTTAGAGCCTGTCGCCTTTAGTGAAGGCCGTTTGGTGACGGTTGTAGGCAAAGGAGCAGGGGAAGAAGAAGGAAAGATCGGTGAGCACGGTTACATCTTCCCAGTAATTAAGGGGGAAGGGTACCGTTTATGGAAAATTGAAGAACGTGTACGCATGTATGACTCGCCAACCTACTTTTACCCATGTTACTCGATTAACTGCCGCATGTGGCGTAATGATTTCCCGCAAGACGGTAAAGTGATAAAACAGGTCAAATAATCTGCGATGCATGAGCGTCAATTCGAGCTTCCTGCCGGCAAAATGGCAGCCCTTGAGATAGGGAACGAGAAAACGGCTGACTTGTCAGTCGTTTTTCTTCATGGGTGGTTAGATAATGCGGGCAGCTTTAAAGCGCTCATGGAGCAGTTGAATCAACTTAATCCTCACTTACACCTCCTCGCCATCGATCATTTTGGTCACGGTTTATCGAGTCATAAATCTCACGATAATTATTACCCCTTTCACGACTATATTGCCGATTTGTATCAGTTTTTGGACGAATTATCACCAAACAGACTGATATTAGTAGGGCATTCACTTGGTGCTTTAATCGCAAGTTGCTATAGTGCAGCGTTTCCAGAGCAGGTCGAAGCTCTTGTGCAAATTGAGGGAGCAGGACCTCTTCATGAGGATCCTACTAACAGTTTGCCTCGTCTTCGCGATGGCGTTTTAAGTCGAATAAGACAGCAAAACAAGCCAGAGCGAGCCATTGCCTCCTTCGATCTGGCGTTAAAATTACGCATGCAAGCCAACCAATTAACCGCTGAGCAACTTCTACCGATAGTCGAGCGTGGAACAGAGCAGCGAGGAGATAAATGGTATTGGCGGCATGACGCCAAGTTAAAATGTGCGTCGCTTTACCGAATGGCGCAAGCGCATGCTAACTCGATTACCAGCCAAATACGTTGTCCTCATTTGATTGTATTAGGCGATCAAGGATTTCAGAATTTACCATCTAACCAAGCTGATTGGGGAGAGAACCCACCGCAAGTGGTTTCTGTCAAGGGTGGTCATCACTGTCATTTAGAGCAAATACTCGAGGTCGCAACGCGAATTCTTGGTGTAGTTAACAAAATTTAAACAAGTGTTTGAGAGTTGCGTGCTCAAGCACGTTCGCTGTGCTGTAATAGCTTTCAAAATAAAAAGGACGCTATTTTTTAGCCAGTTATAAACGAGGAGTAACATCGTGGATAAACCATGGCTTTCACGTTATCCAAGTGACGTACCTGAAACCATTAATCCAGAGCAATATGAGTCTTTGGTAGAAATGTTTGAACAGTCTGTACAAAAATATGCAGACCAACCAGCATTCATGAACATGGGCTCGGTTATGACCTTCCGTAAATTGGAAGAGCGTAGTCGCGCATTCGCAGCGTATCTGCAAAACGAGTTAAAACTGCAAAAGGGTGACCGCGTCGCTCTGATGATGCCAAACTTACTGCAATACCCAGTAGCATTATTTGGTATTTTGCGTGCAGGTTGTATCGCCGTAAACGTTAACCCACTTTACACTCCTCGTGAACTTGAACACCAATTGAATGACTCAGGTGCGACGACGATTGTGATTGTGTCTAACTTTGCGAACACGCTAGAACAAATCGTAGATAAAACACCAGTCAAACACGTAGTGTTAACCAGTCTTGGTCAAATGCTGCCACGAGCGAAAGGTACGATTGTCGATTTTGTCGTGAAGTACGTTAAGGGCATGGTGCCTAAGTACGATTTACCTGGTGCAATCTCAATGCGTCAGGCTCTACGTAAAGGTCGTCGTCTACAATACGTTAAACCGTTTATGTCTGGGGATGACATTGCATTCCTGCAATATACGGGGGGGACGACAGGTGTCGCGAAAGGTGCGATTCTGACTCACCGCAACATGATTGCGAACGTTTTACAGGCAAAAGGCGCGTACGGACCGGTCTTGTCTCCGGGGCGTGAATTAGTCGTGACAGCGTTACCGCTGTATCACGTATTTGCTCTTACCGTAAACTGTCTGCTGTTTGTCGAAATGGGTGGTCGTAACTTACTTATTACCAACCCTAGAGATATTCCAGGGTTCGTGAAAGAGCTACAAAAGCATCCGTTTACCGCGATTACGGGCGTGAATACCTTATTTAATGCATTGGTCAATAATGAAGATTTCCACGAGTTGGATTTCAGTAATCTACGTTTAGCCGTTGGCGGCGGCATGGCAGTGCAGCGCTCAGTGGCAGAAAGATGGCAAAAGACCACGGGTTGCTATTTGCTCGAAGGTTACGGTCTAACAGAGTGTTCTCCGTTGGTGGCGGCATATCCGCATGATCTTGTTGAATACAATGGCTCTATTGGTCTGCCGGTACCATCAACAGAAGTTCGTATCGTGGACGAAGAAGGTAACGCTCTTGCGAATACTGAAACTGGCGAACTTCAAGTTCGTGGTCCTCAGGTTATGCAAGGTTACTGGCAACGACCTGAAGCAACGAAAGATACGATTAACGAAGACGGCTGGCTATCAACCGGCGACATCGTTAAGTTCGATGACGAAGGCTTCCTGCATATCGTTGACCGTAAGAAAGACATGATCTTAGTATCAGGCTTTAATGTTTACCCGAACGAAATCGAAGACGTTGTAGCACTTCACGGCAAAGTACTTGAAGTTGCTGCTATTGGTCAGCCGCATGAAGTGTCTGGTGAATTAGTGAAGATTTATGTCGTGAAACGCGATCCGAGCTTGACCAAAGACGAAGTGATCGCGCATTGTCGAGGACACTTAACTGGCTACAAAGTTCCGAAGTTGGTTGAGTTCCGCGAAGACTTACCTAAAACCAATGTCGGTAAGATCTTGCGTCGTGTTTTACGCGAAGAGAATGACGCTGAACTTGCGAAGAAAAGCGCATAAGCCGATTTCGTCGAGTCGAGAGATTTAAAAAATGATAGAATGCCAGCGTTTTGCTGGCATTTTTATAGCGAGAAGTATGTGAACTATCAAATTATTACTAAAAACAAAGACCTAGAAGAGGTTTGCACTCATGCCCGAGAGGCAGACGTAGTGATGCTGGATACCGAATTCGTTCGTATTCGCACTTTCTACCCGCAGTTAGGTCTGATTCAGCTTTTCGATGGTAATCGCCTCTCGCTGATTGATCCGACTGAATTAACGGATATGACGCCGTTTGTAGCGCTATTAAAAGATACTTCTGTGCTAAAAGTGCTGCACGCATGTGGTGAAGATTTAGAAGTTTTCCAAAACGCTTTTGGTTGTACACCATTCCCTATGGTGGATACGCAGCTGATGGCCGCTTTTCTCGGTCACGGCCTATCGACAGGCTTCGCATCGCTGGTGGAAGAATATTTAAGCGTAGAGCTCGACAAAAGTGAATCACGTACCGACTGGATGGCTCGTCCACTGACACAAAAGCAATTAGATTATGCTGCCGCAGATGTTCATTACTTGTTACCGTTATACGAAAAGCTGTTCGATAAGGTGACGCAAGCAGGTTGGTGGGAAGCTGTACAGCAAGAAAGTGATTTACTCGTTTCGAAACGTATTCGCGTAACCAATGAAGAGAATGCCTACCTTGATATTAAGGGCGCTTGGCAATTAAAACCTTCTGAGCTGGCGATTTTAAAGCCATTGGCGACGTGGCGTTATCGTGAAGCAATCAAACGAGATTTAGCGCTGAACTTTATCTTCAAAGAAGGTGATCTATTAACGGTCGCTCGTCTTGGTTTAACGAACTTTAAGAAGATGGAAGCAGAAGATATTGATATCCGAGCGATTAACCGCCATGGCGCGAAGATTGCCGCGATTGTTAAACAAGCGAAGCAAACACCTTCTGAAGAGTATCCTGCGAAAATTGAGCGTTTAATGGACTATCCGGGTTACAAGCAGGTCTTCAAAAATATGAAAGACTTGGTGAAATCGGCTTCGCAGAAGTCAGGTTTAGCCACGGAGTTCCTTGCCTCTAAAAAGCAGATCAATCAGTTGATCAGTTGGGTTTGGAAAAAAGATCGTGACCCAGAAGTATTGCCTGATTTGATGCAAGGGTGGCGTTTGGATTTACTCGGCGACAAGATGAACAAAGCATTAAAGTAATGAAAGATGAAAAAGGTTGGCCTCGATGCCAACCTTTTTCGTTCTAATTAGAGCATTCGTCTTGCGAGAGAAACTGATTACTTTTCTTCGTCTGGTAGCTTCACATTCAGCTCAAGAACTGAGATATCGTCGTCTTTGTGCTCAAATGTTAAGTCAACCATATTTGGATCAATTGCCACGTACTTGCTGATCACCTTCAAGATGTCTTCTTTTAATTGAGGCAAGTAAGACGGCGCAGGATCATTTTGGCTGCGGCGCTCTGCGACAATGATTTGCAAACGCTCTTTAGCTAGATTCGCAGAAGTTTTCTTCTGTGGACGGAAAAATTCTAATAATGACATGTCTAGCCTCCAAAGAGTCGTTTAAAGAGTCCTTTCTTCTCCTCAGTAAGGAAACGAAATTCAACCTGATTGCCTAATAAGCGATCAACGGTGTCAGAATAAGCCATACCCGCATCGGTGTTATCGTCAAAAGTGACTGGCACACCTTTGTTTGACGCGTTAAGCACGGCTTGGCTTTCTGGAATCACGCCCAGTAGTGGAATATGTAAGATCTCCTCTACGTCTTCAACGCTTAGCATTTCGCCTTGAGTGACGCGAGATGGGTTGTAGCGAGTCAGTAGAAGGTGCTGTTTTACTGGCTCTAGCCCTTGTTCTGCACGCAGTGACTTGGAATCTAAAATACCGAGAATGCGGTCAGAGTCACGCACAGAAGAGACTTCTGGGTTCGTTGTGACAATGGCTTCATCGGCATAGTACAAGGCCATTAACGCGCCTTGCTCGATACCTGCTGGTGAATCACAAATAATGAAATCAAAGCCCATTTCATCAAGTTCGCCGAATACGCGCTGAACACCATCTTTTGTCAGTGCGTCTTTATCACGAGTTTGAGAAGCAGGAAGAATAAATAGGTTGTCCGTGCGCTTATCTTTGATCAGCGCTTGGTTTAATGTCGCTTCGCCGTTAATGACGTTCACAAAGTCATACACGACGCGGCGCTCACAGCCCATGATTAGATCGAGGTTACGCAAACCGATGTCAAAATCGATCACCGCGGTCTTTTTTCCCTTAAGAGCTAGACCAGAGGCGATGGCT
Source organism: Vibrio sp. 2134-1 (assembly GCF_033339495.1). NCBI lineage: Bacteria > Pseudomonadati > Pseudomonadota > Gammaproteobacteria > Vibrionales > Vibrionaceae > Vibrio > Vibrio sp. 2134-1. The sequence continues at coordinate 82,267 of NZ_JAWOUS010000013.1, forward strand.
GCGCTTGAAGTGGTTTTACCAACGCCACCTTTACCAGACGTTACTACAATAATGCGTGCCATTTTTTTTCCTTTTTAGATTAAATCGCGAGAACTTCTAAATGTAATGATTCATCGGCTTTACTGATCATTACTTTCTTTTGCCAGTACTCGCTTTCAATTTGATCGCTTAACCAGTAGTCACCCGCAATGGATACCAGTTCTGCTTGTAAATCGTGGCAAATAATACGCGCTTCCTGCTGACCACTTGCTCCTGCAATCGCACGACCTCGAAGTGTGCCATGGATATGAATAGAGCCGTCAGCAATGACTTCAGCACCTGCACTTACGTGCGCTAGCACCACCAAATCACCATCTTTTGCGTAGATCTGTTGTCCTGAGCGGACAGGCGTACGAACTACTTTCGTTGGTGCCATTTTGGCAGGTGCTTGGCTTGGCGATTTGCTCGCCGACATAATGGCGAAGCCAGCTTCGGAAGCAAGGTTTTGTACACGCTTGTCTTTACAGCCCGTTACACCGACCGGAATAAAACCGGCATCTGAGATGCCTTGTTTAAGCTTAGGGAAATCAATGTCGCCTTGTACTTTTGCTATATTGATTACCAAAGGCGCGGATGCAAAAAAAGAAGGTGCTTGAGAAACTTTTTCTTGCAAAAATTCGACAGTCTTTGCGATCTCATTGTCAGAAAGGTGTAAAACTGACAATGTAAAACTGCTACCTTTAAGGTCTGGTGAATGGGTCATCGTGGACTTCTTGCCTTTATTGAAAGAGCGTTGCCTTAAACTAGGTATGTCATGTTATATTTCATCCTTTGACGCAGCAAGTTCTCTCGTGGGCAAATAGGTGAATTAATCTCAAATTTGCTATTAAGTTTGCGAGAATTTGACGTTTACAACCTAATCCGCACTCAACGCGGCTAAATCAGCATAAAAGGCGTGTCATGCTTTGTTCTATTTATAAAAGCTCGAAAAAAGAAGGTACTTATCTCTATATTCCGAAAAAGGATGATTTTTCACAGGTTCCTGACACCTTAATGCAGATGTTCGGTAAGCCTATCGCTGTCATGACGATTAAACTTGATGGCCGTAAATTGGCACAAGTTGATATCGAAAAAGTGAAGGCTTCATTACAAAATGATGGCTTCTTTCTTCAGGTTCCACCGCCACCGGAGAACCTATTAGAAAAGTACAAAGAACAAAAAGCCCAGCAGAAAGGCGAATAACGTCATCGTTTTTCATCTGGGATTTCTGCCTTGCTCAAGGAGGGCAATATGAAAAAGATACTGGCTACCATGCTTAGCGTTGGTATGTGTACCTCGGCTTTTGCAAGTAGCGAGGGTTTTGATGAATACTTGAATAAGCTGCGTGCTGAAGCTCGTGATAAAGGTATCTCAGAGCAGGTCATTAGTGCTGCTTTTGCTAATGTTGAGTACAAGCCCCGAGCAGTAAAAGCGGACCGAAACCAACCAGAAAAGAAACTGACATTGGATGAGTACATTCCTCGCGCGGTGCCTGAATGGAAGGTGAAGCAAGCCAGACAACTCTACAAAGAGCATTACACCGAGCTAAAGCGTATAGGCGATGAGTACGGTGTCCACCCGCGCTTTATTGTGGCACTTTGGGGAGTTGAAAGTAACTTTGGTAAGTTTACCGGCAACTTTAAAGTGATTGATGCACTATCCACAATGGCATTTGAAGGCCGTCGTGAAGAGTTTTTCCGTAAAGAGACCATGTCGGCACTGCAGATCCTCGATCAAGGCCATATTGAGCTAGAGAACTTTAAAGGCTCATGGGCTGGTGCGATGGGTCAATGCCAGTTTATGCCAAGCTCTTTCCTTCGTTTTGCTGCTGACGGCAACGGGGACGGTAAAAAAGACATATGGCAATCTGAAGCGGACGTGTTTGCATCAACCGCTAACTATTTGAGCAAGTCTGGTTGGGATGATAAATATACTTGGGGTCGCCAAGTTAAGGTTCCTAAAAATATTGATCGCAGCCTAGAAGGGCGCACGGCTGAAAAAGGCAAATACCTTCAAGAGTGGAGCCAATTAGGTATCACAAAATATGACGGTAGCCCGTTGCCAAAACTGGATGAAGACATCAAAGCATGGTTGATCATGCCGGACGACGAGAATGGTCGTACGTATCTGGTTTACAATAACTACAACGTATTGATGAAGTGGAACCGCTCTTACTACTTCGCACTTGCTGTGAGTCACTTGGCTGACCGCATTAAATACTGATCTGCCATCAAACAATTTGGCATTCAGTCTTCAATACAAGGGCTCTTCGGAGCCCTTTGTTTTTTCTATAACCAAATCGAGGTAAAGCGTGTTATCTGAACGTGCCGCACAAATGGTGATTTTCTCCGCTCTTCTTAAACACAAAAGCTTCACAGCTGCTGCAAAGAGCTTAGGCGTGTCGGTGTCTCATGTGAGTAAACAGTTGAGTCAGTTAGAAGCGTCTCTTGGTATCAAGCTTGTTCAACGCACTACGCGAAGCTTTACGCCGACTGAGGCAGGGAAAACCTTTTTTCATCACTGTGAGCAAGTGGTACAAGCGGTGAGCAGCGCCACATTAGAGATGGAAACCCAGCGGGATGAAGTGGCAGGTTTGGTACGTCTTGGGTTGTCGCAATCATTTGGTACCTTACATATCATCCCAGCGATTCAAGAGTTACGCGAACTGTATCCTCAACTTCAAGTGGAAGTACATCTGTTTGACTATAAGGTCGATATGTTAGCCGAAGGGCTCGATTTATGGGTAACCAACAATGAGCATTTGCCTGAAGGTTACATTGCGCAGCGTTTGACGGATTGCCAGTTTGTTGTTGCGGCATCGCCAGATTACTTATTGAAACATGACACGCCAACAGAACCTGATGACCTATCTGCTCACAACTGCCTCATATACAGAAGCTGGGAGCGTGACTATACGGGGTGGGCGTTTACCAAAGATCAGCAAGAATTGAATGTAAAAGTTTCGGGTAACTATTCAGTGGATCTGGCAGAAGCCGTCCGGGATGCTGCTATTGCAGGTTGGGGTATTGCCTACCTTGCCACTTACTTGCTGGGTGATGAGTTCAGAACGGGTAAGTTAATACAGCTGTTACCTGACTGGAAAGCCAGCCAGTCGATGCCGTTTTATGCGGTATACCCAAGCCGCCAACATATGCCAAAAAAAATATCCGCAGTGATTAACTTTATCAAACAGAAGATCGGCAACCCTTGTCATTGGGACCAACGTTTGGCGCCTTACATCTCTATTCCTAAATAACAGGATCAATGACGTTGTAGAACGACATATAAGGTGATTCACTTCACAAAAATTTTTCCTGAACCAGAAACATATTTTCCATATGGAAATGATTAAAATAAGCAAACGTTTATCTTTAATAAATTCAATTAGTTATTGGGTTGATTGATTATTGGTCGCTTAAACTTTTCACATTGTTAACATCCTCAACTTGCAGCATTTTGAGTCCACTATACAATCCGGTGCCTTCCATATCCCCCTTCTGTCGGATTCATTTTATGAACTCAATTATTGGTATCGTAGCCATACTATTCCTAGCATGGCTACTTTCTACAAATAGAAAAAATATAAAGCTGAGAACGGTGTCGTTTGCGTTTGCTTTGCAGGTACTGTTTGCGTTGTTGGTTTTATATGTGCCAGCAGGACGAGATGCGCTGAATTCAGTGAGCAGCGTTGTGTCGAATTTGATCAACTATGGTCAAGAGGGCATTGCGTTTTTATTCGGTAATTTGGCGACAGGGGGCTTCACCTTTGCGATCAATGTTCTGGGTATCATCGTTTTCTTTTCCTCTCTTATCTCAGGTCTTTATCACATTGGTGTGATGCCAAAAATCATTAACTTTATCGGTGGTGGTATTCAAAAGCTGCTGGGTATCGGTCGTGCTGAGTCTTTGTCTGCTACGGCGAATATCTTTGTTGGCACTATTGAAGCTCCATTGATGGTAAAGCCTTACCTAAAACACATGACTGACTCGCAGTTCTTTGCAGTTATGACAGGCGGTTTAGCGTCAGTTGCTGGCGGAACGTTGGTTGGTTACGCATCACTGGGTGTCGACCTCAACTATCTTATTGCTGCTGCATTTATGTCGGCACCTGCCGGCTTGTTGATGGCAAAAATTTTAATGCCAGAAGATACGGATAAAGCAGCAGATATCGACATTAGCCAAGTTGAAATTCCACGTGCAACCAACGTAGTAGAAGCATTAGCCGATGGTGCCATGGCGGGTGTACGCATTGCTGTATCGGTCGGTGGTACGTTACTGGCGTTTATTAGTGTCATTGCAATGCTAAACGGCATGTTAGGCTGGATAGGTGATCTTATTGGGACACCATTAAGTTTTGAGCTCATCCTAGGTTTTGTGTTTGCGCCAGTCGCTTGGTTGTTGGGTATCCCATGGCAAGAAGCAACCACAGCAGGCTCGCTGATTGGTAACAAGATTGTGGTGAATGAGTTCGTCGCTTTCATCCAGCTTGCAGAAGTGAAGTCTCAACTTAGTGAACACTCACAAGCAATCGTGACGTTTGCTTTGTGTGGCTTTGCAAACATCTCAAGCATGGCGATGCTGATTGGTGGGTTGGGCTCATTGGTACCAGAAAAGCGTGCATTTGTTTCTAAGCATGGTTTCCGTGCGATTATCGCTGGTGTCATGGCGAACTTAATGAGCGCTTCGATTGCGGGCGTGATTTTAAGTCTGTAATTGAAATAGATATCAACAATTAGCAAAAAGGCTCCTTGCGGAGCCTTTTTCGTATCTTAAGTTTTACGTTATTTGTCTGTGTGGAACTGTTCGCAAGCGAGCATCGTGTTCTCAATTAAACTTGCGACGGTCATTGGGCCAACGCCACCAGGAACAGGAGTAATAAAGCTCGCACTTTCACGTGCTTTGTCGTATTCCACGTCGCCAACTAGTTTGCCTGAATCAAGACGGTTAATACCGACATCGACCACCACTGCGCCTTTTTTAATCCACTCACCAGGGATGAAGTTAGGCTTACCAACCGCCACCACGACAACGTCAGCTTGACGCACATGACTCTCTAGGTCTTTGGTAAAACGGTGACATGTTGTTGTTGTGCAGCCCGCAAGCAGCAGCTCAAGTGTCATTGGACGACCAACAATGTTTGATGCACCAACCACAACCGCATGTTTACCACGTAGCTCAATGTTGTAACGGTCGAGTAGGGTAATTATGCCCTTTGGCGTGCAAGAGCGAAGCTTTGGAATACGCTGCGCAAGACGACCAACGTTGTAAGGATGGAAGCCATCCACGTCCTTCTCTGGGTGAATGCGCTCTAAAACATGTGTTGTGTCTATGCCCGCAGGAAGGGGTAATTGCACTAGAATGCCGTCAATTTCATCATCGTTGTTTAATTCATCAATCAGAGCTAGTAACTCTTCTTCTGAGCTAGACGCAGGAAGGTCAAAAGACTTAGAAACAAACCCAACTTCTTCACATGCGCGGCGTTTGCTACCGACATAAACCTGAGAAGCAGGATCTTCACCAACTAGAACCACTGCTAAACCAGGAGCACGTAGCCCAGCTTCAACACGTGCTTTAACACGTGCAGCCACTTCAGATCGAACAGTTTGGGAAATGAGAGTTCCGTCTATATTTTGAGCAGTCATGACTTTCCTTATAAATTAAGAAGGCAGATTATCTGCGGCGCATTGTCGCAGAATTTCTTATCAACATCCATAAGCAAACGTTTGCTTTGTGGTGTTTTTGAACATTAAGCGTTTTAATGGACTTTTTTTAGGCATTCAGATCAGAATGTTATGAAAACCCGTTGATTTACCCGTTTGAACTCGTATAATCCTGTCCCTGTAGCGCGCCCTTAGCTCAGCTGGATAGAGCACGTCCCTTCTAAGGATGTGGTCATTGGTTCGAATCCAATAGGGCGTGCCATTTATTCAAAAGCCCCGATAACTCTTTGAGTTGTCGGGGCTTTGTCGTTTTTAGGTTTTTGGCTGTAATTGCCACTCTATCTACAACTTTTGAATGGCATTCTAGCCATTGCAATTTCTAGCAATCTGGATAGCCACCAACAAAAAAGCGCTGGTTAACCAGCGCTTTTGCATTTATTAAGGGAATTACATCTTTTTAAAGATGATGGAGGTGTTGATGCCGCCAAAGGCGAAGTTGTTACTCATCAAATATTTCACGTCCAGCTCTCGACCTTGTCCAGCGATGTAGTCTAAATCGCCACATTGCTCGTCGAGGTTTTCTAGGTTGAGCGTTGGGTTAAACCAACCTGTGTGCATCATTTCTAAACCTAGCCACGCTTCAATCGCGCCACAGGCGCCTAGTGTGTGGCCAAAGTAGCTCTTGAGTGAACTGATTGGCACTTTGCCCAGAGCATTCGCTGTTGCGTTGCTTTCCGCAATATCGCCGCGGTCGGTGGCAGTGCCGTGAGCAGATACATAGTCGATCTTCTCAGAAGGAATGCCCGCGTTTTGCAAAGCCATTTCCATACAGATTTGCATGGTTTCCATCTGTGGTTGAGTGACGTGTGCGGCATCGCAGTTGCTGGCAAAACCGATGATTTCTGCATAGATTTTCGCGCCACGAGCGACGGCGTGTTCGTACTCTTCCAGAACCAGTGTTCCCGCACCTTCACCAATCACCAAACCATCGCGATCGGAGTCATAAGGTCTTGGTGTGCTTTTCGGGTCTTCATTCTTTAGACTGGTGGCAAAAAGGGTATCGAAGACAGCAGATTCCGTTGGGCACAATTCTTCAGCGCCACCAGCAACCATCACCGTTTGGTAGCCGTGTTTGATCGCTTCGTAGGCATAGCCGATTGCTTGGCTGCCAGAAGTACATGCACTGCTGGTTGGGATCACTCGGCCTTTCAAACCGAAAAATAGACCAACGTTCACTGCCGTAGTATGCGGCATCATCTGCACGTAAGTCGTTGCGGTGATCGCTTTAGTGGTTTTCTCATTTAGCATGACACCAAATGCACCGATTGCGTCGGTACTGCCTGTTGATGAGCCGTATGCGATACCCGTTTGACCGTTGGTTAGCACGTCGTTACCAATCAAACCTGCTTGGCTTAGTGCGTTTTCTGTTGCGACGGTCGCCAATTTGGAAACACGCCCCATGCCGCGTACTTGCTTGCGCTTGTAGTGCTTTGGCAGTTCAAAATCTAAAATTGGTGCCGCGAGCTTGGTGTTCAAACCATCATACTGTTCGTAAGAAGGCATGTATTGCGTCGCGTTCTGGCAGTCACGCAGTTTTGGTTCGACAGACTGCCAATCGTTACCAAACGCAGTCACGCCTGACATTCCGGTTACAACAACTCGACGGCTCATACTAGGCCTCCGTTTACCGAAATGACTTGGCGAGTTACATAGCCTGCGATGTCAGACATAAGGTAACTGACTAAACCAGCAACTTCTTCTGGCTCTCCCATGCGGCGCAAAGGAATTTGCGGCATCGCGTGTTCTTTCACGTGTTCGTCTACCATGCCTGTGTCGATAAGCCCTGGAGCAACGCAGTTTACGGTAATTTTGCGTTTTGCCAGTTCAAGAGCGAGTGATTTTGTTGCACCAATTACGCCCGCTTTCGCTGCGCTGTAGTTAGTTTGACCACGATTCCCCATTAGGCCAGAGACTGATGCAAGGGTAACAATTCGGCCTCCTTTGCGCTTTTGCACCATTGGCATAACACAAGGGTGAAGAACGTTGTAGAAGCTATCTAAGTTGGTATGAATCACACCATCCCATTCTTCTTCGGTCATCGCAGGGAAAGCGGTATCTTTTGTGATGCCAGCGTTGTTTACGACGCCATAGTAAGCGCCGTGTTCGGCGATATCGGCTTCTAGCTTCTCACGACAATCTGCACGGTCACTGATGTCGAATTGGATAAGACGACCGCTACCACCATGCTGTTCGATGGTGTTTAGGGTGTCTTGCGCGCCTTGTTGATCGCCCATGTAATGGACAATGACTTGGAAACCATCTTTGGCTAATTGAACGGCAATGGCTTTACCGATGCCTTTGCTGGCACCTGTAACGAGGACTTGTCGGGTCATTGTTGACTCCTGATTTTCATTTCTTGTAATTTTTCTTCTGATGGAACGTAAACGTTCAATTGGCAAGTCGCTACAACAGTTCCTTGTAGCTCAATACGGGCTGAAAAAACCGCCATACCGTTATCTTCCATAACTTTTTCAGCATACACATCGAGCACCTGTCCGCGAGAAAACGCATCGCATTCAGACGTGTATCGACGGCTACCAAGCAAAAAGCCAATCGGTGGCGCTTGTTCTTTCATTAATGCGTGGTAACCAGACCACGCCGCGACAGATTGCGCCATAAACTCAATGCCAACGTAAGCTGGCACGGTTTGAGAGGTCGAGTCGAAGAACGGGTTGTGTTCTGCGATATCAACCTGGCAGTGAATCGTATCTTGTTGAACATCCAAAGCACGATCAACCAAGATCATTGGTTTGTCGTGTGGCAAAAGTTGTTCGATGGGAGGAAGTTTAGTCATGAGCGTAACCAAAAATAAGACTAATATTATTGCCACCAAAAGCAAAAGAGTTGCTGAGAATCGCTTTGTTACCCAGTTTGGTTGGCGTCTCAACTAACGATATATGGATATCGTCTGCTTTGGTTTCGCAGTGTTGTATTGGCAAATCAAGGTTATACTTGAGAATATGCCAAGCGATCGCGGCTTCCGTTGCACTTGCTGCACCTAATGTGTGTCCGGTAAGTGGCTTTGTCGAGCTTACGGGAACGGAGTCTCCAAAGCAGCGATGAATGGCTTTGCTTTCCATCGCATCGTTTAACGGCGTTGCTGTGCCATGCGCGTTGATGTAACCAATGTCTTGCGCTGTAAGTCCTGCATTGGCCAACGCTTTGTTCATCGCTTCTTCTGCGCCTAACCCTTCTGGATGTGGTGCGGAAATATGGTGTGCGTCTGAGCTGTCGCCAGCTCCGAGAAGAGCAACGGGCGCAGGTGTTTTGCTTAGCAACATTAATGCTGCGGCTTCGCCGATATTGATGCCGTTGCGATGTTGATCAAACGGCTTACAAAGGCTATCGGATAGAGCTTCTAAACCGTTAAAGCCGTTTAGTGTGAGGCGACAAATGGTATCCACACCACCCACAATGACCGCATCAACAATGCCAGAGCGAATCAGGCGTTGCGCGGTTAAAAAGACACGACCACTAGAAGAACAGGCGGTTGAAACTGAGTAATGTGGGCCGCTCAAATCAAAGTAGGCGGCAATAAAATCGCTGCAGTTGCCAAGCTCTTGTTTGGTGTAATGGTAGTCGGCAGGAAAATTACCCTTTGCCAGCTTTTCACCAAATGCGATTTCGCCATCTGAAATGCCAGATGTGCTGGTGCCGATCACGACTGCGATACGGTCACGACCATATTTAGCAATGGCGTCACGCACGTCGCCTTCGATTTGCTGCAAAGCCGAAAGTGCGAGGCGGTTGTTTCTCGTATCAAACCGGCTGAAAGCTGGTGGTAATTTCGGTAACGGCTGTGCAATTCGACCGATTACTGTTTGTCGGCCTGAATTCAAAATGTCTTGGTCAACCACCATGTTGGATGGTTTCGCTCCCGATAAACATTGGTGGATGAGCGTGTCATCTGGCCCCATGGCAGAGTGAAAGCCACAGGCCTGAATATACAAAGGTTGAGAAGAGCGAATAGGCATATTGTTATTCTAAATTGTTCTTAGTTAATCTGATGTTGCAGTGTTTGAATAGAAATTGAAAACTGATGTTTGAGGTGATGAAAATCAATCTTACCCTCTAACTTGTTAGAAGAGCTGTATTGAATCTCAATGATCTTTTCACCGCCGCTATCAAAGATGGCGCGAGAATTATTTTTATCAATAATTCGCCACCTTACCTCATTTAACGATCCTTCCCAAGCGGAACTCGGCCAGAGCGTGATCATCAAGTTAAATAATACCTGTTCTGGCTGCGGTAGCGAACCTTGTAAACCGTTGAGCACTTCGGTTTGAATTTGTTCTCCATCGTAAGACAGTGAGAGTACTCTCGTCCCCCAGGATGAGAAGCCTGCCAGCACCACTTCGTTGTTGATCACTTGCAGTTGTACCGGAAGTTGCTCAGATTTGGTTTTACCATCTATTGCCCAAGAAGCCGTAATTAACTGACTGGCAGACAACTGATAGCCCAAGCTTGCGGGAGTGGGCAAGCTAACTTGGGTGTGCTCGGCAATGTCGACCTGAGGCGTCGATTGGTGAGGGACCAAGCTGCATGCACTTAAAAACAGGCTCAGTGCGAATAACGTCGCGCAGCGAAAGGCGTGATTGAAAATCATGACGTCGTTTCCTCTGTTTTAATTGCAATCGGAGAGAGCAGCCAAGCGACAAAAATACCACTTAACACCGTAATGCCAAAACTGTGAATCGCGTGAGTTTGGCTGAGTGACAGCAATCCAAATGACAACACAGTGGTCATTGCCGAAAGGGTGATCGCCAATAGTGTGCTCACACTGCGGGCTTTCTCGGCAAAGAACAGAGTGTAATCGATCCCTATACCAAGAATGAGCACCAAGCCAAGCAAGTTGAACAGGTTTAATGTTGTTCCCATCGCGACAGCAGTTGCCAGACCGCAGGCGCAAGCAATCAATGATGGCAGTAAAACTCGGCAACTGTGTTGCAGACCGTACCGCTTGATTAATACCAGAAAGATCACAGCACTGGCGGCTGCCAATAGCTCTATGATTTTGATTCGGTATTCACCAAATAGGGTGGATATTTCTTCAGCTTTGTTTAGGTAGACAACATCAGACTGTGATTTGGCAAATGCCTTAACAACAGCGGAGTCTTGCAATTGGTTTAACACCACTACCGTTGCCGATTTTCCTTTGATCTTACCCAAATGAAGAAAACGTACAGGCGCTGATACCGGGTTTTGCAAGTACTGTTCAACCGTAACAGGGATAAAGTCGGCGTCCATTTTGGGCTTTTTACTTAAGCCCAGCCCGGAAGTAAGTGGGCTGGATTGTGTCGCGTAAAGATCGCGAATCAATTGATAGTCTTGTTGCTGACGCTCCACTGAGCTCAAGTAGCGGCTCAGGCTCTGGTAGCTTTCGATGGTGCTGTCCGCTTTCCACGCTTCTAAAGTTGGTGTCAAAGACTCCAGCTTTTTCATTAGGCTTTCGTCATCGTCGGCGGTAACGACCAACATTTGCTGCGAAGATTGCATGCCACTGAGCGTCGTAATCAAGGTTTCTTGCTGCTTGAGATCTTTCGGCATCGTTTGCAGCAGACGAATGTCGTCATCGTAGTTCAATTGCAGCAAGAAAAAGCCACTCGCAACCACACATAACATCGGTAATCCGACTTTAATTCGAGGGTGATTCCAAAGCGTTAACCATTTCGCCAACAATGATTGTCTTGGTAAATTCGAAATGGTGCGCGATGGGTTACGAACCAGTATCGGATACCAAGCCACCACGGTGATGTAAGCGCCAATCAGACCAATGGATGAAAACAGCGCAAGCTGCTGCAAACCAGGAAACGGTGCCACCAACATGCCCAAATATCCGATCAAACTGGTGATTAAGCCCAGTGTGATCGCTATAAAAATATGCTTTAACCCTTGCTCGCTATCCCATTCATTTCCCGCCGCAAGACGTTCCGTTAGGTAGTGGAATGCGTAGTCGATAGACACGCCGATTAAACTTGCGCCAAACACTAAGCTGAACAGATGGACTTTTCCAAAAATCCACGTTGTCACTGACAACGCAACGAGCAAACCAATGGTGATGGAAAGCAGTGCGAGAGACAGTGGCACCACACTACGAAAGACCAATACGAACAATGCAATGATACCGAGCAGAGAGAACACACCGATGGTACTGATCTCCGATTTTGCACTTTGCGTACCAAAGTCGGCGTAAAATAGAACGCCAGTATGTGCGACTTCAGCGCCATATTTCTGCGCGACGCCGTGTTCTAACGCTTGAATATCAGGGACTGCAAGCTGCCCAGTTAGGCTATAAGGTGAGTCTTTTAGCTCGGCAGTAATAAGCAAGTATTGAGCACCGTCTTTTTCGACGGATAGATAGCCGTTATCCAATCGGAAAGAGGACGATTGCTGGGTAACTTGACTTAAATAATCACGAAATAGCAAGAAAGGGTCATTTTGTAACTCTTGCCCGGTCACTCCAGAAAACGGGTTGTACAGCGACTGAATCACATGCTGCACTTGCTGTTCTGGATTTTGGCTTAAACGCTCTCGTTGTTCAGGCGTCAGCAATTGGAAGCGGTGCTTAAAGTAGTAACTCGCCCAAGCTTGCTGTTCTTGAGGTGAGATTTTCCCCACCACATCGCGAAAATGATTACTTTGGCGTAACCCCTTATCAAATTCAGCGGCCGCTGCAAAAAGGGCATTTTTGTCCGGCGCTGTGATCACGAAAATGACTTTGTCGCTCATACTTGCCGAGACCGACTCAAAGGCTTGCTCAGCCACCGGGTTTTGTTGGTTCTTCGGCAGTAGTTTTAAAATGTTGGTCTCAATCGGAGATTCTGCACTCCAAACCCATTGTTTGAGTAGCAACGCGCCCGCTAAAACAACGAGATTGAGCCAAACCAGAGCAAAGGTGTGAGTGCCAAGACTGAGTTTAGAAACGGAATTGAGCGTCTTCGGCATCCGTGAGTTCCTGAGGTAGAGAGGTCTGGTTCGTAAACGTGATTTCGGTCTTATCGCCGCGCAGCTCTTGCAGGGTTAGGCGATCAATGTGCGTTTTACCGGAAAGGGTGATGGCTTTAAACACCGCATTTAATGGCGACTGTTTGGGCACTAAAACGAGCTTCCACTGAGTGTTCTCAACTGAAAAATCGAGTGTGAATTGTTCTTGCAGTGCAGAAGTATCCCCGTGGAACACGGATAAAAACACATGACTAAAGTAGAACGCCATTGGGTTTTCTTCAGCAGAGATCGTTTTCGGTGCTTGGTCGGCAAAAGTCTGACGAAGTTTGTTTTCCGTCAATACCAAATTGACTGCAAAAGGTTCTGTTTGTTGCCACAACAAGCCATGTGTTTTGCTTAGTGTGAACTGACCTTTAGAGGTTAGAGGTTGACTGAACATTTCCAGATGACGCTGCTGCGTAAAATCTCCGCGCACGATTTCATGCTGAGACAACTGCTGTTGAAGCGATGCCAAATCCGTTACGTTTGCTGTCGGTGTGGCTAGTGCTGAAACAGAAAATATCAGCAAAAAAGAGAGTAACCACTTTTGCATTAGTTCAGGCTCCCATGGTTGTGCCATCGCTCTACTTTATCTAAAAAGACTGCTGGAGAAACAAAGCACATCTCTTGCTTTTCAATGGATACGGCGACTTGCGTTGTATGCGCTTTGCACATACGTTGATTCGTTTCGGCGTCGTAAATCACGTAATCCACACGTAAGCGGTTTTCCCACTCCGTGAGTTGCGAGGTAATGCGAATGGTGTGATTAAACGGAATCGCCTTCACGTATTTTACGCGCGTGTCGATGATCGGCCACATGTACCCAGAGTCTTGCATATCGCTATAGCTGTATTGGATCTTCTCCATCAGCACACGACGCGCTTCTTCAAAATACCGAAAGAAGTTGCCGTGATAAATCACGCCCATCGGGTCAGCATCTTGGAATGAGGTGACCATAGTCACCTCCGCTTCTAATGGGTAGAGAACCTGCTCTTGCATTATACCTCCGCGTAGAGTGGCCAATGACGTTGCTGAATGCGTTCAATGAAATGACGCAAATCTTGTTCTAACGGGCGATCTTCAATCACAAATTCAAACTCGCTCAGTACGGCGTCACGAGTTACTCGCAAACTCTGACTCATGTGGTGTTCGTCCAATTCGTTATGACGGCGACGAATCTCAACCGCTTGAACGCTTGCTAGGAGTGAAGCCGCAGCAACTTGCTCTGTTAACTCAAGTACGCGTAAGCAATCACGAGCTGCAATGGTGCCCATGCTCACTTTGTCTTGGTTGTGGCACTCGGTTGAGCGAGAAAAAACGCTCGCTGGCATGGTGTTTTTCAACGCTTCTGCCGTCCAAGCTGAGATACCAATCTGAACCGCTTTAAAGCCATGGTTGATAGGTTTACGCTCGCCTTCTGCACCGGTTAAGTTAAACGGCAGGCCGTTATTGAACTTGTAATCCATCAGTTGCGCCATCTGACGATCCAGCAAATCAGCTAAGTTGGCAATGTTCACTTTCAACGTATCCATCGCCATTGCGATATGACCACCGTAGAAGTGACCGCCGTGCAGAACGCGCTCGTTGTCGCCATCGATGATTGGATTGTCGTTGGCACTATTTAGTTCATTCTCAATCAATTGACGTAGCCAAGGCAGTGAGTCTTGCACCATGCCAATCACGTGTGGCGCACAACGCAGCGAGTAACGATCTTGCAGTCGGTCGCTATTGCGTGGCGGACGTTCAGCATTGAGATCATCACGCAGCCAAGCCGCAACTTGCTGTTGACCAGGGTGAGGTTTTACCGCAAACAACGCTTCATCAAAGTGGAAGTCATTACCTTGCATACCCACAGAGACCATCGCGGTAATCTTGGTGCTCAGCTGCGCTAGATATTCTGCGCGTTTGTAGGCAAGACAGGCGAGGGCAGTCATCACGGATGTACCGTTCATTAACGCCAAACCTTCTTTTGGTTTTAGGCGAATTGGCTCAATGCCCAGCTCTGCAAACACTTCTTGTGTTGGTCGCACATCACCTTTGTAAAGCACTTCACGCTCGCCAATTAAGGTCGCCGCTAGGTAAGACAAAGGAGTTAAATCGCCACTTGCGCCCACCGAGCCCTCTTGTGGAATACGCGGCGCAATATCGTGATTGATAAGCGTAACGATTTGGTTCAACAGACCGTGAGACACGCCAGATACGCCTTGCGACAATGAACATAAACGTGTCGCCAACACCGCACGAGCTTGCTCATGAGAAAGGATTTGACCTAAGCCACAGCCATGGAAGCGCGTAAGGTGCAACGGAAGTTCATCCACAAGAGCAGGTGGAATCGCCACAGTGCATGAATCGCCGTAACCCGTGGTCACGCCGTAAATAACGCCTTCTTCTTTCAGTAATCGTTCCAGAAACGCCACGCCACGATCAATTTTCGCGGTAAATTCTGGCGAGGTGTTCATGTTTGCCTTTGCACCTTGAGCAATGGCAACGACATCTTCGATGGTTAAAGATTGGGCACCAAAAGTGATGTTGTGATTATTGTTGTTTGTCATGTGGCTGATTACTTAAAGTCCAGAAGTTAAAAAAGTTGTACCACTGTAACGGCGCTTGCAGTGTGTGGTGTTCTAATCTGTGTGCGTACTGTTGAACAACGTGTTCTAGTGCCTGCTGACGTTCCTTGCGTGGTAGCGTGATTTGGTCACTAAAGTGTTCAAAGTACACATTAAAATGCGGAGTGTTCGCTTCATCGTCGCGTAGGCCGAAGAGTAGATAAACCGGCGCTTTTAATACCGAGGCCAGCATGAATGGGCCTTGCGGAAATGGCGCTGGTTTACCAAGAAAATCTGCCCAAACGACCCGATTTTCTTTGCTGGTAGAAGTGCGATCGCCAACGATCACCACCCATTCACCTTGCTCGATTTTTTGTTGAAGCAGAATCGCGGTGTCTGGTCCCATTGAGCTGACTTGAATCAAATTCAGTTCCGAGTTTGGGTTTACCGCCTTCATTACCGCATTAAATTGTTCAGCGTGTTGGGTAAATACCAAGGCGTTGATTTTGACATGAGAGTGTCGACGACCAAGCGCGCGGCAGAGTTCGATATTGCCAAGGTGCGAGCCTAAAATGAGCACGCCTTGTTTTTTCTGCGCCATCTCTTCGAAATGATGCTGGCCGTGAATGGTTAGGTTATCGACGTTAAAGTCACCTTGCCAGGCAGCCAGTTTGTCGAGCATGGTTCGCCCAAAAGAAAGCAGATGATGATAGCTGTCCAACTGTTTTGGTAGTGCGATGCTCTGCTGCGTTGCGTAGTACTGCAAGTTTTGCAGGTAAATCTCAGACGCTTCACGGGCAGATTTACCCGTGAAGTGGTAGTAGCGCATGACTAATTTTAAAATCAGGTCAAACGCTTTTCTGCCGAACAAGCGGTAAACCGCGAGTAAGGTTTTGATGCCTAAAATCGTGCCTTGTTCTTTTCGTTTCGACCAGTGGGCATTACTGTCATCTGTGTTTTGGCGCTTTCTGGCGAGTAGCGAAGGAATGCGCGGCAACATGCCAAAAAATAGGCGAGTGTGCATCCAGCTTATCTTGACGTTGTCCCACAATGCGTCGAAGTGGGAAATGCCACCTTCAGGGTAGATCACGCGCGTTGGAACAAAATCAATGTCGACGCCTTCCCAATACATTCGCACTAGAATTTCGATATCAAAATCCATGCGTTTGCCGATGCTGTACTTGTTCAACACGGCGACCGTTTTCGCCACTGGGTAGGCGCGAAAACCGCACATGCTGTCTTTGATAGATAGTGACAAGGTTTCTATCCACACCCACACGTGCGTAGCGTAGCGACCATACAAACGGGATTTAGGTACGCTCTCGTCGTATATCGGTTGGCCCGAAATCAGGTTATCTGGTTTTGTTTCGCTGGCGCTGAGCAATTTCGGCAATGCTTCTAGGTCGTGTTGACCGTCTGCGTCGATTTGAATGGCGTGCGTAAAACCAAGTTGGTGAGCTTGATGTAGGCCTGCCATCACAGCGCCACCTTTGCCTTGGTTTTCACTCAAACTAATCAGTTTTATCAGCCCTTGCTCACTCAATGCTGAAAGCGCTTGTTTGGTGTCTTCATTGCTGTCGTCGTCCACGACCAGCACTGGCAAATCGAAAGAGGATAACGACGCAACCACGTCTGCAATTGTGCTGCCGTGGTTGTAGCAAGGAATTAAAAAGCAGGGACGGTAATCACTCACGTGACTCACCCAGTTTCATTTTGCCTGAAGAGTGAGTCACCAAGGTTTCACCGTTTTTCGATGTGTACTTAAAGGTCAATTTCTCGCGCTCATTGTCCCAAGAGAGTGAGAGGCAAACGTCGGCGTTTGGCAGAATCGGCTCTTGAAATTTGATGACTTCCATTCCTTTAAATACCTTGGGAGTATTCAAATGTTGAACGGCGTAGAACAGCGCCCAATCAATTTGAGTGACGCCGGGTAAAAGAGGGAAGTGATTGAAATGACCTTGGAAATCTAAGATGTCAGCATCCACTCGCAGCGACAGCTCCGCGGTATGGTCACTCACTTCAATATTCTGAATGGTTGGTTTTCTTTTATCCATGTTACTAGCTTTATTGGAATAGTTTTTCAATTTCAGCAACTTGGCGTTTGCCTTGGCTGTTCAATGGAATTTCGTCGACCACTCGGAATTTTCTCGGGATAGCGATCGGTTCTAGCCAATTGCGCAGTGCCTTGCGAAGCTCAAGCCAAAATTTGCCTTTACCAAGTTCATTAAGCACATCGCTGCCTTGATCGTTAAGTACGATGATCGAGACTAACGTGAGGCGACCAGATTCTTCCATTGGGATCACCACGCTTTCTTGAACCCACGGCAGTTGCTCTAAACGTTTTTCCACTTCGACAAGGGAAATACGCTTTTCTTCGACTTTGACGATTCGGTCAGTGCGTCCACGCAATTCAAAAGAAATACTATCATGGAAATAGCATTCATCCGTAGTTTGGTACCAAGTGTTTTCATCAATGTGTGGCGAGCGGAGCTTTAAACAATTTTCATGGTTAAGCTCGGCTTCAACACCAGGGAATAACGTCCAGGGAGTGCTAGCTACGTGCTGCTGACGGTAAGCGATGCCGCCGGTTTCTGTGCTGCCAAACACTTCAATAGGAAGTGACCCAAACAACAACTGGCTGTGCTGCGCGGCTTGGTTTGGCAAGGGACCACCAGAAGAAAATACGCACCGAATCGCAACCGGATTGTGCTCTTCACTGAGTCGTTTTAGTAACGCAGGGCTGCTTACTAGCGTGGTGTCAGCATCAGCGTGATGGACAATTTGCTCTGGGAACTCAAGGTTGTGTGCTGAAAATGGACGTGCAGAGCACAAAGGCCACAATACGCGGAACAGCAAGCCGTAAATGTGTTGATGAGAAACGGTGCTTTCAACGCGTGTGCTGGCAACCGTGTCGCCCCATAGGTTATCTAGAATAGAAACTTCGATGTCGAGCTGTTTCAGCGTTTTTGCAATGGCTTTTGGTGTGCCGCTTGAACCCGAAGTGAATAGCGTTACCGGTATTTCCGCCAGATTTAATTCACGCCAAAAATAAGGTTGTTTGGCCTCTGGCTCGTTAATCACGGTGGTTTCTAGCAATGATTGACATTCGATCAAAAGCGAGCTCACCAGTTCTGGAACCGAGACATCGGCATCATGCAGCAACAAATCGTAGTGCCCACTGAGCTCTTTGAGTGCTTCTGGTTGGTAATTACCAGGTAATACAATGGATTTTCCTGCATAACAACAAGCAAAAAAGCCAACGGCAAACGGGTAGCTGTTGCCAAAACACAACGCAATGTTTTGCGTTGGTTGGGTTTCTAACTGCTGAGCAAGTGTTGCGACGTGCTGCTGGAAATCACCCCACGTGATAACCGTGTCGCGATCGTAAGAGACAGGGGATTGCTCAGACCTCTCTGCGATGAACAAGGTCGCTAGGGAGGTAAAGCTCGAATACGTTGTATTCATACGATTAGTGTTCCTTTCGAACAAATTGACGCACGATCCATTCTCCAGCGAACAAGCCACCAGCAAGTAAGTAGCTGATGAGGCCGTTATAAAGCGTCCATATTTTTACTGGTAGGAAACAGGTATAGAGTGCAACGGCAGCGTTGAGCGTAAAAAAGGCGCACCAAAACATCGTCACTTTGCGAGTGTAAGCCACGCCACTAGCCGGAAGGTCGGGTTCTTGCAAGCGAGCAAGCCTCTCTATGATCGATTGCGGCTGTTTTAAGCTCAGTCCAAATACACACAGCATACATACATTGACAACGACAGGGTAAAACTGAAGCCACCCATGTTGTTTAAACACCATGCCAAGCGTAATTAGGACAATGCCAACAGCGCCCGTAACGAGCGCCAAGAACTTAAACTCTTTTAGTGGGGTCTTATTTGCGACGAAAACACGCAAAAGTAACGCAGCAATTAACAAGCCCCCAACTAAGTTCAAGCCAAATTTATCTATACCGAAATAGACGGCGAAGGGGTAGGCAAACAGTACAATTGCAGACAGACCAGTCAGCAATTGGCGCATTAACTTTCCTTCAATAACTCAGTGACAGCGTTAACCACATCGTCAACGGTTCTTACTGCACTAAACTCTGCTGGCTTGATTTTTTTGCCAGTGACATTCTGTAGGTGTACGACCAAATCAACGGCGTCAATGCTATCAAGATCGAGATCTTGGTATAAGTGCGCATCTGATTGAATTTCGGCTGCGTCAATTTCGAACAGCTCAACAAGCGCATCTTTAACTTGTTCAAATACTTGATCTTTATTTACATCAGTCATGAATATACCTACAACTTATTCATTAGTTTGAGAAGAAACGTATTTCGCTAGATTTGCTACAGAAGCAAAGTGTTCGCGCGTATTTGAGTCGTCGGCATCAATAACGATGTTGTATTGTTTTTTTATTGCGAGTCCAAGCTCAAGCGCGTCGATAGAATCTAAGCCAAGTCCATCACCAAAAAGTGGTGCATCCGTTTCAATATCATCTACGGTTAAATCTTCAAGGTTTAAAGCATCAATAATAAGTTGCTTAATGTCGTTGTGTAACTGTTCCACTGGGACCTGCTTATTAATAAAAGTTTTCTGGAAAAATGTTTTCAGCTAGGTGCTGTTGTAAGCGTCGCGCCGCTATTGTCGGCGACGTAGTTTGCTTTATAAAGGGGGTAATCTCAACTTTATCCTTAACTTCAACCCTGAAAAAGGGCTTTGTTGCCGGTACTTGATACCATTTTTTCTCTTTTGTGAGGAAACTTGGCGTTACCGTAATATGGACAACTCTTAAATCTCGTTCTGTTCTTACCGCAATTTGTGCTGCACCACGTTGTAATTTCGGTTCTACACCTGGCGTTGTTCTTGTTCCTTCAGGAAATATAAGCAACACGTTGCCTTTGTTAAATCGTTCATCACAAAGTGCTAATAAATCATCCGGTGCTTCATTGGGAATATATCCGGCTGCTTTTACGATGTGCTTCATAAAAGGATTCGACCATATTGCCGATTTTACTAAACAGTCGCAGCGATTTAATTGTGAAGCAATGAGAACGTAATCGATTAAACTAGGGTGGTTGGCAACAATTAAACAATTACGATCTTGTTGAAGAATATCGGCACCAATAATTTGATAATCGATTGCGCCACTCAACTTCATCAATTTACAAAATGTGTTGAATGAATATCGAATCGCACCTTGAACTTTATATTCGCGTTCCGTTTGGTCTGAAACAAAAATACGAATGGTCGGAATAACAATGAAGCTCAGTACTAAACCACCTAACCCAAATACTGAAAAACAAAAGCCTGTTGCTAGCACACGCCAATACTGATTTAAGCGAATCATTTTTTGTGCCATTCCCAAGCTTGATGCGGAGCGAAAATAGTCCACTGGCTTTTATCTAACAAGTATTGTTGCAAAAATACTAAACCTTGAGGAAGAGGATGACCGGAACGTTCTGCGTTTATGGAGCTTTGTATCGCGAAATTGTCTCCATGAGAAAGTATTAAGCCAAGTCCAAACCCTTGGTATTGTTGGTTTTCATATTCTAAATAAGAGTCAGGCATAGGCTCATCAAAATCAACAAGCAGTACTTTTTTGTCAGGATTGTCGGACAAAAACAGCCATGCTTCTAATATTGCGCTTTGGAATGTGTTTTCTGCCGCAGCGATAGAAGTTAGGGGAATGGGTTGTTTAGTTGCGATAGTGGCAAGCCCTGCGGCGGTATTGTGCACCGATTGAGAAAAAGCCATCGGAGACGCCTCTTCTCCATTAATTATATCTTCAACTAGTGCGACGCTGCGATGCAGTTCACCATGACGGCTTGAAAATACAAGGTAATCAACTTGATGTTGATTAAGCATTTCGATTGCAGTTTGTACCGCCAGTTTACTGAGTGGGCTCATTCTTCTGCGCATCATCGCAGGAATATTTGCAACATTGATTTTGCCATCTTCTGGCCATTTTATCTCTGTTGCCCATTGTTTCCATTCATTGGATTCGGATAAACCGAATGAATTCGCTGTCCACGCATCAATATTGAACGAAATGTTGATCTTCGAGTTTGGCATATTGGGTTAAATTGTTTATTTTACAGCTCGATACAAATTGGGGTTGACCCAAATTCACAATAAAAAGGAAATTATCATGTCGCGTTTTAAGCTGTATGTCTCGTTATTATTAACTTTGCTTCTTGTTGGTTGTGGACGAGTACAACCTGTAATGAATGTGGAGGATACTCCAGTTGCTTATGATCTTCAAAATAAACAAGTAAAAATGGCCATAGTGCAATCAGCAACTAACCGAGGCTGGACGATCGAAGAAGTAAGCCCTGGTGTTCTTATTGCAAAAATCCACGTTCGTAAACACTCTGCAGAAGTAAAAATCCCATACAATAATAAATATTACTCAATTATTTATCTCAACTCAGTAAATCTCAAAGCAAGTGATGGCAAAATCCACCGCAATTACAATCGTTGGGTAAACAACTTGAATGTTGATATTCAGCGAGCTATTGCATTGTTGGGCAATCAATCTCAACAATAAAACTATTAATTGCAGTTAGGTTTTTCCGTGTTAAATCAAAATAATGACCCTTTTAATGCTTTTGAAGCGAAGACAGAAGCTCAGAAGTTATCTTTTGCACCAATCGTGTTCCAGACCGCCAAAACGCTTCGAGATTTAGGTATTTTAGCCGCTTTAGACAGCGCTGGCGCTCAAGGCATGAGTGCCACAGATATTGCCGAGAAAACGGGAGTATCAGAATATGGTGTTAAAGTACTGTTGGATATGGCGATTAGTGCGCATATTGTTTTATGGGAACGACCTAACTATTCGCTTGCAAACCTTGGTTTTTACCTTCTTCATGATGGTATGACGAATGCAAACATGGATTTTACGGCAGATGTTTGTTACGCCGCGATGATGCATTTGACGGAAGCAATTCAAGAAGGTAAACCGTCAGGTTTGAAAGAGTTGGGCAATTGGGAGACCATTTATCAAGGTCTATCGACGTTACCAGAACAAGCCAAACAGAGCTGGTTTAAGTTCGATCATTTCTATTCGGATCGCTCGTTCCCACTTCTGCTTAAAGAGGTATTTGCAAGCAAGCCAAAGCATCTTGTGGATATTGGCGGAAATACGGGAAAATGGGCGATTCAGTGTTGTAAACATGACCCTGACGTTCAAGTGACGATTGTTGATTTACCGCAGCAATTAGAAGTAGCGATGAAGAATGTTTCAAAAAATCAGTTCGTCGAGCGTGTACGTCCATACCCTGCAAACATGCTTGATAAAGCACAAACATTGCCGGAGCATGCTGACGTTTGGTGGATGAGCCAGTTCTTGGATTGCTTTTCCCCAATTGAGATCCTCAATATCCTTAAAAAAGTTAAAGCCCAGTTAACGAAGGGAGATACTATTTACGTATTGGAGCTGTTTTGGGATGCTCAAAAATACGCGGGAGCTTCCTATAGCCTTAATGCCACTTCTCTTTATTTTACCTGTTTAGCTAACGGTAATAGTCGCTTTTATCGCAGTGATGATTTCTTAGAAATTGTCGAAGCGGCAGGTTTATCTGTCGTTGAAAGAACCGACAATATTGGCCTTGGTCATACCTTATTAAAACTACAAGCAAACTAAATTCAGAATGAAAACAGAGCTCAAGCAAGTTGTTGTCGTAGGAGCGGGGCCATCAGGTTCAACCGTTTCTGCGTTATTAAAATCGCGTGGCATAGATGTTGTTGTCTTAGAAAAAGCGACTTTTCCACGTTTTTCCATAGGAGAAAGCCTACTCCCTGCATGTATGGAAGTTGTTGAACAAGCAGGAATGACTCATGCAGTAAAGCAGTTTGGTTTCCAGTATAAAGATGGTGCTGCATTTCGTCGTAATGGCGTATACACCCAGTTCGACTTTACAAACAAATACACACCAGGACCGGGCACGACGTTTCAGGTTCAACGTGCCAACTTTGATAAAGTATTGGCAGATAGCGCTGAAGAGCAAGGCGTAGAGATTCGTTATCAGCATGAGCTGCTCAACCTAGTGTTTGAAGGGAAAAAGTCTCGATTAGAAGTGCTCGACTCAAATAAGAAGGCTTATCAAATCGAAGCAGATTTTGTGCTGGATGCAAGTGGCTTTGGGCGTGTTTTGCCACGCTTGTTGGAGCTAGAAGAACCTTCTTGTCTTCCGCCTAGAAAAGCGATCTTTACCCATATCGAAGATCATATCTCTCCCCAAGAGCCGGAATACGATCGCAACAAAATTTTAATTTCAGTTCATCCTGAAAATCACGACGTATGGTACTGGCTAATCCCATTCTCTAATGGTACTTGTTCGTTTGGTGTGGTGGGTGAGCCAGAATTTTTCGAACAATACCCAGAAGATAAGATTGCAGCGTTGCAGCAGTTAGCCAATGAAGAGCCGGGTTTGGCTTCTTTGTTGCGAAATGCGAATTACCCGAATCCAGCAGGCGAGTTGGGTGGCTATTCTGCTAACGTCAAACGTTTAGCGACAGAGCACTACGCGTTGCTTGGTAATGCAGGTGAGTTTCTTGATCCTGTATTTTCATCGGGTGTCACTATCGCCATGAAATCGGCAGAGTTTGCAGCGGACTGCGTGGTTCGTCAGCTGAATGGTGAAAAGGTTGATTGGCAAGAAGAGTACTCGCAACGCTTAATGGTGGGAGTGAACACATTCCGCACTTATGTGGAAGGCTGGTACAACGGCACGTTGCAAGATGTGATTTTCTATCAAAACCCGAACCCACGTATTAAACAGATGATTAGTGCGATTTTGGCTGGATATGCTTGGGATACGAATAATCCTTACGTAAAACAAAGTGAGCAGCGTTTGTCGACGCTTGCAGAACTGGTTCGGGAAGCTGAACTGTAAGAATATACATTCGCTTATCCGAGAATCAGTAAGCCTAGGTCTTACCAAAAAATTGGTAAGACCTTTTTAATGCCTCTTTACTTGTACTTCTAGCGTGTTGGAGACACATTGACCACTTACATCGGTGTGTATCGAATTTGAGAATTTTTATGGTGACATTGATCACATCTAGAATTCCTGTTGCTGATATTTATATTAAATTTGTAGGAAATGGATTACATTCTGGGAGTGTTCCCTACATCCGGCTTCGTTGTGAAAACGGTTTATAAGCAACTGTATAAGTTAGTAAAGTTCCAAAAACTACATCAAAAAAAAGACAAGTTTCTTACCAAATCAATTCGCTTGGTGAGTTCGAGCCATCGACTACGCCAAACGCTTCCTCTACTTTCTAAAATTGTCGAAGAACATGACGCATCAACGGTCTCTTCGATTGCAGCTCCCGAGAACGCGGTAGCGTGGGGAGGTAAAGTTTCTCCAGAGTTCAAATCTAAAGTCATCCGTATTAGTAAAGAGCTAAAGATCAATCCTAATCATCTTATGGCGTGCATGGCATTTGAAACTGCTGAAACTTTCAGTCCAAGCATCAAAAATGGTTCCGGAAGCGGGGCTACAGGGTTAATTCAATTTATGCCCTCTACCGCAGAGTCATTAGGAGTGAACACAAAGACTCTTGCGAGAATGAGCGCGCTTGAACAACTTGACTATGTGAAAGCGTACTATTGGCCCTATCGAAATAAAATTAATAGCTTAGAAGATGCTTACATGGCCATTCTCTACCCTGCTGCGATTGGTAAACCGCCGTCTTTCGTTTTGTTCAGACAAGGCTCAATTGCCTATCGACAGAATGCAGGTATCGACCGCCACAAAACGGGGAAAATCACACTTAATGATGTTTCCTACAAAGTGAGGAAAAAATTAGAAAAAGGTTTGCAGCCCAATTTCATGGGCTAAGATTGTGTCATGTTCCTAGTTTTTCGCGCATGAATCCTTCTGTTACTTCACGGGGATTCTGATACACTACGCGCCCATTTCCTCTGTTGAGACCTTTCTATGCCATTTTCTAAGCTTGGTTTAAGCGCATCGATTGCTGATGCAGTAAAAGCGCTAGGTTATGAAAAACCCACTTCTATCCAACAAAAAGCCATTCCAATCGTATTGCGTGGCCGCAATTTAATTGCAGCAGCGCAAACGGGCACAGGTAAAACGGCCAGTTTTGTTCTGCCAATCTTAGAAAAGCTTAGTCGAGGCGAAACGCAACGTAAAAAACGCGCTCGTGCGATTATCCTAACGCCAACACGCGAACTTGCGCTTCAGGTTCATCAAAGTATTGAAGCTTATGGTAAAAACTTACCATTACGCTCAATGGCGATGTTTGGTGGTGTGGATTATGCACCACAAAAACAAGCCTTGATCGAGGGTGTCGATATTGTGGTAAGCACGCCTGGGCGTTTGATTGATCTGTACGGTCAACGCGCGATTCACTTTGATGAAGTGGAAATGCTAGTGCTTGATGAAGCCGACAAAATGTTGGATATGGGATTCATCGATGCGATCGACAAAATCGTCGACTGTATGCCAGAACATGTGCAAAGTTTGCTGTTCTCAGCGACGTTATCTAACCCTGTTCGTGACTTGGCGAAAAATGCGATTATTGATCCTGAAGAGATCACGATTGCAAAGCACAGTGCCTCAAAATCAAATATTAAACAGTGGATCACGACCGTCGATAAAGACATGAAGTCGTCGCTGTTAAGTCACTTGCTTAAAGAAAATGACTGGTCGCAAGTACTGGTATTTATTGAAACTAAACACGGCGCAGCCAAACTGGTAAGCCAACTTGAGAAACGTGGCATTGTGGCAGAAGCATTCCACAGTGGCCGTAATCAGCGTGTTCGCCAGGAATTAATAGAAAAGTTTAAAGCGGGTGAAATCCAGTACTTAGTCGCAACCGGCGTTGCTGCGCGCGGTATTGATATTGATAATCTGCCAGTTGTCATCAACTACGATTTACCTTACCCAGCGGATGAGTATGTACATCGTATTGGTCGTACAGGTCGTGCTGGCGCGAAAGGTGAGGCGATATCACTGGTTTCAAAAGACGACTTTAAGAACCTCTGCATGATTGAAAGTCGTTTAGGGCACTTGCTAGAGCGAGTGGAAATTGAAGGTTTTGCGCCAAGAAAGCCAGTACCAATTTCAATTTTAAATTACGTGCCTAAGAATAAACGTAAACCGCACGATAAGCGCGAATCAAAATAGCCAGTTTATCCCATGATCTAAAAGCCGCATTCTTGCGGCTTTTTGCGTTTTAAGGCATCCAATTATGTAGCCATCGCGACGGTTTCTATTCGGTAATGAGGAAAAAAGTTAATCAGTGTCATACGCTTAACACGTAAAGTGAATCAAGGTGCGTTAAGCTTTTGTCAATTATCTGTCCGCAGGTTTGCACAAGGTAAGGAATGGGCGCAAACTTTTTTGCTTGCTAATGAATGCATAAGATGGGGCACAAATGAAAACAGGTGATAAGCAATTCGCCGTTATTGGTCTTGGCCGATTTGGTTTGGCAGTGTGTAAAGAGTTACAAGATTCAGGCGCTCAAGTTTTAGCCGTTGACATCAACGAAGACAGAGTTAAAGAAGCCGCCAGTTTTGTTAGTCAGGCGGTTGTGGCTAACTGTACTCACGAAGAGACGGTTGCTGAGCTCAAACTTGATGATTACGACATGGTGATGATTGCCATCGGAGCGGATGTCAATGCCAGTATTCTTGCGACATTGATTGCTAAAGAGGCGGGAGTAAAGTCAGTATGGGTTAAAGCCAACGACCGCTTCCAAGCTCGTGTTCTGCAAAAAATTGGCGCAGACCACATTATCATGCCTGAGCGTGACATGGGGATACGTGTCGCGCGTAAAATGCTCGATAAACGGGTTCTTGAGTTCCACCCATTAGGCAGTGGCTTAGCTATGACGGAGTTTGTGATTGGCTCTCGTTGGATGGGTAAGACACTAAGTGATTTGGCTCTGTGCAAAGTCGATGGCGTGCAAGTGCTAGGGTTTAAACGGGGCCCAGAAATTACCAAGGCACCTGACCTTAATACCACGCTGGAAATTGGTGACCTAATTATTGTGGTCGGCCCTCAAGATGCGCTCGCAAATAAATTAAAATCGCTATGACGTATTTTCATCAGAAAGGTGTTTTTTACGCACCAGATGGTAAACAAGAGAAAGCGAAGGGCAACGAACCGCGTATTATATTGCTCAGTTTTCTCGGTGTTTTACTGCCTTCTGCGGTATTGCTAACCTTGCCAGTTTTTTCTGTTACGGGCCTGTCGATAACGGATGCTTTGTTTACTGCAACGTCCGCTATTAGTGTGACAGGGCTTGGTGTTGTCGATACTGGGCAACACTTTACGCTTGCGGGTAAAATCTTGCTGATGTTTTTAATGCAAATCGGTGGGTTGGGGCAGATGACGTTGTCGGCAGTCTTACTCTATATGTTCGGCGTGCGTTTGAGTTTGCGTCAACAAGCGCTGGCGAAAGAAGCATTAGGGCAAGATCGGCAAGTCAATCTAAACCGACTAGTAAAGCGGATTGTTGTTTTCGCGCTTGTTGCAGAAACGGTCGGGTTTATTTTTCTCTCTATCCGCTGGGTCCCTGAAATGGGCTGGCAGACTGGTATGTTTTACGCCTTGTTTCATGCAATTTCTGCATTTAACAACGCTGGGTTCGCGCTGTTTTCTGACAGTATGATGAGCTTTGTGAATGATCCGTTGGTTATCTTTACACTGGCGGGGCTATTCATTTTTGGCGGGCTTGGCTTTACTGTTGTGGGTGACATCTGGATAAACTGGCGCAAAGGTTTCCACTTTTTGCATCTTCACACCAAAATCATGCTGATTGCGACACCGATATTGCTCTTAGTCGGAACGATGATGTTTTGGTTACTTGAGCGAAGCAACCCAAACACAATGGCGTCTTTACCTGCAACAGGGCAATGGTTGGCGGCATTCTTTCAATCTGCGAGTGCTCGAACGGCAGGGTTTAATAGTGTTGACTTGGCGTTGTTTACCCAGCCAGCCTTACTGGTCATGATTGTTCTAATGTTAATTGGAGCGGGTTCCACCTCAACGGGGGGCGGTATTAAAGTTTCCACATTTGCTGTTGCGTTTATGGCTACGTGGACCTTTTTACGCCAAAAGAAACATGTGGTTATGTTTAAGCGAACCATAAATTGGCAAACTGTGACTAAGTCATTGGCAATTATCGTTGTGAGCGGAGCCATCCTGACAAGCGCAATGTTTTTATTGATGCTTACCGAGAAGGCCAGCTTTGATAAAGTTATGTTTGAAACCATTTCCGCATTTGCCACAGTGGGGCTCACCGCCGGTTTGACTGCGGAACTTTCTGAACCTGGTAAATACATTATGATCGTGGTGATGATCATTGGTCGTATTGGGCCGCTCACGCTTGCCTACATGTTGGCACGTCCTGAACCTACCTTGGTCAAATACCCAGAAGACGCCGTTCTTACAGGTTAATATAGCGTTAAACAATGGCCGCGCGACCATTACGAGCATTGATTAATAGCAGTGCTCGTACATTTATAGAATATGTGGAATGTTGCCCAGTTTTACCTACAAATTCGTAGAAGTTCATTTCATCTTCCTTTCGTTTCGATACTATTCATTCACTCAATTTATATTCTCAGAAGCTACGCTCATAACAGCGTTTTGGAATCCGACGCTTTTGTAGTGTGACACCAAACTACGTCGTGTTATCTGAGCGAATTGATACCAGCCTTCGTCAATAGTCACTCAGTCTTACTCTATGCCCATAGGGTTACTTTGTGCTTGTTGTGCTTGGTATTAATTAACGAATCGAAAAGATGGAGTCGTACTTTGAAATTCAACACACTCGCCATGGCTATGCTAACTGCGCTTCTTGCAGGGAAGAGCATGGCAACTACTCCGCCATCGCCGGTTTGGCATACTATTGCGTTGAGCGATGGTAGCTCCAGTGAGGCAATTCTACGTGGAACGGCAGATTTCCACTGGTTTGAAGATAAGCAGGGCAATGCCTTACTTCAGGAAGACGGCGTTTGGTTTTTCGCGCAGATTCAGCGCGAGTCAGACACGCCAATATTGATCTCGACAGGTGTGGTGAAAACGCAGTCGAGTGAGCCACCTGAGTCGGCGAGGTTTCGCCCGGATTTACAAGTTAAACCGCAATTATCTTCTCTAAAAACCATTGAACCGATGGCACGAAAAAACCTACTGCGTCCGGCGCAAGGTTACCAGGCGATGAGCAGTTCAACGGTGAAGCAGCAGCCCCTATTGGTTGTGCAAGTTTCGTTTGATGACCAAGCAATGGTGCACGATTTTGAGCAACGCGTATTTAATACCAATGGTCAAAGCGTTGTGGATTACTTTGATAAAAACTCTCAAGGTAAATTCAAAGTTGTTCCTGCACTTGAGAGTTACGGCACCGCCAATGACGGTGTGATAGATGTGACTGTGGCACAAAGCCACCCTAACTGTCACTCTAGTTCTACTGATAAGACATGCACCGCCAAGTTGAATGCGGTTTTCACCGAGGCTTATCAAAAACTGGATCCATACTTTAATCTTTCGGCCTACGACAGC
Source organism: Vibrio sp. 2134-1 (assembly GCF_033339495.1). NCBI lineage: Bacteria > Pseudomonadati > Pseudomonadota > Gammaproteobacteria > Vibrionales > Vibrionaceae > Vibrio > Vibrio sp. 2134-1. The sequence goes on from NZ_JAWOUS010000013.1 coordinate 112,069, forward strand.
AATCAAAATGGTACCGTAGAACCGTCAGAACTCTCTGTCATGTTTATTTTTGCGGGGGGCGATCGTTCAACAGGGGTTCTCAACCGTCCTGCTATTTGGCCGCACAAATTCTCTCACGATGATGTCACACTAGATGGTAAAAAGATCACAGACTATTGTGTGTTCGCTGACTATCAAGTTGATCATCAAGCGACCTTGGGCGTGATCGTACACGAGCTTGGCCACTTAATGCTTGGCTTACCGGATTTGTACGCAAGGAACAGTGATGCCTCGATCGGCTCTTGGGGCGTGATGGGTGGCGGTTCATGGGCGCAGAAACCGGGAGATTCATACGCTGGTGACACTCCGGTGAACATGAGTGCATGGAGCAAACACGCTGCTGGTTTTGTTGTACCAACGGTAACTCATGAAAGTCCAGCGCCTATTTCTGTGAACAACGACGATGTCAAGCTGGTGTATCTCGACCCGTACTTGAAAGAGTTTGGCCCACGTGTTTACTTGGAAAATCGCACCTTTAGCGGTTACGACCGAGCATTGGCGGCTGAAGGTATCCTGGCGACGTCGGTCAATGTCCAGAACCGCTTTAATGATGTTGGCGCGATGCAGGTTCAAATCATGCAGGCTGATGGTCTGAATGAGTTAGAAAATGGTGGTAGGAGTGACGCTGACGATTTGTACCCTAATGGTGGCAATGTCATTTCAGATACATCGACCCCGGGTCTGAGAACGATCACAGGGTTTGATACTGGGGTTCGTATTTCCAACATTGCCAGCAACACCAACGGTGGTAGTTTTTCTCTTGAACATACAAACGAACCAAATAAGTCAGCATGGCTGAACTCTCTTCACCAAGGTTATGTGTACGCGAGTGGGAGTAACACTCTGGCGGTGTCACTGGACTTGAATCGTGATACAGAGCTTGATGGCCTTCAACTTTACGCGCAAAGAGATAGCGCTCAAAGTGACATGACTTATCGAGTTTGGCGATTCCCATTTTCTGGAAACATTGGCTATCGATTAATATTGAATCAAAACAACGCTGAGCTTTTACAGCAAGGTAACTTCCAAAAGTCATCTCGAATTTTATTCCCTCAATCAAGCCAATTGAGTGCGGGTCAGCATTTATTGGTCGTTGAATTGGAAGGCGGTCAATTTGATGCAAACTTTGATTTCGGTCGCTTGCTAAAAACTGAAAAAGCCTCTCTACCTGTAATGTGGAATGGTGATTACAGTGAGATTGGCACGTTTGGTCTAGAAAAAGCCGGGTTCTCTTATATTCCGTTTGCAGCATTATTAAATGTGGATGCGAGCAACTTGGTTGAAGCGAAATCTGATTCGTTACAAACCAATAAAAATACGCCAATCAAACTGAACCTGATGGACAATGATTTCATGGCGGTAGGGTATCAGTTCAATGTGGACATTGTGCAGAAGCCTGAGCACGGCACCATCTCTGGCAACCAGTACCAACCTGAATCTAACTTCGTTGGTCTGGACACTTTCCAATATCGTTTGTTGTCGGTTGATGGTGCGTACTCATCTTCAATCGTGAATGTGCAGGTGGAAGTGCTTGGCAGCAACGAAGCGCCAGTGGCCGTGATTGATGTTGATAATAAAGACATGACGGTTGGGCAGCGAGTCACGTTGTCTGCGTTAAATAGTACGGATGCTGATGGTGATGTGTTGAGTTATAAATGGGAGCAGTTGGCTGGCACTTCAGTTTCTCTTGGCAATGCAACCAGTGTTAGCACAAGCTTTACGGTGCCTCAAGGTGCAAAAGCGGGTGAGGTTCTGACATTCCGTTTAACCGTGACTGATCCTAGTAATGAAACGTCCAGTGCTACCGTCGATTTAACCATGAAAAACGCAGCGCCACTTACGCTTGCAGATACGGCGACCGTTGCCGTTGGTGAAAGTATTCTGATTGATGCAGCGAGCAATGATTCGGATGTGAACGGCGATAAACTGGTTGTAGAAAGCGTACAGAACGTAACGGGTGTGGGAAGTGCGAGTGTAGAGAATGGCAAAATCCGTTTTCAAGCACCGGATAGCCCTACTGACGGCATCAAGCTGCAATATACGGTTTCAGACGGTCATGGTGCCACTGCTACGGGGGAAGTTATCGTGACGGTTGTTGCTTCTTTGAAGACAACGACATTCAAGAACTCTGAAGGTAGCGGCAGTGTTTCTTATTGGGCTTTGATGTTACTTGCAACATTAGGCTGGCGACGTCGCGTCTAAAACGGTATTGAATTGCGGTATAAGCCACTCACATTGAGTGGCTTATTTTTTATCTGATCTATTTTGGTTTCGTTCTCATTGTCTTATGAGATGTGTTTCTCATTATTTTTAAAGCGATTTTTCTACTCTGCGGTTACCCTAGGGGCCGATTTTTATGAACTAAGGATGTTATATGTCTACCGAGGGCTTTTCTGTTTCGGAAATATGCCGAGAAGCGGCAGTGATGGTCAGAAGGAATCTACTCGCAATTGTTATTGCTTGTATTCCGTTGATTATCGTGCACTCAATTTTTGCTTTTATGTATCCTGAAATGACGGGGCAAGATCAAGCGAACGTTCAAGAAGGCAATGTCGCAGGATTTTATTTCGTCACAATTATTTTGTACCCACTTGTTGCCGCTATGGCGGCTGTGCGTGTGCATCGAATTTATTTAGCCGGCGATTACATGCACTCTGCGTTGGATGTATTTCGTTTGTCAGCTCGAGAATTCCGTTTCATAGGCTGGTGGATACTGTTTGGACTGATGATGATGCTCGTTATTGGTATCCCGATCTTTGTGTTGTCGTTTATCTACATTGCAGAAAGTGGTGAAGCCGACTTTGTTGCTATGGCTATTATCACAACGATTGCAAGCATTCCTGGCTATTGGGTAATGGCGCGATGGTCATTTGTGTTGCCAGCGACTGCAATGGATCATCAGCCGCGCAGTTTGCGTCGTTCGTGGAACCAGAGCAGAGCATACAACAAACAAGTATTCATTTTGATGGGACTAATTCCATTGGGTGCGGGCTTGCTCAGTCAGCTGATCTTTAGCCACTTTACGAATCTCTTTATGTTGAGCCTCGTCGGTGTGGCCTATGGTATTTTTGGCGCGTACCAGCTGGCATTGTTATCGTTGAGCTATAAAACGGTAGTGGATATCGAACGCGCTCGTTTTGATACGACATCACAGCCACCAAAAACGGGTGAAGAATTTTCCGCTTAACCCTTTGATCGTTTTTACATGCTACCTCCGTTTAGGAGACGGTCTGCGGCAGGTTGATACCTTCCTGCCGCCTTCGCGTTATTCACGCAAAATACCCATGCCCATTTCATGGCTGAATGACAGGGACATTCACACGTATACTCACAACAGTACTTCTTTTTATTAAGGAACCCTACATGTCCATTTGGCAACGGGTCAATTTCACCCATCGCTTTAGTCAATTACCGTCAGCGTTCTATACGTTGGTCGAGCCACAACCCTTGGACAACACTCGCTGGGTCGCTTGGAATGGTGAGTTTGCACAGCAGTTTGGTTTACCAGAAGAGCAAAACGATGAGTTATTGGCGGTTTTTTCTGGGCTAAGTGAATTCGAACAATTTCGTCCTCTTGCGATGAAATATGCAGGCCATCAGTTTGGCGTTTACAACCCAGATTTGGGCGATGGACGTGGATTACTGTTGGCAGAAATTGAGCATCAGGATGGTACTTGGTTTGATCTTCACCTCAAAGGTGCAGGGCTAACGCCTTACTCGCGAATGGGAGATGGGCGAGCGGTATTACGCTCAACTATCCGTGAGTACTTGTGCAGTGAAGCCATGGCGGGCCTTGGGGTTCCCACGACACGTGCTCTTGGTATGATGGTCAGTGATACACCTGTTTATCGAGAAAAAACGGAATCGGGCGCTTTGTTACTTCGAATGGCTGAAACCCATGTTCGATTCGGTCACTTTGAGCATTTCTTTTACACCAACCAGTTAGCAGAGCAGCAGCTGTTGGCGGATAAGGTGATTGAGTGGCACTTTGCTGATTGTGCATCGGCGGAGAAACCATATGCCGCGATGTTTGACGCCATCGTGACTAAAACAGCCGAGATGATCGCATATTGGCAAGCTTTTGGTTTTGCGCATGGTGTGATGAATACCGATAACATGTCAATTCTTGGGCAAACTTTTGATTATGGTCCGTTTGGCTTTCTTGATGATTATGAGCCGGGATACATTTGTAATCATTCAGACTACCAGGGTCGTTACGCATTTGATCAACAGCCTAGAATTGCGCTTTGGAACCTGTCAGCACTGGCGCATGCGCTATCGCCACTCGTTGAACGAGAAGATTTAGAATCGTCGTTGAGTCAATTTGAAGTTCATTTAAGCCAGCAGTTCAGCCGCCTCATGCGTGAGAAGTTGGGCTTAAAAACCAAGATAGCGGAAGACGGGCGTTTGTTTGAAGCTATGTTTGAGCTTCTTCACCAGAACAAAACGGACTACACTCGCTTCTTCAGAACGCTTTCAAACCTTGATAATGCGCCTTCCCAAGCCGTAATCGATTTATTTCTCGACCGAGAAGCTGCGCGAGCTTGGCTTGAACTGTACTTAGCTCGGTGTGAGCTAGAGGTTGATGAACTAGGGGGCCTGATTTCAACCGAACAGCGTTGCAAACAGATGCGTCAAGCCAATCCCAAATACATCTTGCGTAACTACTTGGCTCAGTTGGCGATTGATAAAGCGGAAGAAGGGGACTTTAGCGAATTACACCGATTGGCCGAACTGTTAAAACGCCCATTTGATGAGCAACCTGAGTTTGATGATTACGCGAAATTGCCGCCGGAATGGGGGAAGAAAATGGAGATAAGCTGTTCTTCATAAATGGGTCATTTCCCACCCATTTGTATCTTTTTCTTGGGTGGAATTCACTCGTTACACTTCGGATTCATGTTAATGGGCTATGTTAATTTATTGAAATACATATAAATTTTAACATGGTCCATTAATTGCTCTTTGTTGAATATCCGTACCCATCGCCTAACACCTAGTTACTCATGGACGGGATGGGATGTGATTCAACAAGGAGAATAATAATGTTTAAGCCTCTAACTCTACTATCTGTCTCTGCACTTGCTGTTACCAGTTTTAATGCTGCCGCAAATTGTGACCCGGGTGAAACGGTCATCAAGTTTAGCCATGTAACGAACGCGGACAAACACCCTAAAGGCATCGCGGCTTCGTTACTTGAAAAGCGCGTCAACGAAGAGATGAACGGTAAAGTCTGTATGCAGGTGTTTCCTAACTCAACACTGTATGATGATGACAAAGTGTTGGAAGCGCTACTGAATGGTGATGTTCAACTCGCTGCTCCTTCTCTTTCTAAGTTTGAGAAATTCACCAAGAAGTACCGCCTTTTCGATCTTCCTTTCTTGTTCGATGATGTCGACGCGGTTGACCGTTTCCAAAACTCGGAAGCGGGTGAAAAGCTGAAAAATTCAATGAAACGTCGTGGCCTACAAGGCATTGCGTTTTGGCATAACGGCATGAAGCAAATGTCAGCCAACAAGCCGCTCATTTCTCCAACTGATGCTGAAGGACTTAAGTTCCGTGTTCAAGCCTCTGATGTACTCGTTGCTCAGTTTGAGCAGCTAGGTGCTAACCCACAAAAAATGTCGTTCAAAGAAGTTTACGGCGGCTTGCAAACTAAGGTTATTGATGGTCAAGAAAATACTTGGTCAAACATTTACGGCAAAAAATTCTTCGAAGTTCAAGATGGCATTACGGAAACGAACCACGGAATTCTGGATTACTTAGTTGTGACGTCAAACGACTTCTGGAAAAACCTACCAGATGATCAGCGCGAGCAGTTAAATACCATTATTCAAGAGGTAACTGCGCAGCGTAATGCTGAGTCAACCAAAGTAAACCTTGCGAATAAGAACAATATCATCGAAGCCGGTGGTGTGGTTCGTACTCTAACGCCAGAACAGCGCCAAGAGTGGGTCACTGCACTTCAACCAGTATGGAAGAAGTTCGAAAAAGACATTGGTTCTGACCTAATCGAAGCCGCTTTGGCGTCTAACCAAAAATAATAACACCTAGCACATTTAGCCCTCTCAAACTGAGGGGGCTCTTTCCCCCTACAGACGACGTGATGTAATTATGGAACAGACTTTTTTTGCCAAGGCTGGACGAATCACTGATGCCATTGAAGAGACTTTGATTGCTTTCTTCTTGGGTGCCATGACCTTGCTGACCTTTGCCAATGTCATCTTTCGTTATGTCTTTAACGACAATATTCTTTGGGCGCTTGAGCTCACCGTTTTCATGTTCGCATGGATGGTGTTGGTTGGCGCATCTTATGGTGTGAAAAAACACTTTCATATTGGTGTCGATGTCATTATTAACATCGTTCCGGAAGGTAAACGAAAAGCCCTGGCGCTTTTTGCAGCAATGTGTTGCTTAGCCTTCTCTATTTTGCTGTTAATTGGCGCTTGGAACTACTGGTATCCGTTCGCTACCGACCGAGCGTGGTATGAAACGGACGATATTCCGATGCCTGAAATACTCCAGTTCATGGCCGACTGGTTAAATGAGGGAGAGCGTTATGAAAAGCTGCCACGTTTTATTCCTTACTTCGCTTTGCCACTTGGAATGGCGCTACTAACGTTTAGATTTGTTCAAGTCACGTGGCAAATCGCTACTGGTAAGCTCGATCGCTTGATTGCAGGACATGAAGCGGAGGAAGAGCTCGAATCTCTTAAAGCTGAGATGAGTGACGCTGAAGACGTAATGGCTCCAAAGGCCTCGCAAGACGCTAAAAACAAGGAGCAATAAGCCATGGATATCTTATTTCTATTTTTGATGGTAATTGGCTTTATGCTGGTTGGCGTGCCAATTGCTATTTCGCTGGGCCTTTCCAGTGTTCTTTTCCTTTTAATGCATTCGGATGCCTCTTTAGCGTCAGTTGCTCAAACGCTGTTTAATGCATTCGCGGGCCACTACACGCTATTGGCTATTCCATTCTTTATATTGGCTTCAAGCTTTATGTCGACGGGTGGCGTAGCAAAGCGGATCATTCGTTTCGCCATTGCCATTGTAGGCTGGTTCCGCGGCGGTTTGGCGATGGCTTCGGTTGTAGCGTGTATGATGTTTGCCGCGTTGTCAGGTTCCTCACCTGCAACGGTTGTTGCCATAGGTAGTATTGTTATCGCAGGTATGATCAAAAACGGTTACTCAAAAGAGTTTGCCTCTGGGGTAATTTGTAACGCAGGTACGCTAGGGATTTTGATCCCACCTTCGATTGTGATGGTGGTGTATGCAGCCGCAACGGATGTGTCAGTTGGACGTATGTTCCTTGGTGGTGTGATTCCCGGTTTGCTGGCGGGTGTCATGTTGATGATCGCGATTTACATTGCCGCGAGAATCAAGAACCTTCCAAAGCAACCTTTTGTCGGTTGGAAAGAAACTTTTGATGCCGCCAAGGATGCAAGCTGGGGCTTGTTGTTGGTCGTCATCATTCTTGGTGGTATCTATGGCGGTATCTTTACGCCGACAGAAGCCGCTGCGGTTGCTGCTGTGTACTCATTCTTTATTGCTAACTTTGTATACAAAGACATGGGGCCATTTGCAGACAAGAAAAACACTAAACCTGCGCTCGTTAAAACCTTCCAAACCTTTGTTCATAAAGACACCAAACACACCCTGTATGAAGCGGGCAAACTCACCATCATGCTGCTGTTCATCATTGCTAATGCCTTAATTTTGAAGCATGTTTTAACGGAAGAACGCATCCCGCAAATGATCACCGAGTCGATGCTCTCCGCTGGTCTCGGACCCATCACTTTCTTGATTGTGGTGAACGTCTTGTTGTTGATTGGTGGTCAGTTTATGGAGCCATCAGGCTTGTTGATCATTGTTGCGCCGCTCGTGTTCCCAATTGCGATTGCATTAGGCATAGACCCAATTCACTTGGGCATAATGATGGTGGTGAATATGGAGATAGGAATGATAACGCCGCCCGTGGGTCTTAACTTATTTGTGACCGCTGGTGTTGCCAAAATGTCGATGATGAACGTAGTGAAGGCAGCATTACCCTGGGTTGGAGTGATGTTCTTATTCCTAATTATCGTCACATATGTACCATGGGTTTCGACTTGGTTGCCTACTACCTTGATGGGGCCGGAGATCATTACCAAGTAATGGAAGCCAGAAAGTAGAAAGAGGTGTGAGAATTCACACCTCTTCGTCTATTGACTTGTAACAAGTTTTGCGCGGGTCTGAATTAATTCGACGTTCATAGTGTCGCCACCTCTTTTTATTTTTGCGACGCTCTTCACCGAATCTTCTCTCTTCTTGATAGCAACCGTCTACGAGCACGGTATCTGTAACAATCGGTATTCTCACTTTTTCGTTCATATCTATAACAACCATGATAAACCCGTTGTTAAAAATTATGATTCAAGTTGAATATAATGCCAGCTATTTGAACGTGTTTTATTTGTAAAGGTCTTTATTTATTTGGTAGCGCTGCATCTTGTCGTAAAGAGTTTTTCTTGGCACATTCAATTGGCACATTGTCTGTTTAATACTACCGTTGTTTTCTAATAAAGCGCCTTCAATGGCTGCTCTCTCAAACTCCGCCACTTGCTCTGCAAGGCTTGAGAAAGACTTAGTAACTGGGTTCGATTCTCCCAACTGAATTAACTTACCCAATAGCACAAAACGCTCTGCAGCATTTCTGAGTTCTCGAACATTGCCAGGCCAGTCATGGCTCATCAGTTGCGCTAGATCTTGGGGTGACAAGCTAGGTGAGCTTTTGCCATAACGTGAAGCTGCTACCAACAGAAAGTGGTGAAAGAGGGCGGGAATGTCTTCTTTTCGTTCGCGTAGTGGCGGGAGATCCAGGGTCACGACATTGAGCCGATAGTAGAGGTCCTGACGGAAAGTACCTTCTTCAGCTGCGTGTTTTAAATCGACCTTTGTTGCGGCAATCACTCGAATATCTAAAGGCAATAATTCATTTGAACCGACACGCTCAATCACGCGCTCTTGTAATACCCTCAATAAACGAATTTGGGCTTGGATAGGCATCGACTCGATCTCATCCAAGAAAAGTGTGCCGCCTTGTGCAAACTCAAATTTACCGATACGACGGCTTTCGGCGCCAGTGAATGCGCCTTTTTCATGGCCGTAGAGTTCACTCTCAATTAAGTTCTCTGGAACCGCTCCACAATTTACGGCGACAAAGTTTTGGTTCCGGCGAGAGCTTTGCTCATGTAAAGAACGAGCGATTAACTCTTTCCCTGTACCGGTTTCACCAAACAATAAAATATCGGCGTCGGTATCGGCGATTTGGGTGATGGTCTCTCGTAATATTTGGATGCTAGAGGTTTCACCAATAACTCGTGGACCAAGGGTTTTACTGGCTTTAAGTGACAGGCGCAGTTTTTCATTTTCATTGGTTAGTTTGCGCTTCTCAATCGCCCGCTTAACCGTTTCAACCAAATGTTCTGGCGCAAAAGGTTTCTCAATAAAGTCGTAAGCGCCTTGATGAAGGGCTTGCACAGCCATGGAAATATCACCGTGTCCCGTGATCATGATGACGGGTAAGTTTGCATCGCGTTGAGTCAAAGTTGTCAGCATATCCATACCAGAAATGCCCGGCAAACAGATATCAGTGACCACGACGCCAGCTTCTTCTCCTTGCTGCATCGCTATTAAAGCCGATTCTGCATCCACAAAAAACTTGGCGTCGATATCCGCAAGTTCAAAGGTCTGTTCTATAGCGATTCTGAGATCGGCCTCATCATCAATAAAAAACACCTGACACATGATCTTATCCTTTTGATGGTTCAGTGTTGTAAGAAGTGATGGGTAAACACAATGAGAATCGAGCGCCGCCTTGTTCTCGATTATGGGCACATAATTTTCCATTCATACTGGCTAAGATTTGTTGCGAGATAGAGAGACCCAAACCTAAACCGTTCAGTTTAGTGGTTAGAAACGGCTCACATAAATCAGAAAGTGAGAAAGAGCCAAGTCCTGGGCCATTATCATCAACATGAATCCAAACTAAATCAGTGTGCTCATCGTGTTCTACAGATAATTCTACCTGTTTGTCTTGTTGTTCTTTGAGTGCTTCTATCGCATTAGTCAGTAAATTGACCAACACTTGCTCCAGTTGAATAATATTGATCTGCACTTCAGCATCATGCTCTGGCAAATTTGTTTCTAACGTGACGCGCCCTGATTTAAATGCGGGCTTCATCAGTTCTTTTACAGAGGCTATCACAGGGAACAATCGAGATTGAGCCAACTCGTCACCACTGGTTTTTTTGGCGAAAGAGCGAAGTTGCTGACTGATATTTGCCATACGGTCAGTGAGAGCAGAAATGCGAGTGAGGTTATCTTCCACTCGCTCATATTTTTCTTTTTTTAGAAACAGCTTGCCGTTCTCCGCAAAGCTACGAATTGCCGCAAGTGGATTATTCAGTTCATGGCTGATACTGGCCGACATTTGTCCTAACACCGCGAGTTTCGCTGCTTGCACCAATTCGTCTTGAGTAACGCGTAAAGTTTGCTCGGTATCGATACGCTGTGCGATCTCCGCTTGCAACTCGGCAGTCCGTGCCATGACTTGATATTCCAACTTTTGATTGGCTTCTTGTTGAATTCGTTCAAGTTGCAAGTGACGCTGTTGACGGTGATAGATAAGCTGACCAATTAAAAACAAAACCATGAATGCTAGAGTGAGTACAAAGATGTAACCCATGGTGAACCAAACGATCGACTGTTTAGGAGACAGCACACGAATAGTCAGTTTGAGTTCGGGAAGGGGCAGCGAAGAGACCACCAAGGTTCCTTTATTGTATGGGTAACCCTGTTTAAGCTCAGAATGCACCTCGTCCAAACTACCCACTAATCCAAGCGTTTCAATTGGCGCATCAAGATATTGTTGGCTTGCCCAAACTTGCTTTTTCTCTTTTTTTGTCAGCGGCTGTAAGCTTTTGAGTAGCCATTCACTTCGGCTACTCATAAAAACAATTCCGTATGGGTCGCTGGCGACAAAAACACTGTTTGGTTGCTGCCAGTTGTCCTCTATCTTACTTAGGTCCATCTTCACCACGACGACACCAAGTACACCGCCAGCGTATACGATGGGATAAGAATAGTAGTAGCCACGTTTACCAGATGTTGAGCCCAGTGCGTAGTATTGGCTTCGTTTACCTACAATGGCTTGTTTGAAATAAGGGCGAAATGCAAAATTTCGCCCGATAAAGGAGCGCTCTTTACGCCAGTTGCTGGCTGCGATCGTTGTACCCCATTGATCGATTAAGTACGTATCCGCTGCTTCAATCACGCCATTAACGGATTCTAAATACCGATTAGTGATTTCCAGTTGCGCACTGTTGTTGGGGTGCAGAAGCGCTTGATAAAGAGGATCATCTTTAGCTAGAAGATTTGGGATATGGGCGTACTTATCGAGTTTATTTTTTATATGGCCAGAAAACTGCTCCAGCTGTGATTGGTGTTTATCAAGTAGAGATTGATAACTGGTCTGCCAAACCCAATGGCCACCGATAATTGCGCACAGGAAATAGAAAGCAAAAAATGTCAGCAGAATCCGTTTTTTTTGCGACATCCTTACACTCCTTACAACTTCCTTTGGTCACGTAAGAAAATGTTAATAGTTTGTAGGAAGGATTAGGGATTTAGTTTTCAACTCTGTGGAGTAAAACAAGAGCAAGATCTCTTTTTAGGCTTTTCGATAAAAAAACCGGTCGATTCTCTTGAAAAAGTCGCTATTGTCCCCATTCTAGATATGCTGGCGATGCTTAGACGGTGTCTGAATCGCATTTTTGAAGAAAAAATGGGTCAGCATTCGAGAATTTAGCGCAGACAATGTCCACATAGTGGCTATTGGCTCGACAGGGTTGCGACAGATCGCTAGAATGTCGCGTCTAAAAATTCTGTCCTGAGGCTAATAGGAGATACCTTTGGTTATTTTATCGAAGATATCACTGATTAGTCCGGTACTGACAACCAGTATCGATACTCGATTTTAAATTAGGTGTTCGGACAGAACACTACACAAGGATGAAGCGTAAGCTCCTCTGAGTTTCGCTCATACGCTCGGAAAACCGAGCCACTTTAGAGGTTTATATATAATGCAAGTTACTGTTGAAACGCTAGAGGGCCTAGAGCGCCGTCTAAACATTACTGTTCCAGCTGCAAACATCGAAGACGCTGTAACAGCTGAACTACGCAACATCGCTAAAAACCGTCGTTTCGATGGTTTCCGTAAGGGTAAAGTGCCTCTAAAAATGGTTGCTAAGATGTACGGCAAAGCAGTACGTCAAGACGTTCTTGGTGAAGTAATGCAACGCCACTTCATCGAAGCTATCGTTAAAGAGAAAATCAACCCAGCTGGCGCTCCAACTTTCGCTCCTGTAGAGAACAAAGAAGGTTCAGACCTAGTTTTCACTGCAACTTTTGAAGTTTACCCAGAAGTTGAGCTTAAAGGCCTAGAGAGCATCACTGTTGAAAAACCACTAACAGAAGTTAAAGATGCAGACGTAGAAGAGATGATCGATACTCTACGTAAGCAACAAGCAACTTGGGTTGAAGTTGAAGAAGCAGCAGAAGATGGCAAACGCGTAAGCATCGACTTCGTTGGTTCTATCGACGGTGAAGAGTTCGAAGGTGGTAAAGCGGAGAACTTCCCTCTAGAAATGGGTGCTGGTCGCATGATCCCTGGTTTCGAAGACGGTATCGCAGGTAAAACTGCTGGTATGGAATTCGACATCGACGTGACTTTCCCAGAAGATTACCACGCTGAAAACCTAAAAGGTAAAGCAGCTAAGTTCGCAATCAAAGTGAACAAAGTTGAAGCTCGTGAACTACCAGAACTAAACGACGAGTTCGTTGCTAAGTTCGGTGTTGTTGAAGGTGGTGTTGAAGCACTTAAAGCTGAAGTTCGTAAGAACATGGAACGCGAACTTAAGCAAGCTGTTAAGAACCGCATCAAAGAGCAAGCGATTGACGGTCTAGTTGAGCAAAACGACATCAACGTACCATCAGCGCTTATCGAGCAAGAAATCCAAGTTCTACGTCAACAAGCTGCACAACGCTTCGGTGGTAACCCAGAAGCTGCTGCTCAGCTTCCACGTGAACTGTTCGAAGAACAAGCTAAACGTCGCGTAGTTGTTGGTCTTCTACTAGGTGAAGTAATCAAATCTGAAGAGCTAAAAGCGGACGACGAGAAAGTTAAAGCTCTAATCGAAGAAATGGCTACTGCATACGAAGATCCATCAGAAGTTATTGCTTACTACGAGCAAAACGAAGAAATGATGAACAATATGCGCAACGTAGCTCTAGAAGAGCAAGCAATCGACGCGATCATCGCTAAAGCACAGGTTTCTGAGAAAGAAGTAGGCTTCAACGAGCTACTTAACCAACAACAACCTGCTGCTTAATAAGCAATATCTTGCGTAGAAGGTTGACTTAACGTTAACTATTCTGCTAACAATGGTCCGTATGATAGTCATCATCCGGGCCATTTATTTTAGGGACATAAGAATATGAGCTACCAAGAAAAAAATGCAATGTCGCCAATTATGGACGCGCTAGTACCAATGGTGGTTGAACAAACTTCCCGAGGCGAACGCTCTTACGACATCTACTCACGTCTGCTTAAAGAGCGCGTGATTTTTTTAACGGGTCAAGTGGAAGACCACATGGCAAACCTTGTCGTGGCTCAGCTACTTTTCCTAGAATCTGAAAATCCAGATAAAGATATTTTCTTATACATCAACTCTCCAGGCGGCAGCGTAACAGCAGGTATGTCTATTTACGATACCATGCAGTTCATTAAGCCAAATGTGAGCACAGTATGTATGGGTCAAGCATGTTCAATGGGTGCCTTCCTGCTTGCAGGTGGTGCGCCAGGTAAGCGTTATGTACTGCCTAACTCACGTGTAATGATCCACCAACCATTGGGTGGTTTCCAGGGTCAAGCTTCTGATATCCAAATCCATGCTCAGGAAATCCTGACGATTAAACAGAAGCTAAACAAGTTGTTAGCAGAACATACAGGCCAACCTCTTGAAGTCATTGAGCGCGATACTGATCGTGATAACTTCATGTCATCAGAGCAGGCTGTGGAATACGGTATCGTGGATGCAGTGTTAAGCCACCGTGGCGAGTAATTAGCCAGCGCATTTTGGCAAAAATTGATATACACTCATTCATGAAGAGTAAAGGCTAAGAGGTTAGCGAATGACAGATAAAAGCAAAGAAAGTGGCAGCGGTAAATTGCTGTACTGTTCTTTCTGCGGCAAAAGTCAGCACGAAGTTCGCAAGCTAATCGCAGGTCCGTCAGTGTACATTTGCGACGAATGTGTCGACTTATGTAACGATATTATTCGCGAAGAAATCAAGGATGTTCTCCCTAAGAAAGAATCTGAAGCGTTACCAACGCCAAAACAGATCCGTGAACACCTTGATGACTATGTGATCGGGCAAGATTACGCGAAAAAAGTGCTCGCAGTTGCGGTATATAACCACTACAAGCGTTTACGCAATGGTGATACAACGAGCGAAGGTGTGGAGCTTGGTAAGAGTAACATCCTTCTAATTGGTCCTACAGGTAGTGGTAAAACACTACTTGCGGAGACATTAGCTCGATTCTTGGATGTGCCATTTACAATGGCAGACGCGACGACACTAACCGAAGCCGGTTACGTAGGTGAAGACGTTGAAAACATCATCCAAAAGCTTCTGCAAAAATGTGATTACGATGTAGCTAAAGCGGAACGCGGCATCGTTTACATTGATGAAATTGATAAGATTTCACGCAAAGCTGAAAACCCATCTATTACGCGTGACGTATCTGGTGAAGGTGTTCAGCAGGCGCTACTAAAACTTATCGAAGGTACGGTTGCATCGGTTCCACCTCAAGGTGGTCGTAAGCATCCTCAGCAAGAGTTCCTACAAGTGGACACATCTAAGATCCTGTTCATCTGTGGTGGTGCTTTTGCTGGCTTAGACAAAGTGATTGAGCAGCGTGTTGCAACAGGTACAGGTATTGGCTTTGGTGCTGAAGTTCGTTCGAAGAATGAAGCGAAGACGGTAGGTGAGCTATTTACTCAAGTTGAACCTGAAGATTTAGTGAAGTACGGCCTCATTCCAGAATTCATTGGTCGTCTACCTGTAACAACAACACTGACTGAGCTTGATGAAGAAGCGTTGATTCAGATCCTATGTGAACCGAAGAACGCACTGACCAAGCAATATGCAGCATTGTTTGAGCTGGAAAACGCTGAACTTGAATTCCGTGAAGATGCGCTGCGCGCTATCGCGAAAAAAGCAATGGAGCGTAAAACAGGTGCTCGTGGCTTACGCTCGATTCTTGAAGGCGTGCTACTTGAAACCATGTACGAATTACCATCTGCAACAGACGTTAGTAAAGTCGTGATTGATGAGTCCGTCATTAATGGCGAGTCAGAGCCACTGCTTATTTACAGTAACGCAGACAATCAGGCAGCTGGAGCAGAGTAAATTCAGCCATAATGAAAAAGGAGGTAAGTAATTACCTCCTTTTTTTATTTCTCTTATTGAATCCAAACAATTAGCCCCCATATACTGCCTTAAGTAATACGTTAAACGTGAAAGCGGAAGAGAGAATTATATGAACTTGGAACGTTCCGAGCGTATCGAGATCCCGGTACTACCTCTACGTGACGTAGTGGTCTACCCACACATGGTTATTCCATTGTTTGTTGGTCGTGAGAAATCGATTAGCTGTTTAGAAACGGCGATGGAAACCAACAAACAAGTTCTTCTTGTGGCACAAAAGCAAGCGGATACTGACGAGCCTACGGTTGACGACCTATTTGACGTAGGTACGGTAGCCACCATTCTCCAGCTCTTGAAGCTTCCGGATGGCACAGTAAAAGTATTGGTCGAAGGCCAGCAGCGAGCAAAAATCAATCACTTTAAAGAGAGTGACTTCTTCCTAGCAGAAGCTGAATTTGTTGTTACGCCTGAATTGGATGAGCGTGAGCAAGAAGTGATTGTTCGCAGCGCGATTAATCAGTTTGAAGGGTTCATTAAGCTAAACAAGAAGATTCCACCAGAAGTGCTAACGTCACTTAATGGTATCGACGAAGCCGCACGCTTAGCGGATACCATTGCGGCTCATATGCCGTTAAAGTTGGTGGATAAGCAGCAAGTACTTGAAATTGTTGACGTCACTGAGCGTCTGGAATTCCTGATGGGCCAGATGGAATCAGAGATCGACTTGCTGCAAGTTGAAAAACGAATTCGTGGTCGCGTTAAAAAGCAAATGGAAAAATCTCAGCGTGAGTACTATCTGAATGAGCAAATGAAAGCGATTCAGAAAGAACTTGGTGAGATGGAAGACGCACCAGACGAGTTCGAAACGCTACAGAAGAAGATTGACGAATCAAAAATGCCTCAAGAGGCACGTGAAAAGACAGAGCAAGAGCTGCAAAAGCTTAAGATGATGTCTCCAATGTCTGCTGAAGCAACAGTGGTTCGTAGCTACATCGATTGGATGGTCAGCGTTCCTTGGGCTAAGCGCTCAAAAGTTAAGAAAAACTTAGCGAAAGCAGAAGAGGTTCTTAATGAAGATCACTACGGTCTAGAACGCGTCAAAGAACGTATCCTTGAATACCTGGCTGTTCAAAACCGTATCAACAAGCTAAAAGGTCCTATCCTTTGTCTTGTTGGTCCTCCTGGTGTAGGTAAAACGTCTCTTGGTCGTTCAATTGCTTCAGCTACAGGCCGTAAGTATGTTCGTATGGCGTTGGGTGGTGTGCGTGATGAAGCGGAAATTCGTGGTCACCGTCGTACTTACATCGGCTCATTACCAGGCAAGTTGATCCAGAAGATGTCGAAGGTTGGTGTGAAGAACCCGCTGTTCTTATTGGACGAAATCGACAAAATGTCTTCAGATATGCGTGGTGATCCGGCATCGGCTCTACTAGAAGTGCTTGATCCTGAACAGAATAACTCGTTCAACGATCACTACCTAGAAGTGGATTACGATCTCTCTGACGTTATGTTTGTTGCGACATCGAACTCGATGAACATCCCGGGCCCATTGTTAGACCGTATGGAAGTTATTCGTTTATCTGGTTACACCGAAGACGAGAAGCTGAACATTGCAAAACGTCACCTTGTTGATAAACAAGTGAAGCGTAATGGCTTGAAAGCGGATGAGATCGTCATTGAAGATTCTGCGATTATTGGCATCATTCGTTACTACACGCGTGAAGCGGGTGTCCGTAACTTAGAGCGTGAGATTTCTAAGATCTGCCGTAAAGCGGTGAAGAATATCTTGCTGGATAAGGACATCAAGTCAGTAACGGTAACGATGGACAACCTAAAAGAGTACTTAGGTGTTCAACGTTTCGATTACGGTAAAGCGGATGAAAGTAACCGAATTGGTCAAGTAACTGGCCTAGCTTGGACAGAAGTGGGTGGCGATCTATTAACGATTGAAACTCAATCAATGCCAGGTAAAGGTAAGCTGACACAAACGGGTTCTCTTGGGGATGTGATGCAAGAGTCTATCCAAGCAGCAATGACAGTGGTTCGCTCTCGTGCAGAAAAGCTAGGTATCAATACTGACTTCTACGAGAAGAAAGATATTCACGTACACGTGCCGGAAGGCGCGACACCAAAAGATGGCCCAAGTGCGGGTACAGCAATGTGTACAGCATTGGTTTCTTCTCTGACAGGCAACCCTGTGAAAGCAGAAGTAGCGATGACGGGTGAAATCACACTGCGTGGTGAGGTTCTACCTATCGGCGGCCTAAAAGAGAAGTTACTTGCGGCACACCGTGGTGGCATTAAGACAGTGCTAATTCCAAAAGATAACGAGCGTGATCTGGAAGAGATTCCTGATAATGTTATCGCGGATCTGAAAGTTATCCCTGTACAGTGGATTGATGAAGTACTGAAAGTCGCACTAGAGCGAGACCCGACGGGCGTTGAGTTTGAGTCTCAAAAATAGTGATGTGTAGCAAAAATAAGTAAAAGTTTACGCTGATAAGCCCAAAAAGGCTTGTCAGCGTTTTTTTTGGGCGCTAAGTTAGTTTCGATAGCTGCCAGCCCTTGATGAATAAGGGGTGGAGCATATTTTCTTAACAATGGAACGAAAGTCATCACAAAAATAATCACAGATGACACAAAGGGGAAATTACAGTGAATAAAACTCAGTTAGTAGAACAAATCGCAGAAAATGCAGATATTTCTAAAGCGTCAGCGGGTCGTGCTCTAGATGCATTCATCGAAGCAGTAAGCGGAACTCTTCAATCTGGTGATCAAGTCGCTCTAGTTGGCTTTGGTACATTCAGCGTTCGTACTCGTGCTGCACGTACTGGTCGTAACCCAAAAACTGGTGAAGAAATCCAAATCGCAGAAGCAAAAGTACCAGCTTTCAAAGCTGGTAAAGCACTGAAAGACGCTTGTAACTAATCACGGCGTTATTTCTGTAACCGGCCATTTGCTTAACTTTTGCTCAAACAATAAGTTTCGAACAAAAATTTACAAACTTCGAGCCGAACTTTCTTAAATTATGCGCATCATACTGATGCGCATTTCTTTTTCTGATATTATTGCGCCATTATTTCTATTAGATAGAAGCAGTAGGCTTCAATTGTGGAGAGCAGTTAAATTATGATGGATCGACTACGCGAAGGCGTGAATAGCATCGCGGTCAAAATTATCCTTGGACTTATCATCCTGTCTTTCGTATTTGCAGGTGTAGGTAGCTACATCGTTGGTGGTAGCAACAACTCTGCAGCGAAAGTCGGTAACACTGAGATTCCTCGTGGTGAGTTCGAGATGGCATACCAAAATGAGCGTAACCGTATGCAAGCTCAGTTGGGTGACTACTTCTCTCAAATGCTGGCTGACCCTGCATATGTTGAATCTTTCCGCAAATCCGTTTTAGATCGAATGATCAATGACGTGTTGCTTGACCAACAAGCTGAAGCTTTGGGTCTGCGAATCAGCGACACTCAAGTGCGTAGCATGATTCTAGACATGCCTCAGTTCCAATCTAATGGTCAGTTTGATCAAGAGATCTATCAAGCTTCTTTGCGTCGTGCAGGCTTTTCGCCAGACTCTTTTGCTGAGTACATGCGTCGTGAATTGGTTCGTGAGCAACTGCTGAATGCGCTACAAAACAGTGAATTTATTCTGCCGGGTGAAGTACAAGCAGAAGGCAAGCTGTTCACTCAAACTCGTGATATTCGCACGATTCAGATCGACTTAGCGGAGTTTGCGAAAAATATTGAATTGACCGACGAAGAAATTCAAGAGTACTACAAAGCAAACCCAGACAACTTTACACGTCCAGAGCAGGTTAAAGTCTCTTACATCGAACTGTCAGCTGAAGCGCTAAAGGAACAAGTTAATGTTTCTGATGCTGAGGTGAAAAAGTACTACGACGAGCACTTAAACAAATACTCTTCAGAAGAGCAACGCCGTGTCGCTCACATTCTTGTAGAAGGGGACGATGAAGCAAAAGCGCAAGCTATCCTAGATGAGCTAAACGCGGGTGCAGATTTTGCGACGCTTGCTCAAGAGAAATCTGACGATTTTGGCAGCGCTGAAAACGGTGGTGACCTAGGTTGGATTGAGCGTGATGTGATGGACCCTGCTTTTGAAGAAGCGGCATTCGCACTGAAGAATCCTGGCGATATGTCGGGTCTAGTAAAGTCGGACTTTGGCTATCACATTATCAAGCTTGAAGAGCTAAAAGATTCTGTGGCGAAGCCATTTGAAGAAGTCGCTGCTGAAATCAAACAAGAGATGGTCGACCAACAAGCGATCGATCAATTCTACGAGTTGCAAAATGAGCTTGAGCGCGTAGCGTTTGAATACCCAGACTCATTGTATGATGCTTCTCAAGCGGTTAACCAAGAAGTGAAGACAACGGACTTTATTTCTCAGGTTGATGCACCTGAAGTGCTTCGTAGCCCTGCGGTAATGCAAGCTATCCTAAGCCCTGAAGTTAAAGAAGATGGCCTAAACTCTGAAGCTATCGAAGTTGCGCCTGAGCATATTATCGTTGTTCGTGTTGAAGATGCGCGTGACGAGACAGTTCTTCCACTAGAAGAAGTGAAAGATCAGGTTGTTGCAGAGCTATCTCGTGTTAAAGGTGAGCAAGAAGCGATGGAACTTGGAACACAAGTCGTTGCGGCATTGAAAGAAGGTAAGACGAACGTGCTTGCTGAAAACAATCTTGCCTTTGGTGAACAAGAGACAGTAGATCGTCGTTCTCCGTTGGCAACAACGGTATTCGCGATGGCAAAACCAGTCGATGGTAAACCAGTATACGGTCAGTCTAAAGATCTTGAAGGTAACATCATTATCATCGAGCTTGATGCTGTAAACGCAGAGCTAGATAGTGAGTTAGAAGATCAAGTTGCGATGCAAATGCAGCGTGCATCTTCTCAGCAAGATTTATCATCTGTACTAGCCGTACTGCGTGCAAATACTGACATTGAGTACTTTGTTGTGAGCAACTAAGCACAATTAGTGTAATTTGTATGTTGAATAAAACGGACCGCATAAGCGGTCCGTTTTATTTTTGTCTTTATGAACTTCAATCATCAATAGGCATTACTTAAATTAGTGCGCGTTTAAGTGATAGCGGCCGTTGTGAATTCCGGGTCATCTCAGTTTGTTAAATGCATAACCATATTGCTTTCCATTGCAAACTTGATAGTGACTCGCTCTCGACGACTGTTTTTAGCCTACTATTTTGGAGATTGTATGTTCAATATGAAATGGATTTTGACATTGTGCTTATTTGTTTTTGCACCTTTTAGCATGGCTGCGGATTCAGCCACTGACAAATATGAAGGAATTGAAATTACTGTAAATATCAACACGGCCACTGCTGAAGAAATTGCGACCATGTTGAAAGGTATAGGTGAGAAGAAAGCGCAGAGTATAGTGGACTACCGCGAGGAACATGGCCCTTTTAAAACGGCAGCAGATTTGAAGAGCGTAAAAGGCATAGGTGAAGCGACAGTTAAGAAAAACGAAGACCGCATTTTACTGTAGCTTGATGTATTGCAGATATTGAGTCTGAATTCAGAACAATATCTGTTTCCCTATTACTGCTTTCCCGAACCAGCCCCTCTTTCGTGGTTCGGGATTTTTTATCCGAATAAACGACGGCGAAGGCCTTTTTCCAGTAAAGCCATTACTAACCCACCGAGTGCGCCAAACATATGAGCATCAATAGCAACGTTTGCACCGATAAGCTCAGCAGTACTGCTGGATGGGCCATAGACCTGCTCCCATGCTACTTTGGCGATTAGTCCTCCAACTAACAACACACTGCTTCTTCTGCTTTCAAAGACTTCTCTGAGCGCCCAAAATCCAAACAATCCGTGTAATACGCCGGATAAACCCACGTATACCGACATGTTGGTAAACAAATTCAGCGCACCAACACATGCACATAAGATTGAAAAAACGATAAGGAAGTTACGAGTGCTTGGGCGAAAAATAAAAGTAATGATCCACAATCCGGCGAGGTTCATTCCTAAGTGCGCAAAGTTGGTATGTGTGAGATTTCCTGTTACGATTCGCCACCATTCACCATGGCGTATATTGTAGCTGTGCCACTCGGTTAGGCTTGCCATTGGTTCAAATTGAAGTATCAAACAGATCACGCTGATAATACTCAGCAAGGTATAAAGGTTCACTCTATGTCTCGTTATTGTTCTCGTTGTGGAAAATCGCAAAAAGCGTGTATTTGCCAATGGATTGTACCGCTGGCAAGCGAGGTAGAACTTATCATTCTTCAGCACACGAGTGAAGAACATCGTCCGCTTGGTACGGCACGGATTCTCAATTTGAGTTTAGATAACTGTATTTGTTTGATAGGAGAGGACTTTTCTTGTGATGATGCCTTAAATCACTTATTAGCGGATGAGTCATATCAACATTTTGTTCTTTACCCATCAGAAGAGTCACGATGCATTTCTGAAATCACTCAAGCGAGTCATAGTGTATCTAAGAAAATACGTTTGATTTTGCTCGATGGTACGTGGAAAAAAGCGTACAAAATGTGGCAACTCTCAAGCAACTTACATCCACTCCCAACCGTGCAGTTGCCTAAGCAACTACAAGGGCACTACACCATTCGTAAGGCGCCCTCTGAGAATAGCTTATCGACTGTCGAGGCTGGTTATCATTCGCTTCGCTTGCTTGAACCCGAGCGCGACTTTACACCGCTTATGCATGCCTTTGAAAATATGATCGAATTCCAAATCGCCCAGATGCCTCCGGGCGTTTTTGAAAAGAATTACTTGAAAGGTTGAGTGTTACTAAAGAACGATGGAAGAGAAAAGTTGGCGGTGTAGCTTTTGCGCGTGACCATCGGTCATTGCAGAAATATAATCGGCGATGACCCTCATCTTATTGCTCTCGCTCTTCGCCTGACACCACAGATCTTTTGTATGAACGGGTAGTAATCGCTCTGGGTCTGCTGTTAACGCTTCAAAAATATCCATAATAATTTGCTGACCCTTATACTCAACGATCTGAACCTGCGGGACTTGGATAACGAAGGTGCTGACAAAGTGCTTGAGTACGTCAAGTGCACGTGCCATCTGTGGTTCTAAACACGCATTCCAAGACAGTAACGGGTTATTAAACGGCTCATCCACCGCTTTGATTGAAATGCTGGTCAGTAGCGCGTTAACCATACCACCGATGGCATCTTTCCGCTCATGGTGCTTACCGCTAAATAGCATCTGTCCGATGGAATCGATATGAGCTTCAAACCACGGGTCGCCACAGTCCGCTAATTGACTTGCTGCGCCTTCTTGCCATTGCTGACGTGTCACCATACCAAGTACGATTGCATCTTCTAAATCATGAACACCGTAGGCGATATCATCTGCTAGCTCCATGATTGAGCAATCGAGTGATTTAAAACGCGTTTTACTGTGCTCAAACTCCGATTCTGGCGTTGAACGCATCAGACTAAGCAATGCCTTGTCGTTGTCAGAAAGCGGTGCAATTACCCAATCAAATAAGTCTTTATCACAATCATAAATGCCTTTAGCTGGGCTCCAATCTTTTGCTTTTAGTTTACGTTGATGCTCGGCTGGTTGAGGCAATTTGACGGAGCGTGTTTGACTAATGAGGGCAGGGTACTTAATCAAACCAAGCAGTGTGCGGCGTGATAAATTCATTCCGAAATGCTCGGTATAAGGCTCTAACTTAGTGACGATACGAAAGGTTTGGGCGTTCCCCTCGAAGCCGCCATGTTCGCGCATTACGTAGTTTAGAGCGACTTCTCCCCCGTGACCGTATGGAGGATGCCCGATGTCGTGCGCCAAACATAATGAATCAATTAAGCTGTCTGACGGCAATAGATCACGGAACTCTGGTTGTTTTTTCTTTAGTTGGGCGACGATACCAGTCCCGAGTTGCGACGCTTCTAAGGAGTGTGTTAACCGGCTGCGGTGAAAGTCTTCCAAGCTATTGCCGTGTACTTGGGTTTTTGCTTGTAGGCGTCGAAATGCAGCCGAGTGAAGAATGCGCGCTCGGTCTCGTTGGTACGGGCTCCGATGGTCGTCTCGACGGATTTTATGCTCATCATCATGGCGCTCTTGCCATTGCGGGTGTAATTCAAACGACACGATTATCTCCGTAAGCTAACTGATTTCATCTAACGATAATTCGAAACTTGGGGCAAAGGTATTGAGAAAGTAATCCATTTCAGGCGTTCTGCGTTCTTGCAAAGTGACGTCTAAGCGTTTTTTTGCCAGAGCGAACTCATGGTTGCCGGCGCTTAGTTCTTCGAGACATTTTAAATAGGCACAGATGGAATCGGCTTGCTTAACGATTTTTGCGTCCTCTTCGTGAGCAGAGTGAGAAAGAAGATAGGGGGCAAAGTCATCTTGGAACTCTTCCGGTAACATTGAGAGTAATTTTTGCTCCGCTGCCGATTCTATCTTCTTATATTCTTTGGCAATTTCAGGGTTGTAATACTTCACTGGAGTCGGAAGATCACCCGTTAATACTTCACTGGAGTCATGGTACATGGCAAGAATCGCGATGCGTTCTGGATTAAGGTTGCCGCCGAACTTTTTGTTTTTAATGAGGGCAAGGGCATGAGCGACAAAAGCAACTTGTAAGCTATGCTCTGAAACGTTTTCTGGTGAGACGGACCGCATTAAAGGCCAGCGTTGGATCAGCTTCATTCGAGCCAGGTGGGCGAAAAAATGGCTTTCTTTCATGGCTTTCTCCGTTTCTGGTGTAAAAAAGGAACTCACTAGGAGTTCCTCTAAGCATATGAGAGATCAGCACTAATTACTACCAGTGATTCATTACTGGCTGTAGGTTGATAGGAATCTTTCAAAACGTCCAATGGCGATTTCTAGATCTTCAACGTGCGGTAGTGTCACGATGCGGAAGTGGTCTGGTTTTGGCCAGTTAAAGCCGGAACCTTGCACCAGTAAGACTTTCTCTTGTTTTAAGAAATCTAAAACCATCTGTTGATCGTTCTTGATGTTGTACATTTTAGTGTCGATTTTCGGGAAGAGGTACATCGCACCCTTAGGTTTGACACAAGAAACGCCAGGAATCTGATTGATCAGTTCATACGCTCGGTTGCGCTGCTCTAACAAGCGTCCGCCAGGTAAAATCAGTTCATTGATACTCTGGTATCCACCTAACGCGGTTTGAATGGCATGTTGCATTGGTACGTTTGCACATAAACGCATCGATGAAAGCAGCTCCAAGCCATTCACGTACCCTTGAGCCAGATGTTTAGGCCCCGTTAAGAACATCCAGCCACCACGGAAACCACAAACACGGTAGGCTTTTGAAAGGCCATTGAATGTCATGACTAGCACGTCTTCAGTGAGTGTGGCGACTGAGGTATGTGTTGCACCGTCGTACAACACTTTGTCGTAGATCTCATCTGCGAAAATGATCAGTTTGTGCTGGCGTGCTATCTCAATCACTTCAAGTAGGAAGTCACGGCTGTATACCGCACCTGTCGGGTTGTTCGGGTTGATCAGAACAATGCCACGTGTCTTTGGTGTGATTTTCTTTTTGATGTCTTCAAGGTCTGGGTACCAGTCAGCCTCTTCATCACATAGATAATGAACCGGCTTACCACCAGATAGTGCAACTGAAGCTGTCCATAACGGATAGTCTGGTGCTGGGATCAGCATTTCGTCGCCATTGTTTAATAGCGCTTGCATGGCCATTACGATCAACTCAGACACGCCGTTACCTACATACACATCTTCGACATCTAGCGAGCGTATACCTTTACGCTGATAGTGTTGGACCACAGCTTTACGAGCAGAGTAAATGCCTTTGGAATCACAATAGCCTTGAGAAGTCGGCAGATTACGAATCACGTCGACTAAAATCTCATCAGGGGCGTCAAAACCAAATGGGGCAGGGTTACCAATGTTTAGCTTTAGGATTTTATGCCCTTCTTCCTCCATGCGCTTAGCATGTTTGAGTACAGGACCCCTAATGTCGTAGCAGACATTGTCGAGTTTTGACGACATCCCGATATTTTGCATTGTTTAATTCCTAAAAATTCGTTAATTTCTTTATTAAAATACAATAATTTGTTTTTTATTAGAATATATATCTGTAAATAATCTGTCTGCTGGTTAAGTTTTGCTCGCTTGCTATCACAGGATTTTGCAAAAGATCGCATACGACCTTGATTTGCTTTGGGTCTAAACTTAGAGTAGCCGTCAGTTACCATTTATCCTCACATACAACGAGGTTGATTTGTCACAGTTCCATCAAGCCGTAAAGAGAATTATCGAGCGAGTTCAGCAATCGGAAGGCAATCAAACACGTCTGGTCGAGCCCCTTAGCGAGAAACCTAATTTCTCATTTATTGATTGGCTTGATGCACAACCACTTTTCCCTAAGTTTTATTGGCAGTCCCGCGATACACGTGAAGAGGTCGTTGCACTAGGGCAATTGCACGCTTTTGTTGAGCCAGGTCCTGCTTATACCATTCTAGGTGAAGGGCAAAGAGTCTGGGGCGGGCGCTCTTTTGATGGACAGCATGAGAAGAATCGTCGCTGTATGCCTTCTTTTTTCTTTTTGCCTCAAATTGAGTTAATTCGTTTTGACCAACAGTGGTCTCTCGCAGTTAATATTTCAGAAGACAAAGCGCGAACTCTAGCTGGGTTGAATAAACTGGTTTGTGAGGTCGCAACCTTAGCTCCAATTTCGTCTCACATCCGCTCTATTGTTCATACGCCAAGTCAGCCTCAATGGAATGAGTTAGTTCATAAGGTTCTGACTGGTATAGAGAATGATGATTTTAAGAAAGTGGTTTTAGCGCGTCGCTCTACCGTGCAGCTTGATAACACATTAAGTGCTGCACAGCTACTTAAAGCAAGTTACTTAAATAACCATCATAGCTTCCATTTCATGCTGAGCTTAGACAGTAAGCACAGTTTTATGGGGTCTACGCCAGAACGTTTGTATTCTCGCGTAGGGCATGAGCTACATACCGAAGCGTTAGCAGGTACGATTGGTCGGGGAGACAATGCCACTCAAGATATGGAGTTGGCGAATTGGTTATCCCAAGACCAAAAGAACCTCAACGAAAACCAGTATGTGGTGGACGACATCATTGATCGTCTATCACCGCATTCTGAAATGGTTGAAGTGGAAGCTGAACCGAGTTTGGTCAGACTACGAAAAGTGCAGCACCTTAAGCGAAATATTCACGCTAGTCTAAGAGCGGGGATAAATGGTGTTCAGTTGTTATCGGCGCTTCAGCCAACAGCGGCGGTTGCTGGCTTACCCCGACAAGAGTCTATGCAGTTTATTCTTGATAATGAGCCCTTTGCACGCGGCTGGTACGCGGGGTCAATGGGTTACATCAGCCATGAACGAGCAGAGTTTTGTGTCGCAATCAGAAGTGCGCTTGTGCTCGGTGAGCAAGTACAACTGTTTGCGGGCGCAGGGATTGTTCCAGGCTCCATTGCAGAACATGAGTGGGCAGAACTTGATAAGAAAATGTCGACGTTACTTACGCTGATTTCTGATCATCCGCCATTGGGAG
Organism: Vibrio sp. 2134-1; assembly: GCF_033339495.1. NCBI lineage: Bacteria > Pseudomonadati > Pseudomonadota > Gammaproteobacteria > Vibrionales > Vibrionaceae > Vibrio > Vibrio sp. 2134-1. The sequence continues at coordinate 139,184 of NZ_JAWOUS010000013.1, forward strand.
TCGCATCATGAGTCATGACCAAGCGGTGCTCAATCGAGTTTGGTCAGAAACCATATTGATTGAGCTTCAACGATTTGGCGTTAAGCATGTTTGTATCGCTCCCGGATCTCGTTCTACGCCTTTAACTTTAGAAGCGGCAGAACAGTCCGACTTTTCCATTCATACTCATTTTGATGAGCGTGGATTGGGCTTTATGGCTCTTGGTTTAGCGAAAGCTACTCAGGAGCCCGTGGCAATTATCGTTACCTCTGGTACGGCAGTGGCGAACTTACTACCGTCGGTTGCCGAAGCCAAACTTACTGGTGAAAAACTGGTGCTGCTGACAGCAGATCGTCCAGTAGAACTTGTCGGCTGTGGTGCAAACCAAGCGATAAATCAATTGGGTATTTTTTCACATCATGTTTCGGCCAGTTTGAATTTACCAAGCCCAAATTTAGCAACGTCGCTTAACTGGTTGCTGACCTCTGTTGACGAAGTGATGTTTACTCAGCAATTGCAGGGTAGTGCCGTTCATATTAATTGTGCATTTCCAGAGCCTTTGTATTCCAACGGCGCAAAAGCGGATTATCAAACCTACTTAGATTCGGTCGCCGGATGGCGAAAAGGAAGCGGCACTTATACTCAGCGTTTTAGCCATTTGTCACAGGCGAGCATCCCGTCTTTTTCGGACAAAAAAGGCTTGGTTGTGATTGGCAGCTTACCGCTTGAACAAGCGAAGTCGGCGCAGGCATTTGCACAAAAGATGGGATGGCCAGTACTTGCAGACCCGCAAAGTGGTCTCAGTTCGGATTGGGCGTATTACGATGTATGGCTTCAACTTCCCGAGTTCGCAAACGAGCTTGAATCTTGTGAACTTATTATCCAATTTGGTAGCCGAATCATCTCAAAACGTTTGAATCATTGGATTGATAAACAAGTTTCGCAGAGTCAACAAGATAAAGACGTTCAGTATTGGTATGTCTCACCTTGTATGGACCGGAATAACCAAAATCATCTGGCGCAAATGCACTGGGTTGAGCCTCCTAAAACGTGGGTTTCTCGCATTAGCTTTGAGAAGTCAATATTTGCTGGGTGGGCTGATAGGTTAGCGAATGACGTTAAGCGAGTTCATCAACGTATCGAAGAAGCCTTCCTATCTGATTCAGCGTCTGCCGTTGACGAAATTGCGTTGGCAGCAGACATCAACGAGCGCACAAAGAACGTAGATGTTTTCTTGGGTAATAGCTTGTTTGTTCGGCTTGTTGATATGTACGGAAAATTGGATGGTGTAGAGGTTTTCACTAATCGAGGCGCGTCAGGGATTGACGGTTTGTTTGCTACGGCATCAGGCGTGCAACGGGCAAGAGGTAATCCGTTACTGGTGTATATTGGTGACACAGCAGCACTTTATGATCTCAATTCTCTGGCGCTATTTTCTCACAATAAACTGCCGGCGGTACTTGTTGTTACTAATAATGACGGCGGTGCGATTTTTGATATGTTGCCAGTACCACCAGAGCGCAGGACGACATATTATCAAATGCCTCATGGTTATCAGTTTGAACACGCGGCAAAGCAGTTTGGTTTGGCGTATTTGCATGTTTCTACACTGGAGCAATTCCAATCATCTGTAAAAGAGCATTTATGTCACCGCCAAGGAACGTTGCTGGTCGAGGTTCAAACCCCATCTAACCAAGCTGCTGAGACACTCAAGGCATTTAATAAGAGTCTGAATGCTTTACTTTGAACGTTTCCCTGTATTAGAAAAACACCAAAGTAGAACGTTGCCCACTTTGGTGTTTTTGCATGGCTTACTCGGTAGCGGTGCCGATTGGCTCGCGTGTTTAAATGCATTACCCGAATATGAGCGTGTGACGGTTGACCTTCCTGGTCACGGACGCAGCCAATCTATTTTTTGCTGCGATTTAAATGATTGCTGCAAACTTCTTGGTTCCACACTATCTTTATTATTTCCCTCACAACAACCACTTATTTTGATTGGATACTCTATGGGCGGCCGCATTGCGATGCATGGTATTGCCCATCAATGCTTTCCAGATCTCAATATTGCAGGCGCGATTATTGAAGGGGGAAACTTCGGGCTTCAAACTGAGTCAGAGAAACAGGTGAGATTAGAGAATGATGCTCGCTGGGCAATGCGTTTCAAAACTGAACCACTTGAACGTGTTTTGAACGATTGGTACCAACAAGCGGTGTTTTCTTCACTAAACCATGAGCAAAGACAAACATTCATTGCGAAGCGAAGTGATAATCTTGGCTCAGCGGTGGCGAATACGTTGATGGCGACATCGTTAGCCAAACAGGCATATTTGTTGCCCTCACTGCAAAAGCAGAACATACCAGTGTATTACTTGTGTGGTGAGAAAGACCAAAAATTTAGCCAACTGGCACAACGTAGCGGGTTGGCGTATCGACAAGTTGAAGGCGCTGGTCATAACGTCCATCAAGAGCAGCCCAAACAGTTTGCGATACATATCAAGCAAATAATTCAGTCTCACTTTGGTGAGAGTAACGAGAACAATGGGAATCACCATGGCTAAAACAGTAGGCATTTCTGAAGAAGAACTTTACGCTCCGGTTCAATGGAAAGATTGCAGCGAGAAATACGAGGACATTCATTATCACAAGTCTGTAGATGGTATCGCGAAAATCACTATTGCACGTCCTCAAGTGCGTAACGCGTTTCGTCCTCAAACGGTAAAAGAGATGATTGATGCGTTGGCAGATGCACGCTACGACTCTGGTGTTGGCGTGATCATTCTGACAGGTCTAGGTGAAGACGCATTCTGTTCTGGCGGCGACCAGAAGATCCGTGGCGACTACGGCGGCTATAAAGACGACCAAGGTACGCACCACCTAAACGTATTGGACTTCCAACGCGATATTCGTACTTGTCCAAAACCAGTTATTGCATCGGTAGCTGGTTGGGCTGTTGGCGGTGGTCATGTACTGCATATGATGTGTGATCTAACAATTGCAGCTGACAACGCTCAATTTGGTCAAACAGGCCCTAAAGTGGGTTCATTTGACGGAGGTTGGGGCGCATCTTACATGGCTCGCATCGTAGGCCAAAAGAAAGCTCGCGAAATTTGGTTCCTATGTCGTTTCTACAATGCTCAAGAAGCAGTAGACATGGGCCTAGTAAACACAGTTGTACCACTAGCGGATCTAGAGAAAGAAACCGTTCGTTGGTGTCGTGAAGTACTACAGCACAGCCCAATGGCACTGCGTTGCTTAAAAGCTGCATTAAACGCAGATTGTGATGGTCAAGCGGGTCTGCAAGAGTTAGCGGGTAACGCAACGATGATGTTCTACATGACAGATGAAGGCCAAGAAGGTCGTAATGCCTTTAACGAGAAGCGTCGCCCAGACTTCGATAAATTCCCTCGCAACCCATAATCCGTCTAAATGAGGAGCGTGTTAGCTCCTCTGTTCCTTTTTTCCTGAGCGCCTCGCCCTCTGGGAGGCTGGTGGGATTGCTCGTCAGAACGCTCAAATATACGGCATTACATAGGACTTGAATTATGCGTGAAGCGAAAATTTATCGTTATAGCTTGCCCATGGATAGTGGTGTCATCCTACGTGACAACAAGCTAACCGAACGTGTTGGTTATGTTGTTGCGCTTTCCGAAGATGGTAAAACAGGGCTTGGAGAAGTCGCTCCTCTTCCTGGTTTTAGCTTAGAGAGCGCCGAAGATGCGGGTGTTCAGCTACAAGAACAGGCGGAGCGTTGGGTTGCAGAGTTGGATGTGGATTATGCCAATATGTACCCGTCGGTTGCGTTTGGTTTATCGATGGCACAGCTTGAATTAGCTGGTGGCTTACCACAACAAGGTAAATACCAAACAGCGCCACTATGCACTGGCGACCCAGATGAGCTCATTCCAAAGCTGAACGAAATGGAAGGTGAGAAAGTCGCTAAGGTGAAAGTTGGACTTTATGAGCCAATTCGCGATGGCATGCTTGTGAACCTTTTTCTTGAATCAATCCCTCAATTAACGCTTCGACTTGATGCAAACCGCGCTTGGACACCAGAAAAAGCGCAGCAGTTTGCTAAATACATTACTCCGTCTTTGCGTCAGCGCATTACCTTTTTGGAAGAGCCGTGCCGCTCTCCTGGCGATAGTCTCTCTTTTGCGATTAATACTGGTATTGCTATCGCTTGGGATGAAACATTGCAAGATGCGGTTCGTCGTGAAGATTTCCGTCTTGAAGATCTAACTGGTGTGAAAACGATCATCATCAAACCCACACTCATTGGTTCAGTGGATTTTTGTATTACACTGATAAAGAAAGCGAAGTCACTAGGGATGAAAGCAGTGATTAGCTCGAGCATTGAATCCAGTCTCGGTTTAACTCAATTAGCGCGCTTTGCCCAATGGCAGCTGCCTGATGAAGTTCCAGGTTTGGATACGATTGGCTTATTCAAAGCTCAGCTAGAGCAGGGCTGGCCTAAGTGTGAACTTCCCGTTCTTCCTCTAAAAGACCAGGAGATTGTGTGGCATTCTGCGTAGACAATATTGCGAAGGCACCATGGAAATATTGGGCTCAAACGAGCCCTTTTTCTATTGCACTCAAGACATCAACAGAAGTATTAAACTGGCAACAACTCTCGAAGCGTATTGACCAATACACTCACTATTTGAATGACTTGGGTGTAACTCGGGGGGATGTGCTGACTTTGGTTGGCAAGAACCAAGTAGAAACACTGTTGTTTTATCTTGCCTCCAAACAGTTGGGTGCGCTCGCTGCGCTGACCATGGAACAACCACTAGATAAGTTGCAGGGTAAGCTTGCTACACTTTACAGGCCTGATCAAACTCGGTTTATCTGGTTTTCTCAGGAGTGCGCTTCGACCTTTTCTGAACATGATATACAAAAACTCAAGGCAACATTGCTTTCACCGCCTGCAGTATCACAGCAAGAGAGTGATTCGTTGACTGAAGATAGCTATCATCATGACCGGCTCGCTTCAGTAGTATTTACTTCTGGCTCTACAGGGGAGCCTAAAGCTGTGGTTCATACACATCGACAGCATCTTGCGTCTGCAGAGGGCTTGTTGCAGGAGTTCATTTTCACTCAGCAAGATGCTTGGCTGTTATCGCTTCCGCTGTATCACGTCTCTGGATTAGCGATTGTCTATCGTTGGCTATATGTCGGAGCAACACTAAAAGTCGGTTCAGGGAAACTTGTTGATGATATTCAGGGCGTATCACACGCTTCTTTGGTTGCGACTCAGCTCAAACGGTTATTGGATGATGATGCACATTTGTCATTGACACATGTGCTACTGGGCGGCAGTCACGTTGATCATGAGTTGGCACTACGAGCATCAGGGCAAGGCATTGAGACGTGGTTAGGTTATGGGATGACGGAGGCGGCCTCTACCGTTACCGCAAAGAGAATTGACAGCACCAGTAATGCTGGACATGTATTGAAGCACCGTAAGATAAAATTAGTTGACCAACGCATTTTTGTTGGCGGTAAGACATTAGCGGCAGGGTATTTCCATCAAGGACATGTTACCCCATTTCTGGATGAGAAAGGCTGGTTTGACAGCAAAGATCTTGGCGAGTGGCAAGGTGATGAATTAAAGATAATCGGCCGTGCCGACAATCAGTTTATCTCTGGTGGTGAGAATATCCATTGTGAAGAGATTGAAGCCGCTTTGAACCAAATTGATGGTGTAGTGCAGAGTATAGTGGTTCCAGTCGAAGACGCGGAGTTTGGTCATAGACCAGTAGCTGTGATTCAGACCAATGGATTGCGCAGCAAGTCGGAGTATGACCAGCACTTGCAATCAAAGTTAGAGAAGTTTAAATGGCCAGTGGGATACCATGTAATGCCACTAACTCTACTAGAAGGTGGGATCAAAATTTCACGTAAGGCCGTGAAAGAGTGGCTGTTGTCATCACTTCAGCATTAGTCAATTTTGCTATGTATTAGTCATAAAGAGAATTTCGTATCCTTATAACTCTGAATCATAATTATGCTTCTTCGTGGAGAGAAAATGCATAAGGTTCAGGATGGCAAAGCTAGTTTTAATTGCGGCAGTAGCACTACAAATTGGTATCGCGATAAGTAGTGAAGGGCTAGCCCGCTCTCTTGCAGAGCTAACGGCATTTTTGATCGCTATTGCGTTGGTCGTTATATACAAAAATAGCAAACGGGAAATACCGTCCCCTCAACGCGATAAGCAGACCACCAATATCTAAAACAGTAACCAACTTAGAGAAGTGGTCGAAATTAACACCCACAGAGTCACACCAAACAACAGCGGCTTAGCTCCAGCAGACTTTAGTTTTGAAATTGAAATGCTACAACCTATCAAGAACAGACATACAACCAACGCTTGCTTTGCTCCAATGAAAATGCCGTGATAGACCATTTCAAATTGAGGAAAGAAGTCGCTAAACGCGATAGCTGCACAGTACCAAAAAATGAAATAAGGGATAGCTAGTTTTTTCTTTCCATACTCTTTTTGGCCTCTTGAAAAGATGACGGCACTGATCAAAGCAACAGGAATGATCCATAAAGCGCGCGCGAGTTTCAATGTTGTTGCCGTAGTTAGCGCTTCTTCCCCATAGGCCGAGGCAGCCCCGACAACAGAAGATGTGTCATGAATGGCAATCGCAGCCCATGTGCCAAACGTGTGTTGATCTAGCCCTAAAGCATGTCCAATCACAGGAAACACAAAGAGTGCAATGGAGTTCAGGACAAATACCGTTGCCAGTGCTAATCCAATCTGCTCGTCTTTCGCTTTAATCGCCGGTGCCACAGCAGCAATTGCGCTACCACCACAAATTGCAGTACCTGATGAGATTAAGTAAGCGGTTACTCGCTCCAATTTAAGTACCCTGGCAATGAGAGTACCCATGATCAGTGTGCCTGTAATAGTGGCGATGATCAGGCCGATACCATCCGATGTGACTGTAAGCGCTTGCTCGAAGTTGATGCCAAAGCCTAAGCCAATAATCGAGTAAGACAGCAGCTTTTTAGTAAAAGAAGCGATGGGCAGCTCGGAAGGCACAAAACCAAAACTTGCGAGTAGAAAACCGATAACTAGAGCAATGGGAGAGGAGGCAAGAGGGGTTAGACAAAAAAGTAACGCCAATCCAAACAGGAGGTAGTTTCTATTCAAGGTTTTTATTCGCTGTTGTGAATGAAAGGGAGAGTATATCGCACTGGGTGTGGTCAGTTTGTCTTAATGATTTGAACACATGTTCAGTTATCCTAAACATGTGTTCAAGTGTATTTATCGCCAGTCGCCTCTAAGTTGATGCACTTTATCGAACATTGTTTTTGCCGTTGCTTCATTTGGTGGCACCGGTTGTCCAGCTTCAATTTCTAGCTTTGACCAAAATCGAGTCGGTAAGCCACAGCATGCGCGACCTTTTGCGCGGCTGAAATAGCTTCCCCATAAGCCTTTAAGTGCAACAGGTATGACGGGTACTGGGCTACGACGTAGAATGATATCAATACCGCGCATGAATTCATTCATTTCACCATCTGAAGTTAATCTTCCTTCAGGGAAAATACAGACGATATGACCTTCGCTTAGCGCAGCTTCCACATCGTTAAATGCACGTCTGATAGAGCTTCTGCTACTCGCTGAAATTGGAATTACCCCAGTTCGACGTAAAAAGCGCCTTAATGGAGGTAGGTTGGCGTAATCTTCCTCCATCACAAAACGAATCAACCTTGGGCATACGGCACTAAGTAGCAATGCATCCATGTAGCTTACATGATTACATACAATCAATGCCCCACCATGCTCGGGTAGGTTGTGTAGATTCTTATGCTTAACTCGATAGATGGTGTGCGTAAGCATCCACATGACAAAGCGAACTACAAAAATAGGAATTTGCAAAAAGATGTAAGCGGCGACTAAGAAATTTAAAACGGCTAACAATGCAAACAGCTGAGGAATTGTCATCTTGATTACACTTAGGCACACAATACCTAAGACAGCGCTGCCGACCATAAACAGAGAGTTAAAAATGTTGAGCCCTGCGATGACTTGAGCACGTTCGGTTTCCTTTGCTCGATGCTGCATTAATGCGTAAAGAGGCACGATAAACAAACCGCCCGAAGCGCCAATCATCAATAGGTAGAAAAATAATGGCCAAAAAGGCTCATATCTAAAGAAGTCTACAAAGTTATGGAAAGTAGGTAGATCATTGGGAATGGAAGTGGCCATTAGGTACCCAAATACCGTAATGCCAAAGGCACCAATTGGCACAATACCGACTTCGATACGATGGTTTGAGATCCAATTGCAAAGTAGCGACCCTAGCGCGATACCAATGGAAAATAGAGCGAGCAAGAAAGACACCGCACTCTCGGTGCCATTTAGGTAAATCTTAGTGAAATTCGGAAATTGTGTTAGATATGCGGCGCCTAAAAACCAAAACCAGCTTATTGCCATTATGCATTGAAAAACAACTCGATCGGATTTGGCGATAGAGAGCGTGTGTTTGGTTTGCTTGTATGGTTGCCAACGAAAAGAGAGATTGGGCGCGCTGGCTGCAGCAAAGGGGATTGAGCGGCTCGACAAGTAGCCTAACAATGCGAAGATCACGACACAAAATGCGGCAAGGTATTTTGCGTTGTCTGCAGAGGCTATAATCCCAGCGCCTAAGGTGCCAATAAGGATGGCGATAAAGGTACCAGCTTCAACAAGAGCGTTGCCGGGCACTAACTCTTTAGCATTTAACTTTTGAGGCAAAAGGGCATATTTAACTGGGCCAAAAAATGCTGACTGTGTGCCCATTAAAAACAGTAGCAATAAAAGCACACCATAACTTTCGGTTATGAATCCGATGGCACCCAACAGCATGATGGCTATTTCAAATAGTTTGACCTTACGAATAAACCATGACTTTTCATATTTGTCGGCTAATACGCCAGCGGAAGCAGAGAACAGAAAGAACGGTAGAATGAACAAGCCTGCCGCAAGGTTGATGAACAAATTGCTCGAAATAGGCAGTGCACTGGAGCCCGCGAATGCGACAAACAACAGCAAAACGTTTTTAAAAATATTGTCGTTGAAAGCGCCAAAAAACTGAGTAATGAAATAGGGCAGGAACTTTCTCTGCGTAAGTAACGACGGCTGTCTGTCGGATGACATGGATAATCCTTTGCTACCAGTTCGTGAGATAGTTAGAAAGAAGGTTACTGATCAACTCTTTGCCATCAATCGGTTCACTAGAGAAAAACTTATCATCAACACTGAGTAAAGTAATGCCATGTACGCCAGACCAAAGGACTCGACTCGCTTGAATCACTTCGGATTCAGTACGATGTGGTGCGATTTGAGCCAATAGTGACTCTAGCATTCCCGTCATACCATCGATACGTTTGGCATGCCATTCCGGAAGTTCTGCTCCATTCATGTTGTGTTCGAACACTAACTGCCAACGGTATGGGTGTTTTTGAGCAAAATCGTGGTAGCAATAAGCGAGTTCAAAAAGCGCTTGATGGGAGTCTTTGCTGTCATTAGTCGCTTTGCGTGCTTCTTGAGATAACTCATCTAAAGTTTGAGCGACAACATGAAGCAGTAGCAAATTATAATTACCAAAAACATTTACCAATGTGCTTGGCACGTAACCAATCATGTTAGCGATTTTACGAAGACTGAGTTCGTGGTAAGAATTCTCATCTAAAAAGTTTTTGACCGTTGTTAAGGTCAAATTCACTAACTCTTCTCGGGTGTGATCGTTTCTGCGCGCCATACTCTCAAACTACTTTATTGAACATCGTTCAATATGATAGTCAGCTACCTATTAACCGTCAACAAGGCAATGTGTCCAAGTGCCCTCAAGGTGTAGGATTCTGAGCTGTGTCACTGATTCTAATTCAAGTAAAACAATCTGGAGTATTAGTGAACTTATTCCATACTTTTTTTACATTGATCAAGCGCCTTCAGCTGAATTGTAAGCAGTGTGAGCAGTCTGCATTTTTGGCAATATTCTGATACATGTCAGCTTCTATAAGCTATTTTCATCAATCGGTATACAGAGTATGATGACTTAAAAATCATCTTTGGCGTGCTACTGTTTGAAACAACGATTGTTTCGTCTTGAAAATGGGGCACTATCTTAGATAGCTAACTTTAAGGATAACGATGAAACGTTTATTTTCTATTGTTGCTTTATTGATGTTTACTGTTGCTGTAACGCCTATCGCGGAAGCGAAGAAGTTTGGTGGCAGTAAGTCTTTCGGTAAGAGCTACAAAACTGCACCAGCACCGAAACAACAGCAACAAAACACCAATACGGTCGGCAAAGATCAGACGACAAAGTCTTCAAGTAAGAAAGGCCTTATGGGTGGTCTGCTAGGCGGACTTCTTGCTGGTGGTCTACTTGCTGCATTCTTTGGCGGTGCTTTTGAAGGTATCCAGTTTATGGATATCCTAATTATTGGTTTGATTGCCTTTGTCATCTTTAAACTAATGCGCGGTATGCTAGGTGCGAAGCAGGGCAGTATGAACCAGCATCGTCAACAGCCTGCATTTGGTGGCAACGCATCTAAGTTTGAGCAACCAAACATGCAAAACTTTGAGCAACAACCAAACACAAATAATGGTGGCTTTGGTGGTTTTGGCGCTCAAACAGACGTACCACATAACTACCCACCGGGTTTTGACCAAGCAGCGTTTATTAATGGTTCTCGTGAACACTATCGAATCCTGCAAGGTGCGTGGAATCACAACCAGCTAGAAACTATTGAAGAATATGTTTCTCCAAGCTTGTTTGAAGACCTAAAAGCAGAGCGCGCGAAGCTCGACGGTGAGCAGCATACTGATGTAATGTACGTTGATGCAGAGATCGTCCGTGCTGATTACGATGCAAATAAAGCACAGCTTAGTCTACAGTTTAGCGGTCGTTACCGTGACACAGTAGAAGGTGTTGAAGAAGAAATCGAAGATATCTGGCACCTAGAGCGTGACTTGACTGCGCCTAATGCGCCATGGTTAATCGTTGGTATTCAAGGCTAGTCACCTTTAAACCGATTTAGCCACTAGTAAAAATCCCGCACCCCCTGCGGGATTTTTTGTATCTATCATTTATATTTCTTGTACGTGCTTTTACACAAACATCACTAATTGAGTCCGCTTGATAACTTTTGCTCTAATTTTGCGAGCCCCCTTTTTCTAGTAAGTCCTCAAGTGTTTTCCTAGTTATATTGAACATTCATATTAAGGCCATACGAACTAACAAAATCAAAATAGCTAGTACATTGTTTGTAGGGTAAAGATCTGCTCCTCAGCCTTTTGTTTGTGGAGCTTCACATGGGGTTGGTTACTTTAGTGAGATTGAGTATAGGTTATACCAATCGTAGTAAATAACTGGTCATTCTAGCTTGTTAAAATACTCGATAACTGCGTTGCAATTTTTGATTGCAGAATAACTACTTATCGAAAAATTGCGCCTTGTTCTCAAGCATTTTCCCTACGCTATTTCTGATCACTTATTTACTG